>CAYWZA010000005.1:0-55220 GCA_964462785.1 uncultured Candidatus Saccharibacteria bacterium | reverse complement strand
ATTTCATGCACTTTGATTATCTCAAAGTGTTGCACTTACTTGTTGAACTAGCTTTAGATAGGCTCGCAGCTGGTAGTATGGAGCTATGTCCTCCACGGTGGAACAGATTAAGCAACGACTCTCGATCATCGATGTGGTCTCACAGTATGTAAAGCTCTCGCGCGCGGGAGTGAACCATAAAGCGCGCTGTCCCTTTCATCACGAGAAGACACCGTCGTTTGTCGTCTCGCCTGATCGTGGTACGTACCATTGTTTTGGCTGCGGTGTTGGTGGCGATATGTTCACCTTCGTGCAGGAGATGGAAGGCATTGATTTTAAAGGCGCACTTAAAATACTTGCTGAGCGCGCGGGTGTGCCACTCGTCTTCGAGCGAAAGGGTGAACGCGATGTGACGGATAAATTATTTGAAGCGCACGAAGTTGCTACTCGTTTTTTTGAGGAGGCACTTACCGAGGATCATCCGGCATGGAGCTATCTGACAAAGCGCGGGCTTACCGAAGCGACGATTCGCGAATTTCGCTTGGGGTATGCGCGCGAAGAATGGCGCGCGCTCACGGGGCATCTGCGCGAAAAGAAATTTTCAGACAAAGAAATTGAAACCGCCGGTCTCGCAAAGAAAACGGAAAAAGGTCTGTACGACCGATTCCGCAGTCGCATCATGTTCCCGCTTTTTGATCCGGCGGGACGCATCGTGGGATTCTCGGGGCGTATTTTTGCAGAGAAAGGTGAGCCGCCTACCGACGCGCCAAAATATCTCAACAGCCCCGAAACACCTCTCTACAATAAATCGCGATTGTTGTATGGATACGATCGCGCTAAGCAGGCGATGCGGAAGCTCAATTTTTCCATACTTGTGGAGGGGCAGATGGATTTGCTCACGGTGCATCAATCGAGGTGGGCGAATGCAGTCGCTGTTTCCGGTACAGCGCTTACGCCGGAGCACGTCGCACTGCTTATGCGTTTTTCGGAAAACATAGTGCTCGCGCTCGATGCCGACAACGCGGGTATCGAAGCTGCACGGCGTTCCGCCATCATGGCACTTGCGGCGGGTATGGATGTGAAGGTGGCGCAGCTGCCCAAGGGCGACGACCCCGCGGACTATATATTGAAAGAAGGAAAAGATGCGTGGCGCGCACGTGTTCGTGAGGCGAAGCATGTTATTGAATTTTTGCTCGCGGCGCTCAAGGAAATGCACGCCGAGCCGCGCGCATATGCAAAGGCGGCGCGTCGCACGGTGCTTCCTTTTATCGCCATGATTAAGAGTCCGATTGATAGGGATCATTTTATTGGTGTGGTTGCCGAGCGTCTCAACGTATCCGAAGACGCGGTGCGCGCCGAGCTTGCAGAAGGCACCTGGAAGCAGGAGACTCCCGCACCTGCGCGTGCGCTTGCGAAAAGCGGAACGCCTCAAACACTGACACCGCGTCTCAAACAGGCATGTGGCATTGTGCTCTGGCAGACGACTCTCAAGACACCAGTGTTTACAAAAAAAGAAATGAACACGCTGCTGAAAGATGCAGCAGGTGCTGATGCTGCGGAGATGCTTAGTGAATTGCCGGAGGAGCAGCAAGAGGCATTACGCTTTGCGGCAGAGAGGGTATTTGCACACGTGCCCGAAAAAGGGGTTCGCACAGAAATCGAATCGCTATTTGCACTCATTGCACGCGACCGTCTGGCGCGCGAGCTGAAAGATGCGCAGGCTGCTCTGCGCGCAGCTGAAACCGAGGGGGATACCAAGGCTCAGAACACTGCTTTCAAGTTATGCACAGATCTGGCGAAAGAGATTGCAAAACTTGAAAAAAAGAGCTAGAGTGCCCCAATAGCACGCTGGAAGAACCAGCGTGATTATCCTGCATATTTTCAATGAAATAGTTCAACATTTTTCATATGGCGTCAAAAAAGAAGGCAAAAAAGAAGATTGCAAAAAAGCCTAAGGCAAAGGTACGCAAGGCGCGCACTCCCAAGCGCTCGAAGAAGGCTCCGCAGAAAAAGAAAGCAGCTGCAAAGACCCCACAGGCGCGAGTTCAGGCGAAAGTCGCTCCGGCGGCAAAGCCGGTAAAACGCGCAAAGGGGGAGGAGCAGCGCATCACGACACTGCTTAGCATGGGGCGCGGTCGCGGCTATGTCACCTACGATGAAATTCTCCGCTCGTTTCCGAACATCGAAGAAAATATCCTTTTGCTCGAGGATCTCTATGAACGCCTCTCCACTGCTGGTGTGGACGTGCTTGAGACGGGGAGTATGTTGGATAGTTCTGCCGCCGATGAGATCCTCGAAAAAAAGAAATTGCACCATCGCCGCAGCGATGCATCGTATGACTCTATCCAGATGTATCTGCGCGAGATCGGTCAGTACCCGCTCTTAAATGGACAACAGGAAAAGGAGCTTGCACAGCGCATTGTGGCGGGCGATAAAGAGGCGGAGAATATTTTGGCGCGCTCAAACCTGCGCCTTGTTGTCTCGATTGCAAAAAAATATGCGAATCGTTCGCCCGACCTCACACTTCTCGATCTCATCCAAGAAGGAAATCTTGGTCTCGCAAAAGCAGTGGTGAAATTTGACTGGACAAAAGGCTACAAATTTTCAACGTATGCCACGTGGTGGATTCGCCAAGCGATTACCCGTGCGCTTGCCGATCAATCGCGCACCATTCGTATTCCGGTCCACATGGTGGAAACAATTCAGAAATATAAACAAAAGATGCGCGAGCTTTCCCAGCATCTTGGGCGCGATCCGCTACCGGAGGAGGTGGCATCCGAAATGGGAATCGAATTGGAGAAAATCTATACGATTCAGAAAATCAGTCAGGATACCGTCTCGCTTGAGACGCCCGTCGGTGATGATGAAGACAAATCAAGCCTCGGCAGCTTTATTGCCGATGATACGATCGAATCACCTGATCACAGCGCATCGCATCGCATTTTGACCGATCAGATTCAAACCGTACTTGATGAACTTTCACCGAAAGAGCGGAAAATTTTGGAACTCCGCCATGGGCTTACCGGCGAAGGCATTTGCTTTACTCTTGAAGAAGTTGGTCGTGAATTCGGCGTCACGCGCGAACGCATCCGTCAGATCGAAGCAAAAGCGCTCGAAAAAATCCGTGCGCATGAACGGGCGAAGCAACTACGGAGTTACTGATAGATACTACCCCCGCCCGTGTCTCTCGCTCTCTTGCGGGTGTATGCGCCTAGGCGTACAGTAGGGTTCACCTCTATATATGTTGAGTGTTTTACGTACCATTTTTTCCACGGGGATAAAGACTGAGCCGGCGGCGGCAGTTACGCAATCTGATGCTGATGCTCTGGTAGGGGAGAATCTCTTGCACACAATTAAAGCGCTTTATGGCGGTCGGTCGCTCCGCATACGCCATATCGACGCAGGATCCACGAACGGAGAAGAGTATGAAATGACGGCGCTCAACAACGCGTATTACGACATCGAGCGATTTGGAATTTCCTTTGTCGCATCGCCGCGGCATGCGGATGTGCTCACTGTCTCCGGTCCTGTGACGCGTAATATGGAGCACGCGCTGCGCACTGCGTACGGCATGACTCCCGAACCGCGGATCGTGATTGCAGTGGGTGATGGCGCCTGCACAGGCGGGATCTGGAAAGATTCATATGCAGTGGTGGGATCAGTTGACGCCGTGATACCCGTGGATTATAAAATTCCGGGTGATCCGCCAACCCCAACTGAAATTTTGACGGGCATCCTTACGGCGATCCAGCAGGGGAGAAAAAAATAGTATGGTTGATCCAATGCTCACATACTATATATATGGCATGTTTGCATGCTTCGGCATGTCGGCAATCGTCGCTGTTGCTCTGCCGCAGCGAAATACACTCGCACAGATTCTGATGATACTGGGTGCGGGAATTGGCATGGCGGCGGCGATTGTGTATGGGCTCACTGCTAATTCAGAAGCGGTGCCTATCGCGTATGGGCTGCTGCGCATACACGCGCTCTCAGCGCTCTTTTTTGGATGTATTTCATTAGGTGTGTTGCTCACCTCTTTTTTTGCGATTGGATATCTGCCGCGGTATGCGTCGACGTTTTCTTTGCGCGCGGTCAATACTGCATCTGCGCTTTTCGTGAGCGGCATGTGTGCGGTGGTGCTCGCGAATTCTCCGGCAGCATTTCTCATCAGCTGGGAAGTCATGTCGGTTGCGGCATATTTTCTGGTGGTCGCTGACCGGAGTGAGGAATCGCTCTATGCCGGTTTTCTCTATTTTGTAGTGACCCAGATAGGATTCTTTGCGCTACTCACCGGATTTCTGCTGCTTGCGCAAGGAGCGATATTTTCTCCGTGGCAGCAGGTTGTGCAATCTGCAACAAGACTCACACCAACGATGCTCGCGACAGCATTCATGCTTCTCTTTGCGGGATTCGGATCAAAGGCGGGACTGGTGCCGCTGCATCAATGGTTGCCGTATGCGCACCCGCAAGCACCAAGCCATAGCTCGGCGCTACTCTCGGGAGTGATGCTTATTGTTGCGTTCTTTGGATTTTTGGAAACGGCGCGTTTATTTCCGGTTATTCATCCACTGTGGTCGTTCGTGGTGATTGTGATCGGGCTCGTCTCTGCGGTCTTCGGCAGCATCCATGCGGCGGTAGAAAACGATGCTAAGCGATTGCTTGCGTGGTCATCGGTCGAGCATATGGGTTTGCTTTTTTCTGCAGCAGGGGTGCTCCTTATGGTGCGCGTACTGGTGCCCACCCCAGTTACCGCGGCTCTTGCGCATAGCGTCGAGTTATTCTTGCTCCTCCACGCGCTCAACCATCTGCTTTTCAAAACAGGACTCTTTATGAGTATTGGCGCGATTGTCTCGGAAACACACACACACGATTTGGATGAGATGGGAGGGCTCGCGCGCGTCTGGCCGGTATTTTCCGGCGTGGTGCTCGCACTCTCTCTTGCTGCCGCAGCGCTGCCGCCGTTTGGCGCGTTCTTCGGCGAATGGCTATACGTACAATCGCTCGCGGTCGGGATGAGTGGCTTACCGGCAATACTAGCGACCGGTGCAGCAGTAATACTCGCACTCGTCGCACTCGTTGCCGGACTTGCTCTCTTTGCATCAGTGAGATTATTTAGTGTGCTTTTTCTCGGGCGACCTCGCACTGAGCATGCGCATGATCTTCAGCAACTTCCCTTCACGCTCACTGCGCCACCCGCGATGTGCGCCGCGCTGTCGCTTCTCACCAGCTTTGCGATTGTACCGATGTTGATGCCGAAGACGTACGCATGGTTCTCGCCACTTTCAATTGTGCCAAATGCACTCTTGAATCCTTGGCACATTACGGTTGCCGCAATTGCGGTCGTCCTGCTCATGTTCGCAATCGCGCGCAGCGTGCGTTTTTCCATGCGCACGACGGGGACATGGGATTGTGGCGCACCGCTTTCACCGCGCATGCAATATTCGGCGACCGGTTTTGCGGCACCCGCCCGCTTTTTCTTCCGCATGTTGCTGATTACGAACAAGCAATTCAGTAGCACATCGGTGAGTCCATCGAACCCGTGGATCGTCCGCAAACAGCTAGCATGGAACATTCAATCAATATGGGAACACTGGCTCTATCACCATATCGGGAATTGGATGCTCGCCGGTGCGAATTTCGTACGTCGCCTGCAAAGCGGGGTGGTGCAAGTCTATCTGTTGCTGGTGTTGTTGACACTTATCGCGACAATCATTTTTGCCTTATGAATATAGCGCTCCTTATCATCCAGCCGATTTTTTTCCTCGCGCTCGCGCCGCTGTTTCTCGGTATCGTACGCACGACAAAAGCTCGGCTGCAAAATCGGCGCGGCGCATCTATCTTTCAGCCGTACTGGGCATTGGCAACGTTGTGCAAAAAGGAAATGACCATACCGGAATGGAGCACATGGGTCTTTCACACAGTTCCCTATATGGTTCTGACAACCGCGGTCGTACTCGCCTGCATTATTCCGGCGTTCGCGGTGAATCCGCTCCTGACCTCGTTCGATAATGTGTTTTTGATCACCGGCGTGTTGGCGTTAGGAGTGGTCTTCCTCGTATTCGGCGGCATGGATACCGGCAGCACGTTTGGCAACATGGGATCGAGTCGCGAGATGATACTTGCGGCAATCATCGAACCGACGTTGTTTCTGGTGTTTGCAGTCTTAGGAGCACTATACGGCTCATGGAGCATAGGAGGCATACTCGCGAACGCTTCGCAATTTCCCTTGCATGCAATTGCCCCAACGCTGCTCGCGGCGCTGGCGCTTGCGTTCGCCGCACTACTCGAAAATGCCCGCTATCCGGTCGATAATCCGGCAACGCACCTTGAGCTCACGATGGTGCACGAAGCGATGGTGCTCGAATATTCAGGGCCGTATCTTGCGATGCTCGAATATGCCTCTGCAATCAAACTCATCGTACTTTCAACACTGGTACTCAACATTGCCATGCCTGTGTATGTGACGGTATCCGGAGTGGCATTAGGCGCCGTAGCAATCGCATTGCTCATAGGCATGATCAAAGTTGTAGTAGCGCCGTGCGGACTGGCACTCATTGAAACGCTGGTAGTGAAGATGCGTTTCTATCGTATGCAGGAATACGCACTTTTGGCATTTCTTGTTGCGGTCAGCTCTTTCATTGCGGCGCTCGCAATTGCGTTTACATAATATGTCTGCAATACCACCAATAATTCCACTGCTTGCGTCCGCCATGCTGCTCTCCGCATTTTTGCTGTCGAGCCGCATGCGACTTTTTTCGCTCATCACGTGGTTCCGCATGCAGTCGCTTTTCCTCGCGCTGTTCACCGTAGCTCTCGCGCTCGTACTGGATGATTCAGCACTGTATATATCGGCGTTCCTTGTGCTCGTGGTCAAAGTTATCGCGGTGCCGTATTTTCTAAGCCATGCGGCGACACGCCCGCGCGTATCGCAACGGCTCGAATCGTATGCGCGCCCCGCAGTGCTCTCGTTTCTTTCAGCGGCACTCATCGCAGGTGCGTTTTGGGCAGCGCGCGTGTACGCATTTCCCAAAGCGGAATACATTATCGTCGCAACATCATTCTCACTCGTGCTCATTGGTTTCCTGCTGCTCATTACCCGCAAGGATCTATTCGGGCAGGGGACAGGTTTTTTGACGCTTGAAAACGGTATCTTTACATTCGGGCTTGCGCTGGTGCACGGCATGCCACTTCTTTTGGAGATCGGCATACTGTTTGATGTGCTGATCGGCTTTGTCCTCATGATGGCGCTGGTGTATCGTGCTCAACACGAGCATGACTCTGTCAGCACCGATCGTATGCGGGATCTTGTGGGTTAGAAATCAGCTATGACTACGTATATTTTTCTTGGCGTATGTGCACTGGGGGGCGCGCTACCGTTTATCACCAGAAATGTGCGCATGTTGTTTGGGGTGACGTATGCATGGAGCACGGTGGTATTCGCGCTGGGCGCGTACCTTGGTCTGGAAGGAATTTTCCACGCGTCACTTATCGGCGGAGGCATGTGGTACATAGATGCAGCTGCGGGGGTGCTCTTGATGCTTGTTTCGTTCATGCAATGGACAGCAGTTTTGACGAGCGTGCCACATCTCGATGAGGAATTGCACGAGGGCATTATCTCGCTGCGGAATGCACAGCAATACACGGCGCTCTTGGCTCTGTTTGTGCTTGCGATGTCCGCAACCATTCTCGCAAATAACCTCGGCGTGCTGTGGATTGCAGTGGAGGCAACGACGCTCGCAACGACATTGCTCGTCGCATTTTATGCAAAGCAGGGATCGCTCGAGGCGGCGTGGAAATATCTTATACTGTGCTCGACCGGCATCGCTCTGAGTCTCATCGGATTGCTATTCACCTATTACGCCGTGCAGCTTGCAGATGTGAAGGAGGCACTCACACTCAACTGGACCGATCTTGTCTCCACAGGGGCATTGCTATCACCCGATCTCATGAAGCTCGCGTTCATTTTTATGCTGATCGGCTATGGCACCAAAGCAGGCTTTGTGCCCATGCATCAATGGCTCCCTGATGCGCACTCTGCGGCGCCTGCCCCTATTTCGGGGCTACTTTCAGGTATCTTGCTGCCGGTTGCGTTGTTCGCAGTACTGCGTTTTAAGATGGTTGTCGATCTTTCACTTGGCGATGGTGTGTGGACCGGCTGGCTATTAATTATCTTCGGCACGCTCTCGGTTTTGGTTTCTGCCGCCTTTGTTCTGGTACAACAGGATTACAAGCGGCTGCTTGCGTACTCATCGATTGAGCACATGGGTCTCATCGCTATTTCGTTCGGGCTGGGCGGTGTTGCTGCAGTGGCAGGCATCATACATCTCGTCGCGCACGCACTGACCAAATCGGCTTTATTTTTTAGTGCGGCATCAATTGTTCACCGTTTCAAGAGTACAAAGTTTTCACATGTGGGCGCAGTGCTAAGCGCGCTCCCTTATACCGGCACCTTGTTTCTCATTGGGTTACTTGCGCTCTTGGCGGTGCCGCCCTCACCACTTTTCTTAAGTGAGTATCTATTGGTGGCACGCGGGCTCGCCGTGCACCCGTTTGTGGTGGTGCTTGTGCTGTTTGGGCTTACGATTGTTGCCGCGGGATTCATCCGCCAGTGCATGCCATTCATGTATAAAACACCTGATCATGAAAGGGGATCGATCGCGCACGGTGAGAAGTGGACAGTCGCGCATGCGGGCATCGCGCTTCATTATCTGTTTGTGATCAGTATCGGCATCGCGCTCTGGACACCGCAAGGTTTTGCGGTGGCGCAGCACATCGCGCGTGCGCTCAGCAGTTAATATATCTATGCATATGACTTTGGAAAAAATAGGTGAGACGCTTGGTGTCGTGAAGCCTCGTGCAAACGAGCCCGTGCTCGTGCCGCGGGAGCAACTCAGCGTGTTGGCAGATGTGTGCATAGCATCTCGCTGCCCGCTGGTCTTCATGTTTGCGACTGATGAACGCCGTGCCGCAAAAGTATTTGCCGTGCATGCAGTATTTTCTGCACACGATGGTTTTTTAATTCTACGCAGCGAATTGCCTGAAAACGATCCGACGTACCCTGCACTCACGCGCACGATCATGGCGGCGCATTGGTTTGAGCGACTCATCGGCGATCAGTTTGGCATCACTGCCGAGGGGCACCCCGATTGGCGACGCTTGGAGCATCATGAAAATATTCCAGAGCACACATACCCCTTGAGAAAAGATTTCGCATGGGATACCAAGCTGCCGCATGCCGATGTGCCGTATCCCATGCATCGGGTGGAAGGGAAAGGCGTCTATGAAATTCCGGTAGGACCCATTCATGCGGGCATCATTGAGCCGGGGCACTTTCGCTTTAATGTGCGCGGCGAGCGCATTCTTTCACTCGAGGGAAAATTATTCTTCAAGCACAAAGGTGTTGAGAAGCTTGTTGAAGGCAAGACCCCTCAAGAGGCGCTACCGTACATCGAACGCATTTCCGGCGATATGGCGGTAGGGCATTCGCTCGCATTTTGTGAAGCTGTGGAGCGCGTGACGGGCACCGCTGTCTCTCCGCGCGCACAGCATCTGCGTGTGCTGTGGAACGAACTCGAACGTATGACGGCGCACATATTTGATATCGGCAACGTGGGTGGTATGGGCACAGGGTTTACTTTTCTTGCGGCGCAGGGATTTAGAATCGCCGAAGAAATGCGTCGGCTGCACGCCGCTCTCACTGGGCACCGATTCCTTCGCGGGGCGGTGTTTCCCGGAGGCGCGCATGATATTGATCAGGAGGGGCAGGCGCATCTGCTCGCAACACTTGAGCGATTTGAGAGTGAAATACGAGGACTTCTTGATATTGCGTATGGGAGTGATGGTCTGATGGAGCGTTTTGAAACCACCGGCGTGCTTTCGAAAGAGGCAGCGCGCGCCTACGGCGCTCGCGGAATCGCAGCGCGCGCATCGGGCGTGGATGCTGATTTGCGGCGTGATCATCCGTATGCCGCATACGCCGCACTGCCTTTGACGGTTGCAGTGAAAACAGCAGGCGACGTGCGCGCTCGGTTCTCAGTGCGCGTACTCGAGCTACACGAATCAATCGCACTAATACGTGCCTGCATAAAAACAGTGCCTCATGGAGCAGTATCGACGCCGCTAAAACCAAAGCAGGGGAGCGCACTTGGCTGGGCTGAATCATTCCGTGGTGGCGTTATCGATTGGGTATCTCTCGATACAAACGGTCGCATTGAGCGCTGTGCCATTTCTGATCCATCATTCATGAATTGGCCGCTTTTTGGCGAGCTTGGTCCCGGCAACATCGTTCCCGATTTTCCGCTGTGCAACAAAAGCCTTAATCTTTCCTATTCAGGAACTGATTTGTAGAAAATGTAAATCCCGCGCCAGTATCTGGCGCGGGATAAAGTGGTGTGGTCGAGCGTCAATCTGCTAAACGCTTGTGTACCACATGCGCAACATTCTCGCACATGGCTTCCAGCGACAAGGCGGCATCAAGTATGTGAGGCTTTTTTTGCCCGCTGTCCTCGTCAAAGTAGGAGTCGATGATGGACTCTTCTTTTAGGATGAAGTCGCGACATTGATCTCTGGTCAATCCGGGACATGCTCCATCAAGCAGGAATTCGGTGACGACGCCAACATCGGCTCGGGTCAGGAAATACTCAGGAGGATCAATACCCTGTTCGCACACACGCGCCTTGACGATGCGATGATGCATCGCAAGCACGTCTGCGTCTGTCTTTGCGCAGTTGTCGCATGCGGTAGCATACAAAACCGCATTAAGACCGTAGCCGTCGGTAACAACCACATCGTATGCATTGAGTGCAGGCAAAAGTTTTTTCAAGCTGAAATCATTCAAATGCGCCCAGCATTTAAAGAGCCTGCTCACGGGATGCAACATGCGTTCATTGTCCGCCCATAAGAGTGGATGCGATAATTCCTTGAACGGATCGTCCAGAAACACAAAAGACTTTCGTGGGAAAGTCTCGGGCAAGAGAAACTTCAGGCGATTGAATACTCTCGTTCTGCCGGTGCCGCGCATACCCGATATAGAAAAGAAAAGCGCCTTTTCTGGCGTTTTATATTTCTTTTTCGAGCACTCCGTCTTTTTGCTCATGCAACCTCTCTATGGTAAAAGATCAAAACCGTTGGCTATCCTACTCCTCGTAAAAATTCTTGCAAGGTTGAGTGTGCTACAAGCTTTGCAAGTAGAGATGGTACAATCGCGTGATGAAAGGTAGTCGTGGCATGTCGCATGAGCATCCCAAGCTCCCGATTAGCCACTGGAGCCACTCGTCGCTCATGGCGTTTTTGCGCAATCCGCTTGCGTGGTACAAGCGGTATGTCGAAAACATACGCGATATGCCGTCTGGTCCCGCATCTGTTGTGGGGCGGGCGGGGCACGTCGCACTCCAGCATTTTTATGGCGGCATAGGGAAGGAGGGCGCGGTAGATCTGGGGCTGCACTATCTGCGCGCCGTGCCGGACTTTGAAATTAATTTTGGAAAATCGGGTGAGAGCGCTGCAGACAGAAAAAAGAAACGCGAGCAGATGGAGAAAGAGTATCTGCAGGCAATCTCCTTTTATCTCGCCCGTCCGCCGAAATACGATGTGCTCGCTGTTGAGATGAAGGCGATTGCCACCGTAGAAGAGCTCGCGCTTCCCGTGAAAGCCATTTCAGATTTGGTAGTGCGCTCTCAGGGGGACCCGAAAGCAGTGGACATCGTTGACCATAAATTTGTCGACTCATTCAGTGCGCTTGGCGCACAAAAAACACTCTTCGTGATTCAAGCGATTTTCAATTACTACACCGTGAAGCAGGAATTTAATAAGCCGGTGAAGCGGTTCATTCTGCATGAGTGTAAAAAACGGAAAAATAAAGATGGCTCACCGCAGATGCGTCGCTATGTGATTGAATACGCGAAGTGCAAAGAAGAATTCGATGTATTCCATCGACTTATCAATGACGCGACCTCCGAGCTCGCCCGCCCGCGTCTGTTTTTGCCTAACCCCTCTGACATGTTTGAGGGGGAGAATTCTTTCGATATCTACCGCCTTGCGCTGTAGGAGTGTATGTTGTACAGTTTTTCCAGCATAAGGAGAGGCGAAGATGGAGCAATTCAACCAAACGTTTTTGAGCTTGCCATGGCAGGATTACTGGCTTTGGGCGGCGTATGTCCTGTCCGTGATCTTGCTGGCGAAGAGCCGCTTTTGGCTCATGCCCCCGACAGTACTGATTCTTGCGTTTGCGTTTCTTTCTAAATCGGAAATTCCGCATACCGATGTGCAGATGGATATGGTTGTATCGGTGAGCGGCTTGTTGATACTTCTTAGCATCCCATGGGTACTGCTCTTCAGATCCTCTGGCGAAGAGGACTAATGATGCTTGGCGCCCGCGATTCATTCGCGGGCGCATGCTTTTTGTGAAAATTACGCTACAATCGGGCAGATGGATACCGCAACGAATACCGCAAGCGCCGTGGAACATGTGGCTCCCGCTTCACATGGCGGCGGCATACATATTTCGCTTGTCGCAGAGCGACTGGGCGAATTTTTAGGGTTGCCGATCACGAACACGCTTTTGATGAGCTGGGTGGCTGTCACACTCCTCATAATTATTGGCGTCATGGTGGGGCGCGGGGTGAAGCTCGTACCCAGCCGCATACAAACGCTTTTCGAGGCGCTGCTTGAGTATGTGTATGATTACATTGCCGAGACGCTGGAGAGCCGCGACATGGCACGCAAATTTTTGCCGCTCTTGGTGACCATTTTTCTATTCATCTTTACCGCCAATCTGCTCGAATTTATCCCCGGTGTTGGCAGCGTCGGATTTTTTGAGGAGGGCGGGGGATTCATACCGCTCTTTCGCTCGATGAATACCGATCTCAACATGACACTCGCACTTTCGATTATTTCCTTTGGCGTCATTGAAATTGTAGGTATTTTGACGATTGGCGTGTGGAAATATGCAGGCAAGTTTATCAACTTCCACTCGATCATGGGATTTTTCATCGGCATCATCGATCTGGTGTCAGAAATCGCACGCCTCATCTCGTTTTCATTTCGTCTTTTCGGAAACATCTTTGCCGGCGAAGTTCTGATCGTCGTCATCTCATACTTTGTGCCGTACGTACTGCCGGTACCGCTCATGCTTTTTGAAGTCTTCGTTGGCTTTATTCAGGCGGCAATTTTTGCACTGCTAACACTCTTCTTCATTAAGCTTGCAATAACAGAGGCGCATTAAAAAAAGAACCGATTACTCTTCAGTAATCGGTTTAAGCCTCCTGCCTTTTTTGTAGACGACACCAACGAGTTCGAAAGGCTTGTGTCGTTCTGCTTTCGGCAGAGGATGTCGCAGGCACGAACCCGTATGATTGTAGGCATTCAGTCGAGTGTGCACGCCCTGCTCGGCACAGATTTGACAATGCATTGGCTTTTTCCTGCGGTAGGTCGGCGAGTTTGTTATATCAGTAGTGTCGACACCAACGTCGAACGATTGCTTCCGCATGTACCGATCTCCTCGGTGAATCCTTAAAAATAATACAACTATCTTGAAGCAGAGTCAATACATGTGCCCATGTGTATGGCGACAATAATATGCTACAGTGTATGACATTGTTTTAATGGTTAGCATAATCTTTATGGAATTAGAAGCAGCAAAAACACTGGGTATGGCGCTTGCGGTCGGCATTGGCGTCTTGGGTCCCGGCATCGGCATCGGACTCATCGTTTCAAAGGCACTTGAGGCCATGGGAAGGAACCCTGAGGCATCAGGAAAGATTCAGGCGATGATGTTCGTTGGTATCGCATTTACGGAGGCACTCGCGATCTTCGCACTTGTTGTCGGGTTTATTGTGAAGTTCGTATAGGCAGTCGCAAAACGTGCAGACATTTTTAAAAATGCTTGAACGCTCTGCTCCCATGTACCATGCAAGAACTCCTCACCACATTTGGCATCAATTGGAAACTGCTGCTCGCGCAGGGTTTCAATTTCACACTGGTGCTCCTGGTGCTGTGGAAATTTTTGTATCAGCCGGTTTTGAAAATGATCGACGAGCGCCGTGCTCTTATTGCACGCGGGGTCGAGGAGGCGCATGCGGCTGCACAAAAGCTTGCTGCTGCCGACAGCGAGGGAAAGGAAATCATCACGAAAGCGTCGCATACAGCAGAATCCATGTATGCCACGGCCCGCACGCGCGCCGAGGAAAAGAGTGCCGCGATTCTTGAAGAGGCGCAACGCCGCGCCGATGCCGGCATCCAAGAGGCACGTATGCGTGCGTTTGCCGAGGCAAAAGAAATTCGTTCGGCGAGCGAGAAGGAGATTGCGCGTGCGGCTGTGCTCGCTGCCGAAAAATTATTGCGTAAGCACAGTGCATAATCGTTATCCCGGTATGAAAACTGATATCTACGCAGACGCATTGATTGCCATGACTGAACGCGGCGCTAATCCCAAGGAGGCCGTGGCGGCGTTCAAGCGCTATGCCGAGGCGCGTGGTATGCATGGCGTCATGGCACGCTTGCCGGCAATTTTGGATCGGCGTGAGTCGGCACACAAGCGTCGGCACGAAGTAGCAGTAAGCGTTGCACATGAGCGTGACGCAGCGCATGCCAAACGAGAGGCAGCCGAGCAGATGAAAGAGCTCGGTGTTGATACGCATGCGGTGCACGTTCGCCTCGATGACACGCTCATTGGCGGTTGGCGCATGGAGGCGCACAACACACTCATCGACAATAGTTTTAAAAAGCATCTGATGTCGCTCTATGCAAGCATAATCCGATAAATCAATATGGAATCGTCAATGATCGAAAAAATCATAAAGGAGATCGAGCACTTTGCCCCAAGCAAAGAGCGTGAGCATGTGGGGCGTATCACCGCAGTGGGCGATGGTGTTGTTTCCATTGACGGCTTGGAGCAGGCGCTTATGTCGGAAGTGGTGCAATTTGAGGAGAGTGATGGCAAGCAGCTTAAGGACGCGCTGGAGTCAGAAGGGCTGCTCTACGGTCTCATATTAAATCTTGAAGAGGACGGTGTACGCGCGGTGGTGCTTGGTGATACCAGTCGTTTGCGCGAGGGCATGCTCGTGAAATCTACGGGGCGTGTGCTCTCTATTCCTGTGGGCGAGCATATCGTGGGGCGCGTGGTCAACGCACTTGGCGAGCCGATTGACGGCAAGGGCCCGATTAAAGACACAAAGTTTACACCCATCGAGCGCGAAGCGTATGGTGTTATTGAACGTAAATCGGTGGGTACGCCGCTTCAAACCGGTATCAAATCAATCGATGCCATGATTCCCATAGGGCGCGGGCAACGCGAGCTTATCATCGGCGATCGCTTTACGGGTAAGACGACGATCGCGATCGACACGATCATTGCCCAGAAACACGAACCGAAAGAGACGCGCCCGATTTGTATTTATGTCGCTATTGGGCAGAAGGAATCGAAAACGGCACGCATCATGGCAGAGCTCGAGCAGCGCGGCGCTCTCGAATACACAATCGTTGTTGATGCTCCTGCGTCAGCTCCGGCGGCACTTCAGTTTCTTGCCCCGTTTGCTGGCGCTGCAATCGGAGAATATTTCATGGATAAGGGGCGCGATGCGCTGGTAATCTATGACGACCTTTCAAAGCAGGCGGTCGCGTATCGTCAGCTCTCCCTGCTTCTTCGCCGTCCGCCGGGTCGCGAGGCATATCCGGGAGATATTTTCTACTTGCACTCGCGCTTGCTCGAGCGCGCGGCAAAGCTCTCGGATGCAAAAGGAGGAGGCTCGCTTACCGCGCTTCCCATTATCGAAACGCAAGAAGGAGACGTATCGGCATACATTCCGACAAACGTCATTTCAATCACCGACGGACAGATCTATCTCGATGCCGGGCTCTTTAACAAGGGTATTCGCCCTGCTATCGACGTCGGTATCTCCGTCTCGCGTGTCGGATCTGCCGCACAGACGAAAGCAATGAAGGGAGTTGCCGGCACGCTGCGCCTTTCTCTTGCGCAATTCCGTGAGCTTGAGGCATTTGTGCAATTCGCGCAGGATCTCGATGCAGAGACGGCGAAGCGCATTGATGACGGTCGGCGCATGGTTGAAATATTGAAGCAGGGAAGGGGGAAGCCCATGCCATTTGAGGATCAGGTGGTGGTGCTCTACACGGCAGTAAATGGATATCTCAACAAAGTGCCTATCGCGCGCCTGCACGAAGCCGAGGAGAAACTCCTCGCGTATCTTGATGGGCAGCACGAGCGCATCATGGATACCATCAGAAAAGAGAAAGCGATTAGCGATGGTGCAAAAGATTTGCTCAACAAAGCGCTCGAAATGTTTGCGGAAACGCACACAGAGTTAATGAAGTAAACGTATGAATCCTCGCGAAGGCTTGCAGGCACCATCAGGAAGCAATGAGGCTGCAGCGGAAGAAGCCATGAAAATAATTGCGAGCAACATTGCAGTGCTCGAATCCAATATTGCAGACACAAAACAGAAAATGGAGCAGGAATCCAACGAAGCGCACAAGGAGGCCTTTTTAAAAGATATCCAAGAGACCTATAAAAGAATCGCAGAGCTGCGTGAGCTCATGAATGAATGCAAAGCTGATTACGTACGAATGGGCACCGCGCGGCATGGCGGTACAACAATGATCCAGTAATTATGGCAGGACTTAAAAACATAAAATTAAAGATTCTATCCGTGGGAAAGACGCGGAAAGTGACGCGCGCGATGGAAGCCGTTTCAGCGGTCAAGATGCGCAAATCTCAGGAGCGCGCCCTTGCCGCGCGCCCCTACGCCGCCGCCGCGCTTTCTATTCTCGAACGCATCTCGAGCAGCCATGAAGTGACATTGCATCCTCTCATGAGCCAACGGGAAGGGAAAACAGTGGTGATTGTGGTCACGAGCGACAGGGGTCTCGCGGGCGCCTTAAATAGCGCCGCGGTGAAGCAGGTCGAGCGCGCGCTCACCGAGCGCAAGCTCACGAAAGAAAACACGATATTTTTCTGCATCGGTCGCCGCGGCGCGGATTATTTCGCGAACCGCGGATACGATGTGCGTGATCGCAAGGAAAACGTGAGCGATGGCGTCTCTGAGCAGGACATGCGCGCAATTACGGACGATATTCTTGCGTGGCGCGAAAGCGGGGAGGCGGGTGATGCTATCATGATCTACACCAATTTCCTCTCCACCTTCGAGCAGAAGCCTGTCGCGCGCCAGATTCTCCCCATCACCAAAAAAATGATGGAGGAAATGGTGCTTGGTATCGCGCCGGTCAAAGGCAAATACGCCGGCATCAAGCGCTCCGACCCGACGCATCCGCCGGTCTATACCATCGAGCCCTCCGCAGGCGAAGTATTTGATGCAATCATGCCAAAAATTCTCAACATCGCCGTGTTCCACGCGCTCTTGGAGGCAAAAGCATCCGAGCACAGCGCGCGCATGGTGGCGATGAAAAACGCCACCGACAAAGCGAAGGAAGTAGGCAAAGAGCTCACTTTGGCGTACAATAAAGCCCGCCAAGCCGCCATCACTCGTGAAGTCACCGAAATAACGAGCGGCATCGAAGCAATGCGGTAAATAAGTATGGAAATAGAAGGAATTAGAATGATTGCAGTGCACGGCAGCCCATACATACTTGGGGGTATTTTTGGTGGAGTGTGTGCAGGGTACATGAAGTCAGGAGCGTTGAGAGCCATGTTGATCCTCCCTCTATTTCTCGCAATTTCAGCTGTAATTGCGACAATTGACACACTTTACATTGCATCGAGCTTCACCCACAGTGAAGCTGGTTCAGCGTGGGCAGTAGCTGGCGTATTTTTTGCTTTTATTTTTTTTGGCGGACCGGTTGGATTTGTTGTGATGCTCCTGACTCTTGCACGACGAGACCGGGCACACCGCAGTAGTATTTTAGAAATTGATAATGCAGTTAAATAACCATGAAAGGCACCATCACACAAATCATCGGTCCGGTCGTAGACGTTCGTTTCGACGAGGGGCTTCCTGCCATCAAGCACGCGCTTGAGGTGAAGCATGAGAACCGCACCATCGTACTCGAAGTGGCACAGCATTTGGGCTACAATCGCGCGCGCTGCATCGCGATGAATGATACCGCGGGCATGCCGCGCAATTTGGAGGTGAAAAACACCGGCGCGCCCATCTCCGTCCCTGTTGGCAAAGGTGCGCTCGGGCGTATGTTTAATGTCGTTGGAAATGCCATCGATGGAAAGCCGGATGTTTCGGAGAAAGCCGAGCGCTTGCCTATTCATCGCGATCCGCCGCCATTCACCCAGCAGGCGACAAAAGCGGAAGTGTTTGAAACAGGCATCAAGGCAATTGACCTCATGACTCCATTCATCAAGGGTGGCAAGGTCGGTCTTTTCGGCGGCGCAGGAGTGGGGAAGACCGTGCTCATTCAGGAGCTCATTCGAAACGTCGCGGCAGAGCACGGCGGCTATTCAGTATTCGCAGGTGTCGGCGAGCGTGTGCGCGAGGGCAACGATCTCTATCACGAAATGAAGGATTCTGGCGTGCTCGAAAAGACAGCGCTTGTATTCGGACAGATGAATGAAGTCCCTGGCGCACGCGCACGCGTCGCGCTCTCAGGGCTCACGATGGCGGAAGCATTCCGCGACGAAGGCGGCAAAGACGTGCTTTTCTTCATGGACAACGTCTTTCGTTTTGTGCAGGCGGGCTCCGAAGTATCCTCGCTCCTCGGTCGCGTGCCTTCTGCTGTCGGCTATCAACCGACTCTCGCTGAGGAAATGGGGCTCCTGCAGGAGCGCATTACTTCCACCAAAGAGGGTTCTATTACTTCCGTGCAAGCTGTGTATGTGCCCGCCGACGACCTCACCGACCCAGCTCCGGCGACGACGTTCTCCCATCTTGATTCTACCGTCGTGCTTTCACGCCAGCTCGCATCGCTCGGTATCTATCCTTCAATCGATCCTTTGGAATCCGGCTCGACAGCGCTCGCGCCCGAAATTGTCGGCGAAGAGCATTATCGCGTTGCGAACGAAACAAAGCGCGTGCTTCAGCGCTACAAAGACCTGCAGGATATTATCGCCATTCTCGGTATCGAAGAGCTTTCTGATGAAGATAAGCAGCTTGTGTATCGCGCGCGCAAAATCCAGAAATTCCTCTCCCAGCCATTTTTCGTCGGCGAAGTATTTACTGGCAAGCCGGGCAAGTACGTGCCGCTTGCCGATACCGTACGCGCCTTTGGAGAAATTCTCGACGGCAAACACGACGATCGCAATGAGCAAGACTTCTACATGAAAGGCGCATTATAAAGGTGGCACCTTTATATTTATGGCAACATTACATATTACGATTGCCTCGGTAGGGGAAACAAAATTCGATGGCGAAGCCCAGTCGGTGACGCTCACTGGCACGGACGGTGAATTTACTGTTCTTGCACACCACGAGCCACTGGTTTCAACACTTAAAGCGGGTACTATTCGCGTGCGCGATGCGAAAGGCGAGCAGCGTGCATTCGAAGTAGACACCGGTGTTGTGGAAGTCTCAAATAACCACGCAATTGTGATGATATAATTTAGAGATGCGATTCATTGTACTCACACTTGTGGGGGTGCTCTTTCTGCCCTTCGCGGTGGGCGCGGTAGCATCTCCGGAATGTCAGGCATATATCGATAGCGTGCGCGCAACGCACCCTAAGGATCAGCAGTCGCAAGCGCCAAATACTGCCATACAGAATGTTCCCGCAGACACCAGTCCCGATAAGACGCCTGAGCTCCGGCATAAAGAGACCAACGACGAAATTACCATCAAGGATGGAAACATCAGAGTTGTGTCTTCCTGTGGTGATGCGGGGCAGATCGGCTCTATCAGCATATGTAACGAAAACCAACAAAACTGCGGGACAAAAATACCGAAAAAAGATGGAGACACAGTTTCAAAAATTGCAGCCGCACTAAGTAGTGGTACTGGTAGACAGGTGGAAGAAAAATTCAAGAGTCTTGCCGAAGCATTTAAGGCACAGGCAATCCCTGAGAGCGCGAAATTGCCGTCGCTTAGTAAGGGGCAAATTCAGCGGGCACTCGTGGGAGCGGGATTTCCATCACAATATCTCGATGAACTTGATAAACGGTCAACACCCGCTCAGAAGCAAAAGCTTTTAGATGCAATTGCAACAGGAGATGAAGCTGCAATTAGAGAGGCGGCAGAACCAATCAAACGAACCTTACGGAGCGAGAGTTTTGGCATATACAATCTCGACACACGAAAATTCGCCAACTCGATTGTAACTATGCAGGAGGCGGCGCAACCCAAGGCACAAGTAATCCCGGAATATTTTTGCGCCCTCGAAAACACCTGCCGCGCGGCGGTCACTGGGTTTACCGTAGAGACGGGATCAGTGACACCCGGACCCTCCTTGGTGGCGCAGTTGAGTGCGCAACCGATACCCGTTGGCGCGGGTGGTCAGGTCGACCCGGTATCTTTTTATGCACATGCAGTTAAGGCGGCGCGAGCAGCCGGCCTCGATGGGTATGCAGACCCGCGGCTCCAAAGTTTGGGTCTTTTGCGTTCCGGATCAGCTGAGGAATGGGGCCGATTGTATACCATGATTGCAAAGCAAGAATCCAGTTTTAATGTTAATGCCGCTGCTCCCAGCGAATGCTCTTACGGCATTTTACAATTCTGTCCGGGTGAATATGGATTAGGGTCAATGCAAGACGTGAGGAACCCTGAGTCTGCATTGCAAGCCGTCATCCAAGTAACGCGGCAAGGGAAACTCTTTCAGTATTTTGGTTCTCTGCAGCGACCACACGAAACCGCGCAGCATGCGGGTTGGTTTAATCAAGCTGTCGCCCCGCAAGTAAGCGGCGAGGTTCCCTATGCGCCCGTTACGAATACTGGAAGGGGTGGCTATTGGTCAGATACTGCGGCGAACGTAGGAACGTACATGAGTGGCTTGTGGAGCAGTCCGGGCGTGTCTGGCGTCTCCTCGTATTCCCCTAGTGCAGCGGGTGGCTCACCAAATTTGCTCACATCAATTTTCGGCTTGGTGTCCCGCTTGTTTAGTGGGTCGGGCAATCAGGGATCGGATGCTCAATCGCCGACGGCTCCCGGTGCCGCATCGCCGGCGCCTACGGCGCCGGCAGCTACACCCGCAATATCCAAGCCGGTTGCAGCGCCAATCGTGCACCCCATTATTTCTTTTGCTGCACCGGACACAGTCGACAAGGGAGATTCATTTGTGATTATTTGGGCGGCGACTGGTGTTTCCTCGGGAAGACCATGTGAGCTTGTGGAACTATCGGCAGACAACACGTTGCGCGGGCGCGGCAATAGCGGCACCTATTTTGTACATGTCCCCGCGTCATTTGGTGAGAGTGAGATGCACTTCCGCCTTGCGTGCACTCCAGCGGATGTGCGTGCGCTACAGAGCGAAGCAGTGAAAGAGTTGAGTATCACCATTAGATAGTGATAAGGTACAGGCATGTCATTTACGCGCACTGTTGAAGATTTTCAATGCGAGCATTGCGGTGCGAGCGTTGTAGGCAATGGTTACACAAATCACTGCCCGAAATGCTTGTGGAGTAAGCATGTGGACACGCATCCCGGTGATCGTGCATCCGCATGCAAGGGGATGATGAAGCCCGCTGCTGTCGAGCGCGTGGGCGATGAATGGATACTCACACACCGCTGTGAGCGATGTGGATACGAAAAGCGCAACACAATGGCGCCGGAAGATAATTTTGATGCGGCAGTCGCATTGTCTCAAACGAAGAGTTAACGCAAGACCGCCTACTTTTGCCCCACAATACGCCCGTCATCAATTTCAATGACGCGCTCAGCAATTTTCCAATACTCTTCCTCGTGGGTGACCATGATGATTGTCTGCCCGCCCTTGTGAAGGTCAATAAGCATGTCCATGATGCCCCGCGATGACTCGCGGTCGAGATTCGCGGTTGGCTCATCAGCAAAAAGAATGTCAGGCTTTTCAGCGATGGCGCGCGCAATCGATACGCGCTGCTGCTCGCCACCCGAGAGCTTGCTCGGAACGCTGTGAAGCCGGTGTCCGAGATTGACATGGGTGAGTGCATCCTCCGCCAGCTTGTGCGCCGCAGCCAGACTATACTGCTCCATAAACAAAGGGAGCGCCACATTTTCAAGTGCGGTGAGCTCGGGCAGCAGCGCATAATCCTGAAACACGTAGCCAAATTTATAGAGTCGGAAACGCACCTTCTCTTTTTCAGACATGGTGTGCGCCTCCCGCCCGTCTATCCAGATTTCTCCGGAAGTCGGATCATCAAGCAAACTCATTTGATAAAGCAGGGTCGACTTTCCGGCTCCAGAGCGACCGGTAATTGCGAGAAATTCACCCTTTTTCACCGAGAGGTCGATACCCTTGAGCACGCGCGTCTCTACGTCGCCGGTTTTGAAGGTTTTTACGAGGCTTTTTGTTTCGAGGATGGTAGTCATATATCCGGTAGTGAGATTAATTACGACCCAAAATGGAATCGAGGGTGTTTTTCTTGACGATCATGTGAGCCGGAATGTAGCCGGCGATGATCGTGGCAACGACCAGGAGTGCGACGCGAAAGAAAGTCTCTCCGACCGGCGCGACAATAATCGCGTTGCTGATCGGGAGCACGATCGGGTGCGCATTGAAATAGGGGACAAGAAATCCATACAAAATCGCCAGACCAATACCAGAGCCAATGAGCGCATAGAACACGGATTGAAACACGTATGCGATTTCAATTGCTCCGCCCGATATGCCGATACCCTTGAGGATACCGATGTATTTGCGCCGCGTCAGTGCGTTAATGAAAATGACGATAAAAATGGTAATGGCGGCAACCACCAAACCTACCGAGCTGATGGCGTTGCCCATTTGCTCAAACGTGCTCCGCACTTCAGAGACGCCATTCGGGATTGCCTGCTCAAATGTCTGCACCACCGCGGTCTCATTCACACCGCTGCGGATGAGGAGATCGCGAAATACCACAGCATCGGTGCCGGGACGGAGGCGCAGTGCGATTTGATTGACATTGTAATCGTCACGCCCGATAAGTTCGCGCAGCTCTTGTGCCGGCATAAACACACGAGTCGCAAGCGGGGAATTTGCCGTGGTGTTTATAATACCGCGCACAACCACCTCGCGCTCGATATCGCCGATAGTGAGCCGCAGCATGGTGCCGGGGTAGACATTTTTGAGCGGAGTCAATCCTGGGACGTCACCACCAAAGGAATATCGATCAATGAGCTGCGGACCAATAATGACCGCATCGTAGTCGTCGGGCTCAAAATAGCTGCCTTCGCGAATGAATGAGGGAAGATGAGAGAACGCCGCTTCGGTATCCGGATCGATGCCGACGATGCTCGTGCCGGTCATGTTTGCCTTTTCGGTTGCATCGGCACGCTCTTTGTAGTTTGCCTCGAGTTGCGCCGCGGCGGTATACCGCGGGCTCATGCGCTCAATCTGCGGCAGCGTTTCCAAAAAAGAAATGATGTGCTGGCTGTGCTCGATGTAGTTTTTATCCTTTGGTGTGGTTATGACCACGTCGCCTGTCTCCTGCATGCGATAGAGATTTGAGATGCCATCAATGATACCCACCAAGACTCCGGTGACAACGACCAAATTCAGGAATGTGAGCAGCATCACGAAAATAATGAGACTGGTCGTCCATTTGCTCGAGCGCTTTATCTGGCGTACCGCAAGATACCAGCCAACCTGTATGTTTAGCAGGATGTTCATGGATTCAGCACGATCGACTCACCTTCTGAAAGCCCGCTCACAATTTCCACTTGACCCAATGATGTAAGACCGGTCTCAACTTCTCGCTCAGACACCACACCGTTTTCAAAAATCTTGAGATACGTCGTATCGCCCCGCTTGGTTGTTGCGCCAAGGGGAATCACGATGGCGTCCGGCTTGCGCTCGGTAATGATAGAAATGTCTGCGGTCATGCCCGAGCGGATCCTCTCGTCGCTTGTTGTGAATTGCAGCGTGGTTTTATACGTTGAAATACCTTCGCGAATTGTTTCCGCGGGGTCGATGGCGATTACTGTAGCCTTAAACGGAACACTTGTTCCATATGCATCAAGCAGCACTTTCGCCTCGTCGCCGATCACAAGCGCCGCTATATTCACTTCGGGTACAAAACTCTCGATCTGGAATGAGCCGCCGATCATTGATATGACCGCCGTTCCCGCTTGGGCGACTTCGCCCTGCTCCAGATCAACGCGCGTAATGGTGCCTGCAAACGGCGCGGTGATGCGGGTCTTGGTGAGTTGTGCACGCGCACTCATGACATCTGCCCGCGCGGCAGCTATATCGGAGCTGCGTGACCCCGCGCGTGCGAGCGCAAGATCTTTTTCGGCGCTTGCGCGCGCGGATTCAGCTTTCACGAGGGCGCTGAGCGCCGTAGTAATGCTATTTTTGGCGGATGCAACGTCGGCGGCATACCCGCTGATGGTGCTGCTGGTTACCGTTGTATTAGTGATTGCGTGTGCGAGAACGACGCTGTGCGTCTCCAGATAATTATTGATCGTGATGAGATGCTGCTTGGATAGCGGGGCAAGTGTTGTCGCAGATGCGTCACCATCGATGCGCAGGCGCCAATCGGTCAATGCATCCTCAAGAGCGATGCGCTTCTGGGCGATATCGATAGAAAGCTGTGCGTCAGTCGTTGAGAAATTCAACGTGGGGGTGGTGCGTGGGTTATTGATGTATTGATCAGTCGCCTGGCGCACGGCGTCATCACCCGCGCGGTATGCATCGCGGATCGTCTCAAACAGTGAGAGCTCGCTGTTTGAGAGCGCAGTTTCTTTTACTGCAATTTCTTCCGAACGGGTGCCTTCTTCCAATTTGTCGAGTGTCGCCTGCTTTTGCATGATCGTTGCCACCAGGTCGCCGTTCTCAACTTCGGCAAGCAATGTGCCGGTTGAAACTTTTTTTCCGACAGTGGCATAGACATGAGCGACACGACCGCTCTGTGAAAAGCCGAGTTCAACCTCCCGCGCGGCGACCACCTTGCCGGACACTGAAATATGAGCCTCGAAAGGCGCTCGCTTTACTGTGAGTATTTCAAGATGCTCGCCGTTACTATTGAACACAAACCACCATGCACCTGTGATAATCACGACGCCAAAGATGATGTACGATCGGTATGCAGTAAGGAATTCGAGCAGCTGTTGCACGCTAGTTTTATGGGGCATAGTATCTTTTTAATTATGGTCCAATTTCCAACGAGTGTCAAAAATGAGTAGAGCTTGTTGAAAAACCTGGGTTCCCTAGCCGAGACTCGTGCTCGCAGCAGGAAACTGCACGGCGTAGGCAGGGAGGGGTTTTGAAGCATGCTCTAGACTGTGTCGGGTGATACTATCCTATATAGACGATCTTTAAGGAGTACAGCAATGAAATGGGTCAAAGCCATGTGGCTTCGCGTGAAAGCATTTGCCTCACGATTGTTTACGATGCGCGTACGCACGAGGCGGCGTCTGTATCTGACGATCGTTGCGGGCACCTTGTGCTGGGCGACAGTTCATTTTCTGTGGCCGGAAACACGAAAGCCGGAGCCCGTCATACAAGTGCCCATCGTCTCGTATACGGAATTCATGTCGAAAGTGACGGCACAGGAAATAAAGGCGGTTGTCATCAGTCCTGACGTGCTCATTGGAGTACTCAAGAATGGCAACCAGATTGCGGTGCGCATCAATAGCACATTCGTAAACCCTGTATCTGAGTTGCGTGGGCACGGTGTCGATGTGACATTTGCGTCCTCGATTGGTGCACCAACGGTGCAGCCTAATTATGCGACACTGGTCTTGTTTGCAATTTTTTTGATGTGGGTGTACTTGTATTTCCGCGGCATTGGACCGCAGGGTGAGTTCGATCTCAAATTCTGGAAGAGCAGCAGAGATGCAAAGACGCTTCCTACGTTTGCTGATGTTGCGGGCATGGACGAGGCGAAAGCAGAGTTGCAGCGCGTAGTAAAGTTTCTCAAATTCCCGCAGCGATTTACCCTGCTGGGCGGTAAGGTGCCTAAGGGCATTCTACTCATCGGTCCTCCGGGAACCGGAAAAACACTACTTGCGCGGGCGGTTGCCGGTGAGGCAGGGGTGCCATTCCATGCGATGAATGGAGCAGATTTCACCTATATGTTTGTCGGTGTTGGCGCTCACCGTGTTCGGGAACTATTTGCTAAGGCGAAAGCGCAAATGCCGTGCATTGTCTATATCGATGAGGTGGACTCGATTGCTGCGAAACGCACAGCAGTGAGTTCCGGTGGTGATCGAGAATATCAGCAAACAACCAACGCGCTGTTGAGTGAGCTCGACGGGTTTGATAAATATCCCGAGATCATTTTCATGGCATCGACGAACAATCCGGAAAATTTGGATGATGCGTTCATGCGTAGTGGTCGTATCAGCAAGAAAATCACCGTGCCACCTCCCGACGCGCGCGGACGCGAGGCTATTCTCAAGGTACATACCCGCACAACGCCGCTCGCTGAGGATGTTGAATTAGCACTGCTTGCTTTGAGTATTCCGGGATTTACCGGTGCTGATATCAAAGTGCTGGTAGAAGAGGCGGCGAACGCCGCGTCTGAAGAAGATCCGCCGGCACAAAAAGTGGCGCAGCGGCATCTGATGAAAGTGCGCGACGACATGATGCTCGGAGGTGCACGCAGATCACTGACCCTGAGTGAAGCGGATAAAAGGCGTACTGCATACCATGAAATCGGACACGCGCTTGTTGCGATGTATACCACGGGCACCGATCCAGTTGAGAAAGTATCTATTGTGCCACGCACAACATCACTTGGCGTAATGCTGCAATTACCTGAGTCAGATAGGCACCACTTTCCGGAAAGTGTTTTGAAGGCACGTCTCGATGTATTGATGGGAGGGCGCGCCGCAGAAGCAGTGTTTTTCGGCGGTGATATGTCTGCGGGTGCCGATGAGGACATTCGTATGGCAACGCGCATCGCGATGGGCATGGTCTGCTTCTGGGGCATGAGCGTTCTGGGTCCCACCAGATTGAAAGAACGCACTGGTGGAGCGCATTTGAACCGTGACGGTCCTGAAATGTATACCTGCTCCCAACACACTGCAGCGTTGGCAGATGATGAGATTCGAAAATTGTGCACGCAAGCATTTGAGAATGCCCGTGCACTACTTGAAAAGCATCGTGTACACGTTGTGGCGGTTGCAGAGGAATTATTCAAGCGAAGTGAATTAAGTGGAAGGGAGATTCGCGCTATTATTGCGGCAACCTCCTCGGATGACGCAAGGCAGAATAATAGGTACGCTCAGTGAGTGTGACAATCAAGCAGTAACCAAAAAGCCGGCGGAATTCCGCCGGCTTTTCTTCATCCCCTAGGGGCTATTCACCCTCGAAAACTCCCGCTGCTGCAGTATGTGCCGGATCTTCCTTGGTGTCTCTCATGTGTGCCTGCATTTCGTCAGCACTCTTTGCCTCGAACCCGCACGAAGGACATGTCAACCCGCTCTTCTTCTCTTTGTCTTTATTCATACGTTTATATGCCATGTTAATGCTAATAAACGATACAGGAAGAGTATGGCATGGTTGGATAAGGAAATGGTGACGGGAAGTATATGCGACTTCATGAAGTCCATGTCAAAACACAATCACGCGCCATTGGAAATATTCCAAGGCGCGTGATTGTGCTATCCTATCCTGAGTGTTTCAGGAATTTCTCCGACACGTAGTGTATGCCAGAGTGGATGCTCATTGACGAAACGCATTATATCCCGGGTTGCGTCCCGCCAATGATGAGAAAGATCAAAAGAACAGATCTTTTCAGTGTGTTGCTACACCGGAAAGATGTTGGAAAGGACATTCTCGCAAGCGAGATATGTGGAACTGAACATACAATACAGAACGGATGTGAATACATTATGAAAGCACATGCCGACAGGGAAGAGGAGGCTTCATGAAATTTTAACAAATCACCCCGCGGCATGCCGCGGGGTGATTTGGTATCAAAAACCTATTTTTTGCCTCTAGGTCGCTGGCGAGGCAATTGCACTGTGAATGTAGAACCAGTGCCGATACCGCCGCTTTCAGCAAAAATCTTACCGCCGTGCTGTTTGGCAATGCGCTTGCAGATAGCAAGCCCGAGTCCGGTCCCTCGCGTCACACCAGCTTGTGTCTGGCTTCGATAAAAGCGCTTGAATAGGTGTGGGATATCTTCCGGTGCAATACCCGCGCCACTGTCTACGACTTTGACCTCGATGGTCCCTGCATCGGCTCGAAGTGTGAAGTGCACATGGCGTTCAGGAGCATTGCGTGTGTATTTCACGGCATTGGAAAGCAAATTGGTGATGACTTCCTCAATGAGTTCTCTCCGACCGAAAAATGAGATTCCATCCTCAATGGATGCGTGGAGGGTAATCTGCGCGCTCTCGCAGATTACCTCAGTGTATTCAATGATGCTGCGCGCAAGAGCAGAAAGATCAAACTCAGTGTGGCGAATTTTATCAGTTTCCGTTTCCAGTCGGGCGAGGTGCAGCAAATTACTGACGAGTCGTGTCAAACTGTCCACACTGCGGTCAATCATCGCGAGATCCGCCCTGAATGCGTCGCCAATTTTTTCTCGCATAAGAAGCTCAACGGTGGTTTTTATGATCGCGAGTGGAGTTTGCAATTCATGAGACGCATCATCGATCATTTCCCGCTGATGGTTCTGCATCCGCTCGAGGCGCGCCGTACGCTCGGCAACTTTTTGCTCCAGAGTAAGTGAGTATTCCTTGAGCTGTTGGTACAATTCGGCTTTCTTGAGAGCGATGCCGAGCTGTGCGGCAAATGTGCGCAGAAGCGCAGCATCTTCCGCCCGTATTGGATCACCAGAAAGTTTCTCGCCAACGCACAGCTCTCCCAATTGCTCACCGTCTCCAAGGCTTACGGGCACGCACAATGCGGGAGCGCCTAGCTCCTGCAGTTCTTCAGCGTGTACACGAAAGGTGGATCCATCACGCATCTGGCGCAGCTCGACACCCTGCAGTCGCATTGCTTCTGCGAGTGTAGTGAGCGAGCTCTCGACAAGTGGCTTGAGCTCGACGGTGTTATTTAGGACAGTACTCAGCTGTTCAAGTGTCTGTGAGTAGCAATACGAATCTTTAAAAAACCATGGGTCGGTTATTTTCTTAAACGCGCGTTCCAGTGGGGGTACAGTAAATATACCTATGATAAGCACAAGGGCTGCCGATAGGTGCGCAGCGGTCCCGGTCTCGAACCCAAACATCGATTCGACGTACAGCAGACCGCTTACGTAGACAGTCACCACAAGCGCAAAGAGTATGGAAAAGATCAATCCGCGCTGAAGCAGGACCCGTATATCCAAGAGCTGGTATTTGAAAATTGCGTATACACACGCAGCAAGAAACACAGCGGCAAATTGGGGTCCGACGTTGAAAAAGCGCAGCTCCCCGAAGAGAGGAAGAATGACATTAAAGGTGATTAGACCCGCGAAAAATAGGGAAGAGCCCAGAATAATGTAAGCAGCCTGGTATCGGTGATTGCCGCTCGCATTGAAATAATAGCGAATCAAACGCGCAAGCCCGTACACAACTGCGATGAAGAAAAACAGTAGATACCCGTAATACAACGGTCCGGGAACAATCGCTGAAGGAGCGTTGGGAGGGAAGATTGTGTCCACAATCGAGTATGTTGAAAATGCGAGCGGAGCCATAAGAATGCTCGGCGCCATATAGAGCGCAATACGCGCACGTGAAGGCCAGTCTCCTTTTGTAAACACTTCGACGAATAGCAGAAAGAAACTCAAGATAAGCAAGCCGCCGATAAAGCACAGACCGCTCCACGCTATGTTCATTGCGGGCGTGTATGCCACATCTGCACCGGCGTTTGAGCCAATCCAGAAGGCGCCTGAAAGAAATTCAAATGCGAGCGCAACTGCCAGCGCGCGGTGCCGGAATCGCGTAAGCAGAAAAGCCGCACAGACCGCGAAAAGAATCGCGAGCAATGCGGCTGTGTAAGTGAATGCGAACATACAAATATCACGTGCATTCGTATACAAGGAACGCCGAATAATTTATTGATGCAGGATCGTGCATGTAATGTGGAACGACGCGCATAAGACCGAATGCTCCGTTGCAGTTTTTGACATGAAAGCTGAGTATAGGGTCAGGTGGCGGTGAGGGGAGTGCCAGTGTCGGTTTTGCCGTGCACTGCGCCCACACTTTCCCGCCGATGCGCTCCATACATTCATGTGCATACCACAGCGCTACGGTATCAAGACCTTGTGTTGCGGCGTGGACCTGTTCCTGCGGATTGAGTGTCTGCAAGAACGGGCGGAAACCGGCAAGGCGAACATAGCCGAAGTAGTACTTTTTCTTCTGAGCGGCAAGCTCATGGAGCACCCGCTGGTAGAGCGCATGCCCCGCTCCGCGCATGACAGACACAATTGATATCCCATACAGACTGTCGCCTGCGGGGTCATGCGGGATATTAATATAACCTTTTCCTGTAATTATGTCAAGCTTTATGTACTGGTCTATGCTGACCGGATCAAAGTGGTTATGCTGACCAAGGAAATAGCCAACGATTACGTTGTTGTGCTCAGCAACAATGAAAAAGGATGATTGCACCTGCATCCAGCGAGTGAGGTCATCCCGCGTGAGCGCATACATGTGCAGTGCTCCCCAGACCTGTGCTTCCAGAGTCTCGAGCACATCCACATCCGCCGCACTCACCCCTCGTATGTGGAATGAGGGTGTGGTCACGGTCGCCTCCCGCTATGTGTCATGGCATTGCTCCGTTTTTTCTCTATTGGACTTCCATCATTATGAACGATCCCATAAGAGCCCCCTTAAAGAAAAGATAAAGTAATCTTAAAGTGCACATGAGGTCAGACGAGAACTAGACGCACTCCAATTTATACCCTCTCCCCGCAACGGTATGGATGAGCCGTGTCTGATGCGGATCTTCTATTTTCTTGCGCAGGCTTGCTATATGCGCTTCAACGGTATTAGAGAAAGGATCAAGATGCATATCCCACACATGTTCCATGAGCATGGCGCGCGAAAGCACCGCGCTCTTGTTGAGCATAAAATATTTGAGCAGCATGTATTCCTTACGGGTTAGAGAGATGTCTTCTTCGTCGCGGCGTACGGTATGTGTTCGCGTATTGAGCGAGAGTGGGCCGACGCAGATGGTTTCTTCAACCACAGCGCGTGGTCTGCGCATCAATGCGCGCATGCGGGCGAGAAGCTCTCCAAAGGAGAACGGTTTTCCTAAGTAGTCATCAGCACCAATATTCAGCAGGTCGATTTTTTCAGTGGGGCTACTGAGTGCGGAAAGGATTAAAACGGGAGTTGTTTTACCCCCTGCGCGAATTTTTCTGCACACCGAGCGCCCGTCTTCATCAGGCATGGCGTTATCGAGGATGATGAGATCGTAGTCTGTAATGGTCGCTAAATAGAGACCATTTTTCCCCCCGAATGCGGTGTCTACCGAATAGCTCTCAGCCTCTAAGCCGCGGCGAAGCACGTGGCACATGTTCTGGTCGTCGTCAATAATGAGTACGCGCATCGCGCGCATTATTGCACGCCTGCTGTGTTTTATACAAGCGGCAGAGTGACAAAAAATGTTGACCCCTTTTTTACCTCGCTGTGTACACGTACGGTGCCACGGTGTTGTTTTACAATCTTTTTTACCAGTGCAAGTCCAAGACCGACCGGCTTTTTTGTGCTGGGGTTATTGGCACGATGACGTTCCGTCAGTAGTTCGTGGCTGTCGCGCGCACGGTAAAACGGCTCAAAGATGTGCGGAATGTCTTTCGCGTCGATGCCGATTCCTGTATCTTGTATCGAAACACGGACTCGTTTGGGAAACGAGGGTGCAATGCGCACCTGAATAGATCCACGTTCTTCAGTGTATGCGACGGCGTTCCGGATAATCTGCTTGAACATGGTTCCCAAGTGTACGCTATTGCCTACCACCGTATAGGCGGGGGCATCCGGGAGATGCATAGTAATCTGTTTTGACTCAGCGGCTTTCTCGTATGCGAGTGTTGCGGCAGAAACAATATCGGTAATATTGATTCGTTCCAACTGCGCTGAGCGGGATGGGTCATCGAACCGCGATAGTACTAAGAGCGCATTAATCATGCGTGCCATATTGTTCACCTCCTGCAGGTTGGTTTCCAACACTTCAACAGCTTCCTCTCGTGTCAATGAATTTTTGTTCATCAATGAGACCTCAATACCTGTCTTCATAATGGAGAGGGGGGTGCGCATCTCATGGGACGTCTCAGCGATGAAGCGATGTTGCATGCGAGTCACCTCGTCGATACGTCTGAATGCGAAACAGGCGAGGAGAAACGTTGCGACGCAGACACTGAATACCATGCCAGCGACAATAATGGTGGAGCTGGTGATAATGCTCTGTGCAACCTCGTTGATGAAAACGCGTCGACTGGACACCAGATCGGCAAGATCTATCCCTACGTATAATCTGTTGAGAATGATGGTGATGTAAAACAGGATCAGCACGAAAGATATCGCCACCACGTAGAGCGCCGCTAATCTAAGTACAGCCAAGATGAGCTCATCACGCCTTAAATCGGTAGCCCAATCCTCGAATTGTCTCAAGAGTCTTTTGACTGTTAGTGTCATGGAGTTTCCTCCGCAAATTTTTTATATGCACATCGACCACATTACTGAACGAATCAAAGTCCCACCCCCAGAGATGTTCCATGATCTGATCGCGTGTCAGCACGCGATTCGGATTCTTCATCAGGTATTCAAGCAAACTGAACTCCTTCATCGTCATCGGCACCTCCTTTCCGTTCAAAAATACTTTTCGCTCGGCATTATTGAGGCTGATGCCCTTTATTTCGATGACGGTCGGCAGCGCCTGCACCGGTCTGCGCATAAGCGCCCGAAGGCGCGCTAGTAATTCTTCAAATGAAAACGGTTTGACCAGATAATCATCGGCGCCACAATCGAGCGCCGCGGTTTTGTCTGCGGGCATATCTTTTGCCGTGAGGACCAGAATCGGGGTCATGATCTTGTATTCACGGATGGTCTTGCACACCTCAACCCCGCTCTTTTTCGGGAGCATCAAATCGAGAATAATGAGATCATATGCATCACGATTGAGCCCGATGCGCTTTTCAGCCGCCTCGCCGTCGGTCACGTAATCTGCAGCGTAGCCTTCCTTTTCAAGACCCTTCTTGAGGAGTTTCGCCATCTTCTCTTCGTCCTCTACGATTAGGATTTTCATATCACGATATTTTTGGGATGAGTTTCGAGTGCTATTTTTAACGCCTCTCAGCTATGCATCGCTGCTATAGCGATATTGTCTTTATACAGAGCCAAGATGAAGCCCAGATGAAGATTCTTCATGAATGTATAGTATACCATATTGGGGGACTATGTCAATTTTCTATCCCTTCGCTTAGGGGCAAGGTAGAGGGCAAGCGCCCCGAGACCGCCGACGATAAATGGCAGGAGGTAGAGCAATATATTGAGTGGCAGCGAGGTGCTTGAGGCTGCAGCGGCTACTTGCGCTTCGTTGGTCGCGGGCAGACTCATGTCTTCGCGTGTGGGAACGGGTATTTCATAGACACGTATTGGTTGGATTTTTGATGATACATGCGCGGTCGTTGTAGCTGCCTCAATCGGAAGGGATGGTATGAGCGGATCAGGCGGTTTCGGCAGCAGGAATATACTGCCATTCTTATTGAATGTAGTTGTGGCGGACCCATTGCTGATGTATGTCGACAAATCGTACACACCCCATGGAGCGTCCGGCGTAAATGATATGTCATATCCGATGACTATATCTTCATGCGGGCGCACCATTCCCAAGTCCCACACTTCGTCTCCGATCAAGCGCCCAGATGGGTCGTAGAGTGTGTCATGTAGCGAGACGTTCGGAATCTGATTGCCCGTGGTGTTTGAGAGTACAAGCTCTTGGTGCACGATGCGCGTGGTGCTCGCGAGTACGGTTGTCGATGCCGTCCGGCGGACAACTGCAAACGAGTCGGCAATGGCACTGTTTCCTCCGGAGTTGGAATTACTTTTGACCAGCCCCTGCATCTCCGGCGACATCCAGCCGCCAATTGTGCCGCGCGTTTGCAAGGTGGCGGTATCGGTGTTGTCTGCAAGATTATTATCAGTTTCGTGCTCGGAAGCTGTCACGGTGTTGGTAATGTCGGTCCCTGAAGGTGCATTTTTGATGCGCGCTCGATACGTGATCTCGATTGCTCCTTGAGGCGGGATATTGCCCAGATCCCAATGCAGCTGCCCATCGGCACCGAGCACATACTGAGCAGATGAATCGATGACATCAATATGCGCAGAATCATACGCATCGGAAAGTTTCGCATCAGTTGCCGAGGAGTCTCCGTTATTGATGACGGTGAATTTGTAGGTGATCTCAGTTCCGTTTTCAGGGGACGCTGGTGCATCGATCTGTTCTCCTACCCAGAGATCGGGACGTCCAAATGCAATGCTGCCGTTGAAGTCGCCAAAAATATTTATAATCGCAAGTATCCAGTTGCGCCCGATGACGTTTGCGTTTGCAACGTTGATGATGTTGACCCCCGCGTATGCGTTGCCGGTCGAGATAAGGGACGTCTCCGCACCGGTGATGGCATTGCGACCTGAGATGGCGTCAACATACACATCGTTGTTAATAAGCGCCGTTGAGGTACCCGTGGCGCGTATGTCGTCGATGGTGTCCGTTGGATCATTGGTGAGCGAAAAACTACCATCACCTTGATCGTTCCACGAGAATCCATCCGGCACGCCGAACACATCGCCCGCCCAATTGCCGTGCACACGAAAGATGAGAGAAATTGAGTGTCCGCCCAAGAGGGACGTGTTTATTTGATTGAATACATTTGAAGACGTGTGTGCATCGCCGGTCTCTATAGTGGTCGTCCCGCTACCGTTGTTGTCGCCGGAATTTGAGTCAATAGCCACGGTATTAACCACATCGGCAGTATTTTCGAATGCGACGGCGCTATCCTCGCCGATACCGAGCAATGATGAAAAGAAATCAAGCAAACCGGGGAACACGATGTCGCCATCGACGCCCTCGAATGCATTCACGGTCACCAAGAGGTATTGCGAATCAACAAAATTGGTGTTCGCCACATTGATCAGGTTGAGACCGGCATACGCATCACCTGTTTGTATCACCCCCTGTCCTGCAGTGTCGATGGCGTTTTCTCCACTCAGTGCGTTGACGCGTATCAGGTTATCGATCACTGCGTCATTGAGAAGGTGGACCTCCACCGCATCATCTGTCGTGCAGTCGAGGAGCTGGCAACTTCCCGACGTAGTCCCCATGGTGCGCAGGTCGACGCCGTCGCTGTGATCGAAAAAGTTTGAGAACAATATTGCCCCTTGCGAATTCACCGTGTTGGTATTCACGATGTTGAGAATATTAGCCAACGCAACCGCTTTGCCGGAGAGAATATGTGGCGTGGACGAGTCGTCACCGGATCCGGATCCACCCGATGCGCCATCAATGTTCTCGGGAGTGGTGGTTGCACTCGATGTGGCGGTATCCGCAAGCTCGCTTGAGTTGCTTGCGGCAGTGTCTTCCTGCATGGTGCTCGATGTCTGTTCGGAGGTGGTCGCTGCTTCAGTGGTGCTTGCCTGCCCGATGCTCGCTTCTTCAGAAAGAGTGTCTGCTGCAACAGCGGGTGTACTGGCGTCAGAGGTGATTTCTGCGGTCGATGCCTCTGTATTCGTATCACCTGACTGAGTTGTTTCAGGCTGCGCCGGCTGTTCGGCGACCGCCGGTTCTATGGGTGCTGCAGGCTGTTCAGCGACGGTCTCTTCTGCAAATACTACGAGCATTGGTGAATACTGGGATACCACCACACTGCATATGAGCATCAATCCCAGCCACTTCCGTTTCATCCCGATCGACATACTATTGAAAAGATTAGTGATAACGTGATCGTTCGCTGTTTTCTCGATAAGCGTTCAAGCGGGGGAGTCTTGAGCGCTTATCTGAAAACAGGAGCAAGTCCTGTTTTCAGTGGGCACTAGTTGCGCATCACGCGTGTTACCGTGCGCCCTGAGATTGTCACAACGTCTGTGAGTGAATCTGCAGTGCCGGTCGATACGCTGCCGCCTGCACCTCCCGAACCTCCGTTAGCGCCATTGCCACCGGAATTCGTGCCGCCTCCGTAGTTGTTATTACCTGCCGAAGAGGCATCACCACCGCGATCACCGCGCTCACCATTCCCACCGATTGAATGGCTGTCGCCCGAGCGCGCATCCACTGCAACCGCGTTCACTGCAGTTGCTGCGTTTGTGTTGCTTACCGAGATGTCGTCATTCTCGTTGCCTTCATCGTTGATGCATGTCCAATCAAAAACGAGATTGTCATGCTCTTCAGATGCGCTGGTCTCGACCAACACGTCATCTTCTGAGATGGCATTGGTGTTTGACGAGCTTGATGCTGACTCCTCATGCTCAGAAGCCGAGGATGCTGCAGAAGCGTTATCAGCCGCTTCGTCGGATGATGCGCTGTTTGCATTCCAGCTTTGGCTGTCGCTTTCACCACCGACGCTCGAAGAGCTCTGCGATGCGCTTTCATGCGACTCATCGAAGGTCGAAGAAGCGCCGTCTGCGTCATCGTTGGTCGAATGCACCTCGTCTACCGATGAGGATGCTGCATCCGCATCGTCGTGGTTTTCAGTAAAGGATTCCGAAGCTGATTCTGTGCTGCTGTCCGAGTTTGATGACCATGTATTCTCAGACTCATTTGCTGACTCTTCAGAGCCGCTTGAATCTGATGCTGACTGCTCGTTATGCGAGTTGTCGTCGAATGCATGTGTCTCAACCAATGACGATGATTCTGAGGATCCTATTTGAGAATCAGTGTGAAGTGTTTCAGTATCGCATTCACCCTCGTCAGAATCGTTATCCTCCACGATGGTTTCTGTTGAATTAATGTCGTTGCTGACGGTTGCGGTTGAGATGGCGTTCCCCGTGACGATGTCGCCACCTGCTCCACCACTGCCACCCGCTCCGCCGTTTCCACCCGAATTGTCACCCTGCGCGTTGTTGTTCCCTGCCGAAGAGGCATCGCCTCCGCGACCCCCGCGTTCGCCATGCCCTCCTGCTGAGGAGTTGCCTCCGGAATTGGCGCTCACAACGACTGAGTTCGTTACGGTTGCTGTGTTGCTGTTTACGACGCTGATTGTCCCCGCTGATGCAGCAGGAGCGCCCGTAAACATAAGAAGTCCGAATATAGCCGCGCTGGCAGCTACTTTTGGAAATGCTAATGCTGTTTGCATAAAGTTATTCTGTTTTTTTGATTTTGATGATAACGAGGATTGGTGATCCCCATGCGCGATCGCGTAACCGCATTGAAGAGCTTCGGCCTGCACCCGCGCTAAAAGTAGTAATCGACACGCTCATAGAGCACACGCTCCATATCGACCGATGTGTGCTCGCACTGTATGCGACAAAAATGGAGTTAGTGTGAAATTTTCACGCACGCTACGTTTTGGCATGACGCGCACGTGAATGACACATGTCAGAAACTGTCTAAGAAGCACATGAACGACACCCGAGAATTAGTCTGTTGTGAATCGTGTGTTCGAGTACATTCACCACATGTGGAATTTACTTGAACAGCATCTGCCTCGCTTCAAAAACATTTCCGAGATTACCGCAAGAACTGTACGCCTTCAGAAACAGTCACGACCGGAATGCCTTTTTGGACGATGTAATCGATGATGGCATTGAAATTGGCTGGGGTGATGCTGTAGGTTCTCCCGCTCGTATTGATTTCATGGAAGGTTATGATGAGCCATTGTTTGTTTGCTGCGGCGCTGTCGACTGCTTGCTTCAGTTGCGCCAGAGAATTTCGTGTGTCTGCAGAAACTCGCGCAAGCTGGAAGGCATCGGCTGTTTCCAGATTTAGACCCCCGTTTGCCGTTACCATGCTGGTAAAGCCGGCATTTTGTATCATCGTGATGAGGGACTGATTATATGAACCGAATGGAACGGCAAACGAAAGAATGGAACCCACATTCCAGCCGATCAGATCTTGTCGCGATCCCTGTATTTCACTTTGCTGTACGGACGAGCTCAGTGTGGTTAAATCGCGATGCGTGCGCGTATGCGCGGCTATTTCATTGCCTGCAGTGTATATGTTACGCAGCTGGGTTTGGTTTATGTATCCGGGAAATCCTTGTTCCGCCATTTGGCGCGTGACAATGTAGAATGTCCCCTTAAGTCCCGTGCTGTTGAGTTTTGGCAGCGCGTTTTCATATTGGGAGAGCCAGCCATCATCGAAACGTAATGTCACTGCGCCAGTGCTGAATATGCCGGATGGCGATTCCTTAAATCGTACAGCTACGTTATCCACGGTGACGAACCCAACCCCCTTTATGAGATGAAAGATAGTGACGTTTGCGGTGTTTGCGGGCACGCTGAAATCAACAGATATCGATTGGAATGTTGCGGATGGCTGTAGTGTTGCAATGTCGATATATGCAAACGTGCCATCAGTGCGCTCAAATTGCACCGTAACAATACTCGCCCGGTCCGACATGTAGTCATCAGAATATGTGTACAAGCCCGGCGAGAGGGAAATCGGATTGAAGAACCATTTCGCATCGCCGCTTACATAGCTTGTAATGGCGGTTTTCACCGCTTTGCCACCTCCGACTCCAGGGACGGGATAGGTGAGCGAGCGGGTATTGCTTCCATAGCCTCCCTTGCGCCAACTGACAGGCAGTACACCGGAGCTATCAGCGGATTCCAGCGAGCCGTTCGGGACCAGATTGACCTGGGCTCGCGTTTCGGCTGGATATGCACCGAGTGCGCATATGCATACCAGTAAAAAAATCATCATGCGCATCCCGCGATCCAACACTGTGGTGTTCATACCTGTAAAAATTATTTTTTTAATGCTGATCGCATTGTAAGCAAACGTGCATGAAGCAATGCTGAACATTTCACGTGAGTTTTGTGAACATTGCGCACTGCTTTGTCGCGGGCTTCGCTCCTCCCTCGCCGTATATTCAATACGTCTCGGTTCGGTGCTCGCCCGCTTCTCGCATTGCATCAATGTTCACAAGACTCACATACTGTGCATTGACAGATGGTTTTAAAAATCCCACAGCGCGTTTTCTTCATATATGCGCGTCTATATTTTTAAAGAAAACATGCATTGTTCATGAAGAAGCGTACATATCGTCTTCATAATTTCGTTGACTTACAATCTCACTCCGTATAATGAGCCGTCGGAAGTTTCGTTCACGATGTTTTCACGTACTGGTCTGTTCTCATGTTGTGCTTTCGTGCGCGCCACTTCCGTTACTCGTTAAAAATATTCGCTATGAAAAAAGCTACTACACACGCCGTGCGTATTGCGGCTCCGATAGGATCAACACTCGGCCTGATTGCGGCACTTGTCGCATTCGCGATTGTGGTCCCGCTGCCCGCATCCGCAGCAGCAGTGCCCGGTCATTATTTGTTCACCTTCAATGTCCCTGGCGTACTCCAAGAAGCGGGGTCAATGGCTGAAAGCCCAAGTCCATATTGGTGGGTAAACTCGGGGGCAAAATTGATTGTGAAGGATGGTCTCGGCATGACCGTCCAGCGGGAACTCCCCGCAAACGATTATTGGCGCAAGTTGTACGCGCAGACGAACCCGCTCGATACGGATAACGGCTATCATCCGCAAAACATCTTCCGTCTCGTCAGTAAGCAGACGTGGGGAAGTGCGATGCACGAGATGAGTTTCCGGATCACGCGCAACAACTTCAGCAGCAGCCCGAACCGCGACGGCTACAATGGCGTGCTCTTCTTCGCTCGCTACAAGGATGGAAGTAATCTCTACTATGCCGGTGTTCGCAGCGACGGCGGAGCCACCATTAAGAAAAAAATTGGAGGCACTTACTACACGCTTGCATCGGGTCAGGCGTTCGGCACCAAGGGCTCATACAATCGGACAAGCAATCCATCGCTGTTGCCAGTCAACACATGGATGGGTATGAAACTTGAGGCAAAAAACAACGCCGACGGCTCTGTGTCATTGCAGCTCCTGCTTGATAAAGAGAACGACGGCACCTACGCATCGATTCTCTCCGTAAAGGATACGGGCACCGGCGGTGCTCCTATCAAAAGCGGTTCATCGGGTATTCGCACTGACTTCATGGACGTTGAATTCGACAACTTCCGCGTTCGTGATCTGTAATATTGCATTGCAGCAAAAAAACCACCGGTTGGCGGTGGTTTTTTGCTTTCAAGAGTGTGTGTACGCTACGGCGTGTTAGTTGCTGTGCGGAACGATGCGGCAGTATCCCACATGACATTGCCCGCTACGTCCTCCGATTCGCGGACGTAATAATAGAGTGTATTGGGCAGCAGATTGCTGAGCAAGACGGATCCGTTTGCATCAAACGCTACATCGGATGCCTTAGCTGCCGTCGCATAGAGGAATGGCCAAATGGTCCCATACATGACTCGATGCCATGCCGGTTCATTGGTATTCCATGATATGACTGCGGTGTTTGTTGCCGCAACGACAGTTGACGTGCTCATAATGGGAGCCGATACATCATCCGAACCGCCGGTCCCAAGCGCGCCATCCATGGGCAGTGCCGCGACCGCAGGGATTGCGTTCAGTGCAGCGCGGGTAATTGGACCAACGCGTCCCGCCTGATCAATGCTGCGGCTTGCCTGAAAGCGCATGACAGCGGCTTGTGTGAGCGATCCGAAATAACCCGTCACCAGCCCCTCCGGATATATACTCGGATCCATCGCAAGATATGTCTGGAGTGCCGACACGTCGTTGCCGCTCATGCCCATTTCAAGACTGCGGGTAAACGCCGCCGCATCAGCGCTTTCGGCTTTCAGTAATAGGAAAGCAGAGATGCTGATTACGACCGCACACACCACTATGTGTGCATAAAACAGCACGGTGTGAATTCGGTTATCGAGGCTATGCGTTTGTTCTTGCATATATAAATAATACTTATAATGATAATGTTCCCGCTGTTGATGCTATCGCTGTGGCATGAATTTGCGATGAATCGATACCTACTGACCTTATAATTCGTGTACCTCGATGGATGTAAATTCCACATCCATAAAATCAGATCGTATGCCGATTCGCGCTCGCGCATCTATGACAGGGGTGCCATCCCATATGCCGCTTGCGTCAACTGCCTCAACAAGAAGCACAGGCTCCGCATCTCCGCGCTTGAGAAGCAATCGTATTGTCACTGAATTGTCCGTCTGCGTTTTCGTTTCGCCTATCATCTCCAGCCATTCGCTGTGGGGCAAAAGATTTGCCGACGTATCACGATCGTAGGGGCCGGAGAAGACCGGTACTTGCGCCAGTGTGTAATACACCCCCCGGTATTTTTTCTTAATGACCGCAGAACCGTCTACGCGAATGCCTGCGTAGTACAAAGTGTCACCGTTGACATAGCGGCTGATAATAAATATCCCGTTCGATTCGTTGCGATTTTGGCTCGCGCTTAGATTATCGTGCGCGATACGAAACATCACGCGTGTGCTCGGGTTAAGCCACTCGTTGCGTGAAATGAGGCGAAAGAGATTTTGCGGATGGTATCCGCCGTCACTATCGGTCGGATTGTCCGCTGCATACGCAAGCCGCCAACGGTGCAGCGAGGGGAGCGCCCCCTGTATTGTTTTCCCAATGCCGTTTTCAATGATAAACATGCCGCCCGAGTTGAGCCACCAATAGGGGCTTGTGGTGTCACGCTCTTCCGCCTCCTGCAATATTCCGTCAACGGAAAATGTGTACACGAAGCGTTCGCCTTCTTCGTGTATCGCAGGTAATGATGCAGCAGTATTTTCAACAGTCACGAATCCATGCAACATCCCGAACATCCACACAAAGAACCCTATGACCGTGCAGACCATCAGAGTCCGCACCACTGTCACCGGTAGATGACGGATGTTCATGGTGCGGAATCCACATGGATGTTTTTTATAATCAAACGCGCCCTTCCAGATTCCGGGGACCAGATTTTTACACCTATGCCGCCCGTATCCAGCGCCGGATTCAAAAATTCCGATGTCGCACTCGCGCGTTCATCCAGTGTGCATGTTAAGGATCTGCCTTGCACACGGGCTTCGATGGTGAAATCGCCATCCGGAATGATTATGTCATCTGTCCGCAGCCCTTGTATAACCCGGGCGTCCCCCAGGATCGTCTCTTCAACGTGGATGAAGCCGTTGCCAAAGTTGCATCCGGCATGTTGCTCGCTTCCTTGGAAGCGCACCCAGAGATAGATGCCGGTGCGTGATGGCGAATGCACACGCATGCGAACGGTATAGTCACGCCAGTCTCGCGTTCCGTCCAAAATAACTGCGTTCCCTGTTTCTTCGGGTGAGGCAGCAAGAGAGAGTTGCCCAAGCGTAAATGAGTATGGTCCCCACACTGAAAACCACCCCTGTTCTGCTGAGAAGTCTTCAACAAACGGTATGTCTTTCGGTAATCCATTCTCTAGGTGCTCAAGTAATTCGTGTGCTGTCGTTTCGGGATGTGGCTCGATTCTCCTGACCAGCAGCATTCCCGTTTGTTCCGGTGTTGGATAATTAAATGTAAATCCCTCCCCGCGTCGCACTTGGTAAAAAGACATCTTGTATGTATCACCAGCGATACGCGCGACTGTGGTAATCGCCGCAGGGAAGCTGTCGTTGAGCTGTCCGAATTCTCCGAAAGGGAACGCAAATGATGTGATGGGAATGCCCAGTGCCTGCTCTAGATTGTGGCGCGAGATCCGCAGATCTGCCTCGATACGCTTCTCGTACTCTTGTTGGGTTTCCAGACGCTCTTCATTCAGTAGCCACAATGGGCGTCCCAGCGCCGGCGTCATGGCACCTGCCGCATCCGCAGGAAAGAGCTGATGACCTTCTTGGCTGTGTGAGCCTATTTCCCACCGTCCGTTGGCAAGCATTGAGTTTAATTCTCCCAGCGAAAGATAATAATGGGTGCCGTTATTGAGGGAATACTTTGGCAATATGAATGTGAGTGCGTGCACACCAAGCGCAGACAGAACCGGATCAACCGGATAAAAGCTGCTTTTTGCACCATCATCAAACGTCAGTAAAAAAGAACGCTCGGGAACCGTAGCGGTTCCGCGCAAGAACTGTTCCAATGCTGCGGATGAAATCGTTTTCCATCCGGCCTGATGCAGTGTAAACATGTGCTCGGCAAACGTGGCCTGTGAGATGGTGTAATCACCACCCTTGTCCGCTATGCCGTGATATACCAAGACAGGCACCGCACGCGCATCCCGTTCTTCGTCTATAACACGGTCACTGAGACCAAAATATTCCGGCAACGACCCGGTCTTGTCGCGCGCGGCAAACGATACACGGTAATATAGTTCGGCAGAGTGTTGCCGCACCACACGACTCACTATGTTTGGCAGGTTATCGATGCCATAGCGGGAGTCTTTATATACAAATGTTGCCGTGACCGTGATGAGCAGCATGAGAGCAACGAGTATGAGAAACAACATCTTGCCTTTCGTCAACACCATGTAATGCATAATGATTTTGCTACCGGGTACCCCACCTCGAGTCGCGAATGGTGAGCAGCGCCCACGGCAACTGCCACATCAGGAGAACGGTATTAAGCCAGAAGTTTACGATAGCGAGAAACCACGCGCGCTGACCGACTCGAATCCGGTAATACAACCCATGCAGGAACAACATGAGAAACAAACCCATCAAATAAATGATCGGCCACGCACTATCAGTTACGGGAAGCCACACCATGGCGCGGAAGAAAACAATGGGGGAGGCAAATGCCAAAAACATGTATGTGTAGAAAGAAACAGCGGCAACGGGATTTCGCGTCCACACAAAACTCGCCGCAATAAATGTTTCCCGTATCCACGATTTTTTCCACCGTTGCTGCTGGACGACATATTTACCCATCGTATCCGGTACGACGGTTGTCGCGCGCGCCTCGTATGAGTACACGGCGCGATACTTTTGGATGATAAAATTCGTGAGTGATCTATCGTCACCGAACGTACAGGTTCCCCCGAGGAATGTTTGGTTCAGCCATTTGTCAATAAATTCGAGTAGATAGGTGCGGCGATACGCGCTGCAGCACCCCGGGCAGCAGGTCACCATGCCGAATGCGGACTCTGCAGCTTTATATATCGTGAAGGCGATATAGTAGCGGATAGCCTGCATTTCGGTCAAAAGATTTGTCGTGCGATTTTCCACGTCGGTGTGACCGGACACTGCGCCAATGTCTGGATCGGCGAAGTATTTAACCAGGTGCCGTACCGCATTTGGCTCAATGAAACTATCTGAGTCGACGAAAATTACAATGTCATTGCGCGCGCGCTTTACGCCCTCTGCCATGCCATGGCGCTTGCCACGATTTTCTGTCCAATTGACTACCTCGACGCGCTGTATCGCCGGTGCGATATCGTCTGCCGCGCGCTGCATTTCCGCGTAGGTGTTATCGGTTGAGCCGTCGTTGATGGCAATGACTTCGATTTTGTGGCGCGGATATTCTACCTGCGCAAAGCGCTGCAGAGTTTTGTAAATATTGTCCTCCTCATTTTTTGCCGGCACGACAAATGCGATGGTCGGCTCATACGACGGATCAATTGCTATTGGCATGTGTAGGTAGGAGAGCAGGAAACGGGAGAGTATGTAGACGGTGATGAGCATCGAGTACACACCCAAGAAGACGCTGTCATAGATCGATTTATACGTGATCACCTTGAGCACGAATATGACGTACAGGACAAAAAAAAAGAAAAACACAGCACCGGCATCGTTGAACGATTTCCTCATTTCTTCCAACTTTTGTGGTGCGTATACGAACATAGCTCCAATTAATGCTACCTACCGACCGATACCGTGATAGCTAATGCCTTCTGAAACGAATAACTCCTTTTGTAGACAATTGCGCCCATCGACGACCACGCCGACCCCATTCTTAAGCAACGTACTCGGGACGATAGATCGAAAGATGCTGTGGTCGGTTGCTATGACAAGCGCGTCAGCCCCACTCAAAGCATCCTCCAAGCTCTCAACGGTCGACTCTTTTGGAACATGCGGGTCAAAACTGCGCAGCGATGCACCACGAGACATGAGCTCATCGCGGATAATCAACGCGGGGCTTTCACGTGTATCCCCAATATCACGCTTGTACGATAAGCCGAGCAATGCCACCTTTGCGCCACGCAGTTTTTTGCCGCGCTCGCGGAGTAGGCGCGAAAGTATTTTGAGCGTGTAGTGTGGCATGTTGTTGTTAATCTCGCGGGCCGTCATGAGAAATCGATGGGTAAAGCCGTTCTCCTTGCCGTATGAGATCAGGTAATACGGATCGACGGGTATGCAGTGGCCGCCGACGCCACAGCCGGGATAGTGGGGAAGGAAGCCAAATGGTTTTGTTGTTGCCCCGCGAATGACGTTCACAATATCAATACCCGCTTTGTCGAACGACATTGCCAGCTCATTTACAAACGCGATATTAATGTCACGAAATGCATTCTCGACCATCTTCACCGCTTCGGCTTCTTTGATTGAGCTCATGCGTACGACGCTTGCAGAAACAACCGAGCGATAAAATGCCTCGGCGCGCTCGACGCTCGGGGTATCGATGCCGCCAATCACGCGAGGAATATTTGCCACGGTATAAAGTGGATCTCCCGGATTAATGCGCTCAGGACAGTGGGCGAATAGAAAGTCTCTGCCGGCATGGAATTGCGATACGGATTCAATGACTGGAATAGCAACGCTCTCGCAGGCGCCGGGATTAACTGTGGACTCCACGATAACCAACGCCCCTTTCTTGAGGTTGCGCGCGACGAGCACGCATGCGTTGCGTAGTGGGCTGAGATCAGGCACATGAGCATCTTCTGATACGGGAGTTGGTACGCATATGACGATGATGTCTGCCTCTGCAAGCGACTCCTCGCGTGTGGTGATGTGCATGCGGCTTTCAGCAAAGGCACGCTCCTCTGCTTCTGATAGAAATGGAGCATCACGCTTTTGCAATTTCTCAACTTTTTGTGCGTCTATGTCGAATCCGACGAGCTTGTACCCGCGCGATTCTGCAGTAATGGCAAGTGGCAAGCCTACATATCCAAGCCCCACAACGGCAACTACTTCATGTTTCTTCGCAGCCTGTTTCTGGATGTCCGAAGCAGAGCGTTTTTTATTTTCGAGCGTTGTAGTTGATTTTGTCATACAAAAAAGAGCACAGACTTTTATTTATTACGTTATAAGTTGCATGCTGGCGCCTCGGGGGCTGGGACTCAAAGTTGATTCTTGCCCCCTGCCCCGAACGAAAGGTGCCAGTACAGCGATGCTAGCAGCTCGAAATGAAAGAGCGGTGAATCAGGATTTGAGCAAAGGAATCGTGCACACAAATTCACTCCCCTTGCCGATTCCGCCACTCGAGGCAACAACATCGCCACCGTGCATGCGCGCAAGACCGCGCGCGATCGCAAGCCCCATGCCTAACCCGTGCTCCTGCGCATTAACCTGGAAGAAAACATCAAAAATTTTCTTGAGCGATCTTGATGAAATACCCTGCCCGTTATCTTTGACCCGAATGCGCGCCATGCTGTCGATGGTGTCGAGTGTAAGCTCGATGATCCCGCCAGCCTCGGTGTATCGGATCGCATTGCCTAACAAGTTGGTAACGATTTGTTCAATGCGCATTGGATCGGCAAATGCGCGGAGTGTTTGTTCCGGCAATACGGCACTAAAATGGTGGTTTTTTTCGGCTATATGCGGCTCCATGGTTTGTATGGCTCGGTGAAGCGTTTCCTTGAGATCGATAGGCTGGCGTTCCAATTCGATTTTGCCGCGTGCAATGCGGGAAACATCAGTCAGATCTTGAATTAACCGTGCCATGTGTTCGCTTTGGTGCTCGATAACGCGCACTTCCTCTTCGACATGCTCGAGCGTACCTGCTCGCATCTGTAGCCTGATTAATTGCGCAGCATACAGGACGGACGCAAGCGGGTTGCGCAGCTCGTGCCCGAGAAATGCTATAAATTCATTTTTGTTGAGCTCCATCTTCTTACGCTCCAACACCTCACTCCGCAGCGTGCGAACTTTTTGCTTGAGGTTGGTATTCCGTTTGTTCAAGTGAGCTATCGTATCACGAACAGACTTGATCATGAGTTGTATACCGGCATATATACTTTTGAAATCATCTTCGTGCGTATCTACACGCACGTTGTGTGAAAAATCACCGTGCGCCACTCTCGAAAGAATTGGTCGCAATCTGTTCAACCGCCGCTTAACGAGTGTACGATATGAACGGATGGTGTGACCTTTTTTCATGACAGGTTAACTGGGTATGGTGCTCAGAATGCGTTCAACGGCAGCAATGCCCGCAGGTTTTACCAGATATTCATCAAAGCCGGCTTGACGCGCTTTTTCCTTGTCTTTCTCCTGACCATATCCGCTGAGCGCAATGAGAAACGTCGGTTCACGTTCCTTTTTAAGGGCGCGCGCAACCGTATATCCATCCATATCCGGTAAGCCGATATCCAATATGACAACATCAGCCGCATGTTCTTTCATGCGCTGGATCGCATCTTTCCCGTTGTATGCAACGCGCACTGTGTGTCCGCCGACCTGCTCAAGCAATTTTTTGAAGCCGTCCGCGATTGCCGACTCATCGTCAACGACAAGAATATCGAATGTGCGGACATGCGACAGTTTTTGTTGTTGTTGTTCGCGATTCTCTGCGGCTTGTCTCGGCAGTTTCGATTCATCGTGACTGTGCTCGTGTACAGGTAGGCGTATTGTGAATTCGCTGCCCTGATTCAATCCTGCGCTCTGTGCTTCAATGGATCCGCCATGCAGTTCGACGAGCCTTTTAGTGACGGAAAGACCGACGCCGAGGCTGGCGGAAACGCCCGGCATTTTGTATGGACGGCTAATTTGCACAAACGGTTCAAACACTTGCGTGAGCATGTCGGATGGAATGCCAATACCGTTATCCGCAACACGAATGACGATATATCCGTCACTTTTGGCAAGCGTGAAAACAATACGCCCTCCGTCAGGCGTGTATTTTGCAGCGTTTATGAGCAGATTGAGCATGACCTGCTCAAGGCGTGTTGGGTCGCCGCGCACCCATAGTGGGTACGACGGCACCGTGCCTTGCAGTGTTTGCATCCGGTTTGCTACAACGGATCTCATATTTTCGATAGCGTGCTGAGCGATGCCACGCATGTCGATGACCTCGCTTTTAATGGTGATTTTATTTTGTGTGATGCGTGATATGTCCAAAAGATCATCAAGCAAACGCGCCATTGTGTGGACGCGTTTGAGCATGGTGTCGATGAGCTTCGTATTTTCGACGTGATCTTTCGTCTCGATGCGCAGTAATTGCATTGAGTTATCCATGAGCGCAAGCGGATTGCGCAGCTCGTGCGCAAGAATGGCGATGAACTCATTTTTCGCATCTTCCTGCTTGTGGAGCTTTTCAAGCGCCTCTTTAAGTTGCTCCGCGTTTTGCACCTGCTCTGCGAGAGAAATTCTGCGCTGTTCCTCCACCGACGCCAAAATAAGAAAGAACACCACCATGATCAGATCGAATATCTGCACATTAAGCAGACGCTGGTGTATACCGCCGAGAGGCATGACGTAGGTGCCAATGAGAGCTCCGCCGATCGAAATTGCGGTCATGAGCAGCAGCCCGATGCCGGTAGGGATCACACCGAAGCGTAGCGATATCCATGTCAGCATGACCAGTAAGGGGAACAAGAGCGAAATACCCCCCACTGCGGTGGTCAATGTTCCAAAAAGAAATACCGACACGCCGGAAAGTAGCACGAGCGCAATAATCAGTTCAAGATTCTGCAGTCGGGGGCGTCGCCACAGCCGATGCGCTCGCGCATATACGCCGAGCAGGAGCGGCACAATAATGAGCACGCTGAGCGCATTGCCAACCCACCACGTTGTCCACGTGATTGGAATTTCCGTGCCGTACTGCGCATTGTATAGATAGATTGCCGCAGATCGTATTGAAGGAAAGACGGCAGTCGCAAAAAAACCTGTTGCGAGCAGGAGCGCCATGTCGCGCAGCGTCTCAAGACGAGGATGCGCGTGCAGCGTGCGAAATATAAACCCAAATACATACGCCTGCGCAACGTGCGCCACAACGGTGGCAGCAGCAAGGGGAAGCGGCTGCACACTGTTAATAATGGCGATGGTTATTGCACCAAGCGCAATTGGTATGAGGGCGATATATCCTTCCAGCAATACGGCGGCAACGCTAATCCCGAGCGGCAGCCATATGAGAATTGGTCGCACATTAAGCGTTGCGCTATAGAGCTGTAAACCGACAAGCCCTGTTAACAAGTATGCGACATATATCCCCACGATCGTGAGAATTGCCCGCCGCTTCATATGAAAAATTGATGCATGCATAGCATGTATGGCGTTTCGGCATGTGGTATACGCTCAGTGCGATTGCCACCGCAGCGGTGTGCACCCAACTTCGCTCGATATGCATTGCTATCGAGGTAAGAAACCATATGCATCATGTCCGATGACGCGCAGCCTACGCTATATGCCCAACATGATGAAATCATGATGCGAAGTACTCCCCGCAATGGCGGCATTTGCAAAATCCATGATTAAATAGACTATATGAACAAAAAAGTACTGATAGGCGCGGCGCTCTTCTTTACCATCGCTGTTTACGGAGCGTACACGGACACGCGCACGAACACTGCACAGTTGACCACCGCCGAAGAAAGCACCGTCGTTGAGTTGAAAAATGGTGATTCCTACGATCTCGTCATGGATGAGGTGCAGAAGACGATCGCTGGTCGCGCACATACGATGCTCGCATACAACGGCTCCATCCCAGGACCACTGATCAAAGTTCCACAAGGTGCGGAAATCACGATCAACTTCACGAACGCGACCGACATCAAGACGCTCCTGCATTCGCACGGCGTGCGCATGGATAACGCTTTCGATGGCTCACAGGTGACACAGAAAGAGATGGAGCCTGGTGAGAGCTTTACGTACAAACTTAAGTTCCCCGACGCTGGTGCATATTGGTACCACCCGCACGTGCATGATGCGTACGCACAGGAAATGGGGCTTTATGGAAATTTCATTGTCATCCCTGCAGACGAATCGTACTGGACGCCAGTCAACAGGGAAGTCGCCTTGTTTCTCGACGATATCCTCATTGAGGGTGGCAAACTCAATCTGAGCAAGACCGGCACTGATCACGTGCTCATGGGTCGTTTCGGCAATGTGATGCTTGTGAACGGGCAAGAGAATTTCGTCCTCCGGGCGAAGAAGGGAGAAGTTGTGCGCCTCTATCTTACGAACGCGGCGAATACGCGCCCGTTCAATTTTGCGATCAAGGGGACAAGGATGAAGCTCGTCGGCGGCGACAACGGCGCGTATGAAAAAGCGCAATGGGTGGATAGCGTTCTTCTTGGACCTTCCGAGCGTGCGATCGTCGATGTCTTGATCCAGTCGCCAACAACCATCGTAAACGATACGCCGTCTGGCATGACGGCACTCGGCTCGATCGCGATCGAGAGCGAGGCGGCTCTGCCCTCGTATGCGGAAGCGTTCGCTGACATTCCGGAACATCAGGCGACCAAGGCAAGTATCGATTCGTTTAGGCAATACTTCGACAAAGCGCCTGATAAGCGTCTTACGCTCACGATCGACATGATGGGAATGGGAGGCATGGGTGGTATGAACATGGGTAGCATGGGCGGCATGATGGGTGCGCCTGCGGGTGGCATCGAGTGGGAAGACTCGCACGCGATGATGAATGCAAATACTACTGCCGATTCGACGAAGTGGCACATCGTCGATCAGGATACAGGGAAGATAGACATGGATATCAACTGGGCACTCAAGCGCGACGAGCCAGTAAAGATTCGGATCTTCAATGATCCGAAATCAATGCATCCAATGCAGCACCCGATCCATTTCCACGGCAACAGATTCCTCGTGCTTGAGCGTGATGGCGTGAAAGAGACCAATCTCGTTTGGAAAGACACAACATTAATCAAAGCCGGCGAAACAGTCGACATCCTTCTCGATCCCTCTAACCTAGGCGTATGGATGGCGCACTGTCACATCCTCGAGCACATCGAAGCGGGCATGATGTTCACGTATACGGTGGAATAGGCGGTCTATAAAAACACGAACCACTCGTAGGAATATGCAGCGATGAGGGCGAGGACGGTGTTGAATATGACAGTGCCAATACCAAGCGGCACGATCACTTTCCAGAGCGGATAGCGAAGGATTCCCATGGGAATCGTGATGAGGTCGCTCGAAAAAGGGATACACGCGCCGTAGAAAAAAAATGCTGCGGGCAGCAAACGAGGGTGTTGTACCTGAAGTTTTGAGAGTCGCTGCAGGGAAGACTGTAGCTTCACGGGGAGCAGATCGCGTCCGTAGTATCCGACATAGTACGAGGTGCAATCGCCCAGCGACACCGCAAGTGCCGTTGTCATGCCGAGGAGATACGGATTAAGACCGCCTGATGCGAGCGTGATGAGCACGAGATGGTAGGGAATACCGCTGAAAGTGGTAAGTCCGCCAAGGAATGCCAGTGCAAAAATGAGTGCGTAGGCGTTCTCGATTCCAACGAAGCGTATGAGATCTTCCGGTGATGATGAAAAAAGAACGAATAGTGTCCCTGCAAAAAATAGGATGGGCAAAAAACGCGGAAGATATTTTTTGAGAGTTAATCGCATAGATGTGCAGACCCGCACTACTGCTTGAGGCGCTGTTGCAACGGTAATGGAAGCTGTTTGCCGTCGCTCACTACGCGAATAAATGTTGCGTGGACTGCAATTTCCTCGTCCGTACTGAATACAATCAGGCGATCACCAACCTGCAGACGCTGCGCACTGTCTCGACCTCTGCGTATCACCGTCGTTGCATCGATAATGACAAAACGCTCGCCCAATAACGGATCTGATATGACAACACCGCTATCAGTCATTCGAATAACCTCTCCAAAATAGTGCTGTTCCTGCCCCCACAGATACGCGCGCATTGCAGTCAGGGCAACAACCGCGGTGAGCACAATTCCTGCCGCAAGAAGAGCGAGCAATATCGATGTCTGCACGTGACGCTTCATGTATGTTTTATATGCGTGGATTATTTAAACGCCGTCGTACGCTTTCTGCAATGTTGCGATGTCAAATTTTTTCATCTTGAGAAATGCCTCAGTAACCCGCGCCACCTGCTCTGTGGTGCCGGTGCGCATCATGGCATCCATTTCCCGGGGAACAATTTGCCACGAGACTCCATACGCATCTTTGAGCCAGCCGCATTGTTCGGCTTCAGGAACGGCTGAAAGCGCATCCCAATAGTGATCAATCTCCTCCTGCGTATCGCAGTACACCATAAGCGAAACCGCCTCGTTGAAAGCAAACTTGTGCTCATGTGCACTGTCCATTGCGGCAAATTCCTGCCCCTCAAGCGTGAAAGCCGCGTGCTTCACAGCGCCTTCTTTGTCGGGCGCCTCATTTTTTTCATATCTCAGGACGTGGTCAATGCGCGCGTCTTTAAACACGGAGGCATACAATTTCATAGCTTCCTCCGCCTTGCCGTACACATTTCCTACGAACAGAAATGACGGGACAACCCGCTGTGGCGTCTTCTTGTCAGGAAAGAACATGATCTGCCACGAGAATCCATAGCGGTCCTGTATCCATCCGTAGCGCTCGCTGAACGGATAGGTGCCGAGCTCCATCAGTGCTGAACCACCCTGCGACATTTTGTTCCAGATGGTGTCTACCTCTTCTTTCGTGCTGCATGCGACGAGAAATGAAATGGACGGATTTGGTTTGAAAATAGGACCGGCACTGATGCCCATGAATGCGTGCCCCAGCAATGCAAACGAGACTATGTCCACCGAGCCCGATGGCGTGCCGTGTATGGTGGATACATTGGTAACTTTTGAATCGCCTCCGAGGGCGGCAACATAGAACTCCGCCGCCTCTTTAGCCTCTTTGTCGAACCACAGGTGCGGAACAATTTTTTGCATAGGCGTACGTGCTAATGAATATTCTGATATGTTCGCATATCATCCGTTGACCGTCGATGTGCACAATATGTTCACCGTACAGAAGAAGCATGTATATGCAATGAAAATGCCGCTCGCGAAGCGAGCGGCATACTATCAGCTATCAGTAGTTCCGATTGTAAACAGCGCATCACTCGGCACGAGTGCATTTGGCGCGAGATTTTTGTCCGCCGCAGGCATATGCTCGAGCGTTGTATATATCGCACCAAAATCTTTGAGCGTAATATCCATCAACTCTTCAATTGAGTTGATGACAAAATACACTTCCTGCAGATCATCGATTCGATACTGGGTGCGCATAACGCGCAGCAAATCAAACGCGATGCGATGCGGTCGTGGCGACTCGAGCGCGTAGACTGACTCTTTGCTCGATGAAACGATTCCAGAGCCATAGATCCGCATGCCTTGTGGGGTATTCACGAGACCGAACTCCACGGTATACCAATAGAGTCGTGCCAGATGATGCAGGTTTCCGCCGCCCAGCGCACGCAAGCCACCCTTGCCATACGCTTGCATGTAGTCGGCGAAGATCGGGTCGACAAGCATGGGCACGTGCCCAAATACATCGTGAAAGATGTCCGGCTCTTGGATGTAATCGAGCTGATCTCTGCGCCGGATAAAGCGCGTCGAAGGGAAGCGGCGGTTTGCGAGATGCTCAAAGAAAAGCGCGTCGTCGACAAGTCCGGGTACGGCAACCACTTTCCAGCCTGTCTTCTTGTGCAATACCTCATTGAGCGCAGCGAAATTGGGGATGTGATGTGCCATCACGCCCAGCTCTTCTAGCCCATTCAGAAATTGATTGCATGCGCGCTTACGCAGCACGGTTTCTTGCCGTTTAAATAATGCAGTCCATATGTCGTGTTCCTCGTTGGTATAGCGCCACCATTCCTGCTCTATCGGTGCGGCAGTCGCAGTTTCAGAGGCATGCATGACGTCTTCCTCCCAAAGGAAACAATCTAGTAGTGATCATTCGCCCACGCACCACTTTTGTCAATCAGAGCCCACTCTATTGCGGCTAGCGAGGGGCAAAATGCAATGCGTAGCTTTGCATTTTCTCCGAGCGAAGACGCAATACAGGGTATGATACCCCGCAGCTTGCTGCGGAATATGCACGAGCATAGCGAGTTCAAAATGAGTCCAGAGCTTGCTCTGGGGTGAATACCCTTTATTCAAAGATTGAAACTAGATACGCATCAATGTCACGCTGATCCATCGCATAGAATGTCTTGCCGTTTGTGTGTAGATCGGTGGCGAGTTTTACGCCGACATAGCGCCAATGCCACGGCTCGAATACGTAAAACTCATTGTTGGCGGGATAGGAGAGCGTGAACCCGTACTTGTGCGCGTTTGAGAGCATCCACTGATATGCCGGCGTGCGATCAAAGCCATCAAGCTCTCCGCCGAGACCGGTTGTAATGAAATCGACGGTCGTTCCTAGCTGGTGTTCGGAGTATCCTTGATCTGCAGAAAATTGGTTTGCAGTACCCGCGCCATAGGTCACTGCATACGCGCTTTTGAGTGATTTTTGCTCGTCAAACGATCGATATGCCGATTTAACGTACAGCTTTTGCCCCGCACCCTGTGCGGCAGCGAGCAGTGCATTGAGACGAGGCAGGACACCTGCGTGAATTACCTCGGGCGAGTTTTCAGTATAGAGGAATTTTTTATCGATCTCCGCCACGCGCTCAGGGGCATAATGTTCGTTAAGGAAGAAGACTTTCGAATATTTTTGCAGGAGTTCCGGATCGGTCTTGCTGAGCTTTTCAAGCGTATTCACCGTACCGGAAATACTGCCCACCGCTTGTTCAACTCCGCCCACTTGCGATCGCACCGCATCCACATTGCTTTGGAGCTCGCGCTGAGCCACCGAAAGGGAATTGTCCAGCCCTGCAGTCTTTGCCTCGAGTGAGGAAATGCCGGATGAGAAATTTGCTGTTGCGCCCGCGAGCGCGGCGCTCGTCGAGGCGAGCTCGCTTGCAAGTGAATTCGCGCGTCCCTCCAGCGCCACTATCTTTACAAACGCATACGTGAGCGAACCGGACAGCAACAGGACGACCGCGCCGAGCGCTGCCGTGATGGGCCACATCTGTACAGCCAATCTGAACGCCACCTTTATCACCCTAAAAGTGTAGCATAACCGGACATGGCAAGTAGGAGACCAGCTAGTTCAACAAGTAAGTGCAACACTTTGAGATAATCAAAGTGCATGAAAT
>CAYWZA010000004.1:0-58285 GCA_964462785.1 uncultured Candidatus Saccharibacteria bacterium | reverse complement strand
AAGCGCTCGAGACTGATGCAAATGGAAATATTATCTGTGGTACGGATGCGACGGGCTCCGGGGCATCATTTCCCTTCACTACCGCCACCACCTACGGCACCACTACCTCAGCAACCACCACTCCACTCTGGCTCCAGGGTAACCAATACTCACTCTTCGCGTCATCATCGGTACTCTTCGGCGCAGCAGGGAAATCACCGTTCTTCTGGAACAGTTCAACAGGCTCTCTCGGTCTCGGCACCACCTCACCTTTCGCCACTCTCCAAATCGCCACCACCACCGGCAAGAATCTTGTCCTCTCCGACAGCGGTACGGGGGCAAACTTGAAGCACTGGTTGTTCTCATCGCAGGGAGGCAATCTATATATAGGTACGACCACGGATGCGTATGCGACGTCGACACCTCCCGCATTTACCATCACCAATAGCGGCAACGTCGGCATCGGGACGACGTCGCCATACCAGAAACTTTCAGTATCGGGCAGCATCGCGCTCACGGGTGATGTGTTGCCGACCGCAGCAGCTGGTACCGGGACGACGTCATTAACGCAATTCGCAGCGCTCGATTCCACCGGCATCGTCGGTGATGAAGTATCAGTCGCCATTGGATTAGATGGCTACGCCATCATGTCGTACTACGATACAACCAATACCGCTCTGAAAGTCCTCAAGTGTGGCGATATTGACTGTTCAGTCGGCAACGCCACCATATCGACTGTAAATAATGATGACGTGGTTGGCGAGTATTCAAGTATTGCCGTACCGAGCGACGGCCTCCCCGTTGTCGCCTACTATAAAAATGGTGCGTTCGATGACTTGCTTGTAGGAAAATGTGCAAACACGTCATGTACTTCATTCAGCGCGTCAACAACTATCGATTCAGCAGGTATTACCGGACTCTATCCTTCTGTAGCCATCGGAAATGACGGTCTGCCCATTATTGCGTACCAAGATAATACTAACGGAGACGCAGAAGTTGCGCATTGCGGAAACGTCAGCTGTTCGAGCGGAAATACCTTAGCTACCGTTGAAAGTACCGGTACGGTGGGTAAATTTGCAAAGATTAAGATAGCTCCCGATGGCTTGCCGGTTGTTGCATATGCAAATACCTCAGACGCAGCGCGCGTTGTGAAATGCACTGCTTCAGACTGCTCGACCGTTGGGACACCTATCACGATTGTCACTAACTGCACATCAACGTGCACGGAGAGCAATATTGCTCTCGCTGTTGGAAGCGGCAACCTACCAATTGTTGCCAAAATATCCATGGACACACTCGTAAACAACGCCGGACAGACCGCATGGAATATATGCCTGACTTCGAACTGCTCTTCAGTTGGAACCGAAACCATATATGCTTCAAACGGTACGCAAAATATTGCTGGCGACATTGATATTGCCATGTCAGGCGACACGCCAACTATATTTATCTTTCAAGCAATATCCAAATCGTCTACGGCGGATGAAGAAGATTATCCTAATGACGGTTTCACTGTCGTTAAGTGTTTCAATCCAGGCTGTAATGCATATGAACGAGAGTTCGTCGATAGTACACAAGGGGTAACTAGTGGCTCCTCTCTTTCCGTTGCGATGGATGGTTATGGCAGAAATGTCGTTGCCATGTACGATGCATCTCCTGATGACCTCGAAATTACATTCTGTGTTGATTTCCACTGCGGCGCGGGTGCCACCTATCTAACGGGCACTGGCTCGGACATCGGGTCGTCATCTTTATTCTTTGGAAATGTGTACGCCGGCAAATTCTGGGGCAAGCAATTCAACATTGCCGGATTCGACTTGGCGGAAATGTATGCGGTGGAGGATGCGACGATCGAGTCGGGGGACATGGTGCGCATCAAAGAGGGTACGACCGTCGAAAAGACAACGGGCCTCTATGATGAAGGAGTCATCGGCGTCGTCTCGACGCAGCCGGGCCTCGTGCTCTCCGAGTGGGCATCAAGCGCAGATGAGCGCCCGATCGCGCTCGCCGGACGCGTGCCAGTGAAAGTGACCGGCGAAGGCGGTGCTATTGCGGTCGGTGATTATCTTGTCCCCTCATCCATCCCTGGTGTTGCTATGAAGGCGACGCAGCCGGGCACAGCAATCGGCCGCGCGCTTGAGACGTTTTCCGGAAATGGCGATCCAAATTTTGCATCATCTACGAGTGCGATTCTTATGTTCGTCCAGCCCATGAGCTACTTGCCAGAACTCACCGCAACGTCAACGCTCTCCACGGCAACATCAACCGATGCGACTTCAACCCCAATGAGCATCGTATACACCAACGCCTCCGGCTTTATGCGCGGCATCTTTGACAGCCTCCTCGCATGGCTCGGCGATACAAATAACGGCATCCAAGAATTCTTTGCGCACACCATTCATGCAGAAAATATCTTTGTTGATACCGTAAACGCGAAAAAGCTCTGCCTCGAAGACATCTGCCTCACGAGGGATGAATTGCAAAAGCTTCTCAATGGTCAAACGGCTGGCGCCGCAGCATCAACAAGCTCATCAGGAGATACCGGAACGACCGAGGCAACAACAACGCCGAGCGATGTACTTACTGCAAGCACGACACCACCAACGGGCGACACCGAGCCGCCGGCAATAACAGTGCAAGGCAATAACCCGGCCGAAGTGCCTATGGGCTCGAGCTATGTCGATCTGGGTGCGACGGTGACAGACAATGTGGATCAAAACCTCGGCATCAAGGCATCGGTGGATGGGGGAGCGGAAGTGGAGATCGGCTCTCTATATATAGACACGAGCGTCGCTGGTGCGCACTCTATTATATATAGAGCGACAGATCAGGCGGGGAACGTAGGGGAAGCGGAGCGTATGGTGAGTGTAATCGATCCAAATCCAGCTCCTGCTGACGCCGCAACCTCAACACCTGCAACCGGCGACAACGCAACCTCCACCTCGTCCTTCGCTACCGAGCCGCCTCCTGCTGAAACGCCGCCTGCGGACGGAAGCAGCAGTACCTCCACCCCACCCGCCACACCGTGATGATGCAGTTCTTGATATAAAATTAGAGAGTGTATAATGACCAATATGGATGAAAGTATAAAAACTATTTTGGAAATCGTTACTGAAATTCAGGAGGATGTCTCAGGTATTCGGGACCGAATGGCGACCAAGGAGGCATTACAAGCCGTTCACTTAGATTTGCAAGCCCAAATCAATGCACATACGCGAACCATCGAGGCGAACACTAAAGCAATCGCAGATCTCTCCGAACAGCTACGTAGCGTGTTAGGTTATGCAAAGGAAATTGATCTACTAATGGATCGTGTATCTGCCATCGAAAAACATATCGGCATTGCAGTACACATGGCTCAGAATTGAAAAAGGGAATAACAGGATATCCACATACCCCTCTGCGCACAGTGGGTGTGAGGGGTATCATTTACCTATGATTAACAACACACCCTCATCGAAGTTCATCCCTTTACTTATAGTGACGCTCCTTTTGATGCCGACATCGGCGCATGCGCAGTTTCAGAATAATATATTCACGCGTGCGGTAAGTGGAGTCACATCGGTTTATCAGGGTCTTGCAGCGTATAGCCAGAATCTGTTTGGTTCATATCTAGGTGCCAGCGGCGAAGGAACGGTATGCAGTGGGCAGTCCACTTTTTTTGGCATCGGTAGTGCTTTTTGTGGAGCTGCAGCGACGCTGACTGGCAGCACCAGACAAGCACCCCCTCCGACCGACGACCCGCCAACTGAAACCCCCTGTACCCCAGGCGATAGCGAATGCCCCACTGATACCCCCGCTAATCAACCACCGACAACTCCCAGCATCATTGGAAGCGGAGCATGTGTGATCAATACGCCGTACACCGTCATACTCACCTCAACCGATCCCGATGGTGATGGCATCCACTACATTATCGACTGGGACGCATCCGTCGATAGCAATGGCGATGGCATAGCAAACAACGATGAGAACACCTATGTGCCGGCATCGGGCTACGCGGCATCAGGCATACCGATTTCGGCAACGCACACATATTCCACAGAGGGACCGAGGACTATTCGCGTGAGGGCGCAAGACAGCACGGATCTCTATTCGGCATGGACGAGTTTTACTTTCACTTGTACCGACGCATCGGGCATACCGCCTGGAACACAACCCGGAGGGACACTTCCGCAATGTAGCGATGGACTCGACAACGGAGATGGCGACGGGCTTGTGGACTGGGGGATTGGCGGAGACCCGGATTGTTCGAGCGCATCCGACACCAGCGAATTCACATTTACTCCTGGAAGCGGTGATGGCTCGGGTATTTCCATACGACCGGTGACCCTTTCTATAGAAGCTACTCCTGTGGTGCGGCGCGGTTCGCGCGCGCGTGTTTCCTGGACAGCGACAGGCGTTTCTTCGTGCGCACGCGTGAGCGGCTCTAACGGAGTTGATTCCTTTGGGCACTTGGTCATCAATTCGACATTCATGTCCCCCATTGGCGGTATCAACTCGAGCCCACTCTTCGAAACAACCACGTATACCTTACGCTGCTTTGATGATGCGGGATTGCCGCATACTGATACTGCGACAGTGCGCCTGCAACCGCGGGTGAATGAAATTTAGTTCCAAACGAGTGTCTTGCATTGAGCAGGATAGAAAAAACACCCGCCGTTCCGGAGAACGACGGGTGGTTCGTGGCCACATGACCACCTACTTGTTTTGCTTATTCGGGACGAGTACTTTTTCAAATACTCCATCCCGAAACAGCACTGGTACCGAGCAGATGACCTCGCGCTCTTTCGCGAGCGCCTCCTGCGAAAGGCAGGCGTCTTTCAGGGCATTTCCCATCTTGAGGTCGGCAATAAGCACACCGGCTAGTACGTACAATGCCGCGGAAAAACCGAGGAGCATTGTGCCTAATACGCTGGTCCCGCTATAGTCCGAGTTTTCCGCACATGCTGATCCCACCGCCATGAGTATTACCGCTAAGCAGGCGATCGAAAATATTGTGAGCATTTTAGCCTCCTGACAGTTCAGTCGACTGACGCTTTTTGGCGTCGTTAACTTGGCGGGTGGTGTTGATCACCTTATGTACTCCGATTACGACTTCCTCGCCGAGCGTATAGTATTTCGGCATGTGCGCTACCTTGGTGTTCCGCAGCAGAATCGATAGCATGCAGCTATCGGTCGGCACGCCATTCACGAGCACGTTATTTTTCGTGACGGTCAGGGATGACCAATTCTCTGACAGTAATTTTGCAAGCACATTTCGCGCTTCTGCGCTTGGCAGCGGCTCATTTCCTGAGCGCACGCCAAACCCAAAGCTCAGTAGGCGATAGTACCTCTCGTTTTTGCCAAGCCGTTCTTGCACAGTTGCCTGCGTAAGAGTGCGATCGGCAAACGCCTTTATAAATCCCATGAAGTTGCCTGTGTCCGAGAGCAGCTCCTCTGACGGATGCTCCCGCGAACGCAGCTTTCGCGCCTCTGCCTGCTCGGGAGTTTCAGCTCCCAGATTTTTGATTCCCGGGTAATCCCATAAATTTGGACCCGAGAGGACAAACTGCACAAGAATTTTCGAGCAGTTCTGCGGGATGTGTATTGCCATTCGGCACCTCGTTCTCTTGTTTAGACCGGAAATATCTTACCACACTTATAACCCACAAGTCAAATCATCTGGCATACACGTTTTTTGTGCTATCATGCATCGTATATGACAACATATATTATTTTTGGGGCGCTCGCCGTTATCATTCTCTGGGCAGTGTGGGCTTATAATCATTTCGTCGCGCTGACGAATCGCGTTAAGGAGGCGTGGTCTGATATCGATGTGCAGCTCAAGCGGCGTTACGATCTCATCCCTAATTTGGTAGAAACGGTAAAGGGCTACATGCAGCATGAGGCGGGGACTTTGCAGAAAGTGACGGAGGCGCGCACGGCAGCGATGGGTGCGCAAAGTGTGGGTGATCACAACAAAGCCGACAACATGCTTACCGGTGCACTGAAATCGCTTTTTGCTGTTGCGGAGAGCTACCCAGACCTTAAGGCAAATACAAACTTCATCGAGCTGCAGCGCGAGCTTTCCGATACGGAAAACAAAATTCAGGCGGCGCGCCGTTTCTATAACGGCGTCGTACAAGAACTCAATACTGCACTTGAATCATTCCCCAGCAATCTGATCGGCAATTTCTTCAAATTCACCTCGCGCGAATTCTTCGAACTCGCTGAATCAGAAGCTGCAGCCAAGGAACCGGTAAAAGTGAAGTTTTAAAGCGGGCTTCTGAGAAAAGTTCACTACAACAAACTCATTCGCGACAAAGTTCCTGCGAAAATGGAGCGCTTGCGCGTACAGTTTGAAACGCGGACGTTACGCGCAGGCGAATTTGTGACCGAGCTCCTCAAGAAAGTAGAGGAAGAGGCCTCGGCGCTGGTGCACACCAAAACGCGCAGCGAGCTCATTGAAGAGCTCGCAGACGTACAGGATGTCATTGATGAAATTAAAAAAGTGAAGAAAGTTAGTCCTGAAGAAATGGAATTGGCACAAGAAAAGAACAAGGAGAAAAAAGGCGGTTTTAAAAAGCGTTTATTTCTGCTATGGTCAGAAGATAACGGATATAAAACTAACGAGAAACGCAGGTAAATAAGTATGGCATCACTGTATACAAATAAATCATCAAATATTAGAAAGACATGGGCGCTCATGACTGCGTTTTTTCTGCTCGTGATCGGGCTCGGCTGGCTCATTTCGTATGCATATAATGCGCCCGCGGTGCTACCGATTGCGGTCGCAATAAGCATCTTGATGAATATCGGTGCGTATTGGTTTTCCGACAAGGTGGCGATTGCGGCGGCAGGGGCAAAGCCGGCGGAGGGTGCAGAGTGGCTTGAGCTCAATCGTATTGTGGAAAATTTGGCAATTACCGCAGGGCTTCCAAAGCCGAAAGTATATGTGATTCAAGATGCGGCACCGAATGCGTTTGCAACTGGGCGCGACCCAGAGCACGCGGCGATTGCGGTCACGACAGGGCTTTTGGAACGATTGGAGCGCAGCGAGCTCGAGGGAGTGCTTGCGCATGAGCTTTCGCACATCGGCAACAGAGATATTTTGGTGATGACAGTCGCCGTCGTTTTAGTTGGTTTTGTTTCCATTCTTGCGGATATATTTTTCCGTATGGGGCATTGGGGCGGGGGTGGAGATCGCGACAACAAAGCCGGCGCGATACTGATGGTTTTCGCGATTATCGCGCTCATCATCGCTCCTATCGCGGCACAGCTCATGCAATTTGCTATCTCGCGCCGGCGCGAATTTCTCGCCGATGCTTCCGGTGCGCTGCTCACGCGCTACCCCGAAGGGCTCGCCTCCGCGCTTGAAAAAATCAGCGATTACAAAGAGCCGATGCGCCGCGCGAATCATGCAACAGCCCACCTCTTCATCTCCAATCCCTTCGGCGCATCAGAAGCCGGGCGTTTTATTGGGCGCCTCTTCTCTACGCATCCGCCCATCCCTGAGCGCCTTTCCGCCCTTCGCGGAATGCAGGTCTAGTGTATGTAGTTAATTTGGCACTAGATCAATCTGGTATATTGTACTGGTGGAAACAAGCACACTCAGGTATCCGAAAAAGAGCCATCGAAAGGTCGTCACACTCCCTCGACCATCACCTAACCTTGCTGAATTTTTCGGCATCATGCTTGGTGATGGCGGAATAAATAACGATTGGCAAGCAAACATCACGTTGAATTCGAAGGCGGATGCGACATACTCTAAATATGTAGCCACTCTTTGCTACCGTATTTTCGGTATACATCCCGCTATTCGTAAACGCAAGGAGAGAAAGACCCTGGTCGTGTCTTTGTCCAGTACAGCGGTGGTTGATTTTCTTGTTGGGAACGGGCTACCAAGAGGAAATAAACTTAAGCACGGTTTAGAAATTCCCGAGTGGATTCTTTGTCAGAGGATTTACCGACGTCAGTGCGTTCGAGGACTCATGGATACTGACGGTTGTTTGTACGTACATCGCCATAATGTGCTTAATAGGGAATACAGAAACATCGGTCTATGCTTCACCAGCCATTCATTAAAGCTCATTGGACAAGTAGCAGCCGTACTTGAAGAATTTCGAATTACCCCTCATATTACTGACGAGGGACGTCGTATCTACCTGTATAGTGGGGAGGCTGTTACGAAGTATATGCGGACATTCGGTACATCAAATGACCGCATCGGTTCCGTTTATAAAGAGTGGAGAGATGGCTGAGTGGTCGAAAGCACATGCTTGGAAAGCATGCATCCGGGAAACCGGATCGAGGGTTCGAATCCCTCTCTCTCCGCAGATAGAAACTTCACCCGCCGTGAGCGCGGCGTCGCGAAGCGACGCGGCAGGGGGTGGCGGCAAAAGGTGGCGTCGCTGCGCGACGAATTGATAGGGTGAGGGAAAAGAAAGGTGGGGTGTTTTGTTTCGCAAAATGGGGTTCGTTCCGATTTTTTTGACGAAACTCTTGATTTCATGCAAATCCTCAGACGAGGAGAGAACATTGGCTTGTTTCAAGTCGAGAACGAACGCCCGCAAGGGTTCGACCCGATTCTTTCTCCCGCGTTCAACATCTTTCAGTTCTTCCCGCAAAGCGGCGAGTGAGCGCATGATCGTGTCCTTGCGCTTTAGATAGATGTCTTTCGGTACGTCGTTGTCCAAATACGCCGACACCAATTTTTCCATGCGCCCCTCGTCCGCTTTGATTCGAGAAGAAAGATGGTGAATCTCGCTTTGCGACGCTGTTTTGTCTGTTTTCTCCGACTCATCCACCATTTTGAGCATGTGGTCGGTGTAGCGATCGGAAAGCGAGATTGTTTGAAGCCGTGCCCGTATTTTGTCTGCAAGCTCCGACTCCTGCACATACGGTTGGGTGCAGCGGCCGCGCTTTTTGGAGCAACGATAGTAGCGATATCGTCCACCACTCTTTCCAGTTGCCCATTGGGCGGAAATCATGCCGCTGCACTCAGCACAGCGGAAGAGGTCGGTGAGCGGAAAATCGTGCTTGATTTTGCGATGGCGAGGCCGCGCCTTGCCACTGACAATGCTCTGCACGGCTTCAAACAAAGCGGGAGAAAGGATCGGTTCAAAATTTCCATCAAACCATTCCGTCCCATGCTTCACGAATCCGAGATATACCCGGTGCGTGAGCATCCTTTTGATGGAAATTTTGGCAAGTGGCGTCCCGTTTTTCGTAAACACGCCCAAGTCCGCCAGAAACTGCGCCAGAGAGACGAGCGCATGCGTCCCTTTGGCGTATTCTTCGTACGCTATTTTCACAATCCGTGCGTTTGTAGGATGTGGCTCGATATTGCGAATACGGGGGTTGTTTTGGTAGCCAAAGGGAGCACGATTCAACCATTCGCCTCGACGCAGTTTCTGGCGGACGCCGCGCTTGATGTTTTCCGATAGATTGTCTGAATAATATTTAGATTGCCCAAACGCCACTTGCAACATGAATAGACCCTGCGGGGTAGGCTCAAACCAAAATGTCGGAAAACGCAAAGACACAATCTTTCGGGTGTCCACGCCATACACGATGCGGCCGCCGTCGATGGAGTTACGAGCCAATCGGTCGGGATGCCACGCCAAGATACCTACACCTTCACTTCGCTCAACCTGAGCCATCAGTTCACCAAAAATCTCTCGCCCTGGGGTCTTTGCGCTTTTCGACTCTTGAAACTCCGCTAGGATTTCAAGATTTTCTTTGCGCGCATACTCTCGAAGCTCAAAAAGCTGTGCTTCGATGCTCATCACTTGGCGGTCGTCGTCCTCTGTAGATTTGCGCGCGTATAGAAAATATTTTGGTTTGAGCATACCCGCATTCTACACGAAACAAAACACCCCACCTTTCTTTTCCCTCACCCTATCAATTCGTCGCGCAGCGACGCCACCTTTTGCCGCCACCCCCTGCCGCGTCGCTTCGCGACGCCGCGCTCACGGCGGGTGAAGTTTCTATCTGCGGTGAGATTGTATCTGACGCGCGAACCCACTTCGAGAAGCAGACGGCCAACTGACGCACGCGCCACCCGCGAGGTGACTCGAGCCCCCGTACACGCGCGACCACGCCCCGCCGCCTCCTCTGATTCAGCAGAGAGGCCCGACACCCCGCCCTTTTCCTCATGTTCATTTATTTTCGCCCCCAAAATCGAAATGATGCAAAGGGTGGGGTGTACGGCTCTTCTGTTCTGAAAGAGGCGTGCGGGGCTTCGGGTTATGGGCACACAATGTTGTGTGTCGGGCTGGTGTGGTCGGCGTGTTAAACGACGTTTCCGGACCAAGCTACGTTGTGCTATAATCTCGGCATGACAGTCATCGCTCGCGGCAATGTTGCACGATTAGCGTTTGCCTTTGGACTCACTGCTTTTCTACTGTTTGGCACCCCCGGATTTTCACACGCGGGGATGACGACGGCCATGGATGGGCAGATGAGCGACTGTCCTTTTACGCTCGGCGTTGCGATATGCAACATGACGCCCCTTGAGATGATTTCTGCATCTCAAAGCTTGCTCACGACATTGCCGCAAGGGAAAGATGCTTTCTCACTCCTTGCGTCTCTGATTGCACTCGCGATGGCTTTCGCTATTTCTAGTAAGCGGCTCGTCCCCCCAGATGTTTCTGCCCCATACGCCTTCAAGCCATGTAGCGGGTATGCTCCTTTCTCAAATCCGCTCCAGGAATTGTTCTCAAACGGTATTCTAAATCCCAGACTCTACGAGTCTCGTTAAGGAACTACGCGCGGCAGCGGTCGCTGCTCGTGTAGCATTGTTGCACACGCAGCATCTATTAACGAATCTCGTAACTATGGAATCAAAATTAACTAATCTCGGCACACCGATCGCGATTGTCATCGCAGGCGCATTCATCGCAGGCGCGCTCTTCTTCAACGGGCGCGCATCGAGCGGCACTGTAGCCGCCGCTCCGCAGCCAGATCAGCCGCAAGCGCAGGCGGGCGACCTGGAACAAGTGAAGCCCGTCGCAAAAGATGATCATGTGCTCGGTGACCCGAACGCTCAAGTGACGATTGTCGAATACTCGGATACCGAATGCCCGTTCTGCAAACAGTTCCACGGCACCATGCACGAGGTCATCGATACGTACGGAAAGGGACAAGTCGCATGGGTGTATCGCCACTTCCCACTCGATCAATTGCACTCGAAGGCTCGCAAAGAAGCGGAGGCGACAGAATGCGCAGGCGAGCTCGGCGGCAATGAGAAATTCTGGGCATATATCGACCGTGTCTTCGCAGTAACGCCATCGAACAACGGACTTGATCCGGCAGAGTTGCCGAAGATTGCCGCATATGTCGGACTCGACGCTGCGAAATTCAACACCTGCATTTCGAGCGGCAAGTACGCGCAGCATGTCGCGGCCAATCTTGAAGAAGCCGTCGCGACAGGCGGCCAGGGCACGCCGTGGAGCGTCGTCATCGCAGCAAACGGCAAAAAATATCCGCTCTCGGGCGCACAGCCGTATGAGAATGTGAAGGCACTCATCGAGAAAGCGCTTGCGGACAAGTAACCTATGAGTAATCATCTTAAAAAATTCAGACTTAAAGTTCATGGCACGCATTGCGCGAGCTGCGAGGTGTTGATCGAGCGCAAGTTCAAGAAGATTCCGGGCGTCGAAAAGGTGCATGCAAGCTTCACCTCCGGCAGTGTTGAGGTCTTCGTTTCGCGAGAACACATCCCGCTGCACGAATTCGACGCGTCCGTAAAGACGGATGGCTATTCCGTGTCGTCATGGGAGGATCGGCACAAAGCAGGTGCCGGAACGCACAAAAATAGCTGGCGCGACTATCTAGAGATCGGTGGCGCGTTTCTCATCGTCGTCTCGCTCTATTATGTGCTTCGCGGATTCGATATCCTGCCGTCATTCGCTATCTCGGAGACCATGAGCTACGGGCTTGTGTTCCTCATCGGGGTCGTCGCTGCTTTCTCCACCTGCATGGCGGTGGTGGGCGGGCTCTTGCTCGCAGTGTCCGAACGGCACAGCGAGCTCCACCCGGAGCTTACCGGCATGCAGAAATTCAAGCCGCACATCTACTTCAACATCGGGCGAGTCATCGGATACACGGTGCTCGGTGCGTTAGTGGGCGCATTGGGTTCGGTCATCACGCTTTCGGCACAGGTGAACGGATATCTCATGGTCTTCGTGAGCGTCGTCATGCTCATCCTCGGATTCCAGATATTGCATCTCTTCCCCTGGATGCGGCGATTCACGCCCAAGATGCCGAAATTCCTTAGCCACAAAATTCACGACCTCACGGGAAGCGATAGCAAGGCTGCTCCGTTTACGCTTGGCGCATTGACATTCTTCTTGCCCTGCGGATTCACGCAAGCGCTCCAGCTCTATGTGCTTGCGACGGGCGATTGGAAGGTGGGTGCCCTCACGATGTTGATGTTTGCGCTCGGCACCGTACCGGCTCTCGCGTCACTCTCGGCGATCACGAGCTTCACCAGGGGCGCATTTCAACGGCACTTCATCAAATTCGCCGGAGCACTCGTTGTCCTCTTGGCCGTCTACAACATCAACAACGGACTTGCGCTTGCGGGAGTGAACGTGGATGGCATGTTCCAGAGCAACGGCATCGCTCAAGCGCAGCCGGCGGCGAACGTGGTGGCTGGAAAACAGATAGTGGAGATGCGCGTGGACGGCTACTCGTACTCACCAAACAGATTCACCGTAACGGCTGGCATACCGATGGAGTGGAGAATAGACGGCAGGAATGCAGTCGGCTGTGGGCAAGTGATCGTGATGCCGACGACCGGTGTTACGAAATATCTTTCTCCGAACGGCATCACCACGATCCGATTCACGCCCAAAGAGGCGGGAGAGATTCCATTCAACTGCTCCATGGGTATGATGACGCGCGGCTCGGGCTTCACCGTGCTGCCGAATACCACGGGCACTGTTGCTGCACCGCTTGAAGCTGACCCCTCGACGATTCCCACGTGTGACCCAAGCATTACGAGCTGCCCTCCGAAACCGGAGGCGCAGAAATTCTCGCTCACTGTCACCGCTGAACGCGGCTTCTATCCGAACACCCTTACGGTGAAGAAGGGTGTCCCCGTGGAAGTGGAGATGGACGCGAAAGTGCCGCTTGGCGGGTGCATGTCGGTCATGGTGATCCCACAGTACGAAGTCACCTTACCTATGAGGCTCGGCAAAAACACGCTCGCATTCACGCCGACTCAGGCGGGCACCGTGTACGCGACCTGCAGCATGGGCTCCAAGATGCTGCAGTTTAACGTCATCGATGCTTAACCATTCACAAGCTGCTATGAAATTCCAAAAAATGCTCAAGTGCTGCCTGAATCCGAGAGTCATTGTCGGCATTGGCGCTGTTATTGTGCTCGCATACGTATTCGCACCGCATCTTCTCAAGCATTCAGGATTCCTCGTCTTTCTCATCTGCCCGCTCTCGATGGTTTTGATGATGGCGATGATGAATAAAGGGCATGGTGCGCAGGACGCAGGTAAAGACGATGCAAAACAAGTATGAAGACAACCATCACGATCCGAGGCACTCATTGCAAGGCGTGCAAGGCACTCATCGAGGATGTGTGCGGCGACTTCAAAGAGATTGCGTCGTGTTCCGTGGATTATGTGACAGGAAAAACGGATATCGAACACACCGATCAGCTCAATTGGGACACGCTGAAGAAAGAGATTGAAAGCGTCGGAGATTATAAAGTAGAACTTACACAATGATATGAAAACAAAAATCATCATGGTACTGACGGCAGTCGTTCTTCTCGTCGGAGGGGCATGGTTTGCGTCACGTTCGGGTGCGGGAGGCGAACCCACGGCGAAAGAGCTCATCCCCGTTCAGGCGATCTCGCACGGCCACGGGCTTGCGGTTGATCCGAATGATTCGAGCAAGGTGTACATCGCGACCCACTATGGGCTTCTCCTGCTGAAAGACGACAAGAATCTGTACCAGGTGGGCGCGAAGCGTGACGACTATATGGGCTTCTCGCCGCATCCGACGGATTCCAATACCTTCTTTAGCAGCGGCCACCCCAGTTATGGCGGCAACATCGGTTTCCAGAAATCGGCGGATGGTGGCTTCAGTTGGGAGAAAATATCGGATGGTCTCGGCGGGCCCGTCGACTTCCACGCGATGGTGGTGAGCTCCGTTGACCCGAATATCGCGTATGGTTGGTTCAGGGGCGATCTGCAGAAAACGACGGATGGCGGGGTGTCGTGGAGCAAGACTGCCACGGAGTTTCCTGTCGTGCACCTTGCGGCCGACACCAAAGACGCGCAGGTGCTCTATGCCTCAAGTCCGCTCGGTCTGTTCAAGAGCATCGATGGCGGTACGACGTGGAAACAGCTGTTCGACGGATTTGTGGCGACAAGCGCGGTGAGTCCGGACGGGCAAAGTATTTTGTCGGCGTCAGAGAAAAATGGTCTCGCAGAGAGTACAGACGGAGGCGCGACATGGGAATCGATTCCTGAAAATTTCTCCGGAGAGACGCCGCTCTTCATCTCGTATTATCGTCAGAATCCCGATCTGATGTACTTGCTCACGCAGGCGAATAGCCTTTATAAAAGCGCAGACGGAGGGCACGCCTGGCAGCGGCTTCCCATCCTCGCCGAGCATGGAGAATAATCGGTATGCAACAAGCAACACTTAACGTCACCGGCATGCACTGCGCCTCGTGCGCAAGCATCATCGAGCGTACGCTCAAAAAGCAGAAAGGCATTGAAAAAGTGGAAGTAAACAATGCGACTGAGCGGGCGAATATCTCGTATGACGAACGCATCATAACGCTCGGCGATATGTCGAAGGTGGTCGAGCCGCTTGGCTACACACTGAGCGCAGAAGCTGCAAAGAGCACGGAAGCGGGCGGAAATCACGCAAAGGAGGAAAAGGTGCGTGAACTCCAGAGCCAGTGGCTCTTGGTCCTCTCGGCACTTCCGCTTGCGGCGTTCAGTTTTCTGATCATGGGAATCGACATGCTTGTCCAATTCGGATATCTGTCGCCGTTGCCGCACACACTAAGCGAGCCCATCCACCACCTGCTGCCCTTGATGGCGACCTACGTCCTTTTCGTCGTCGGCAAACCGTATCTGCTTGGCGTATACCGCTTCCTCCGGTATGGAAAGGCGAATATGGATACGCTGATCGGCATTGGCACCATCGCCGCGTATCTCTACAGCTTCGTCGTGACGGCATTTGAGGCACCGCTCTCAGCATATCTCAATGTTGAGCACACCTATTACGACGTGACAATCGTCGTCATCACCTTCATTGCGCTTGGAAAGTTTCTTGAAGCGCGCGCCAAGCTTAAGACTGGAGACGCGATCGAAAAACTCCTCACCTTGCAGGCAAGGACGGCGCTCGTGGTGCGCAGTGGGAACGAGATGGAGATTCCCATAGGCGAAGTTGTGCACGGTGACCACGTCATCGTAAAACCAGGCTCACGCATCCCGGTGGACGGCGCAGTGGTCGAGGGCTCTTCGTTCATCGATGAGGCGATGATCACCGGGGAGCCGATGCCTGTCGAGAAAAAAGCGGGTGACGCCGTTGTTGCGGGAACGGTAAACACTGACGGTTCGTTCATATTCAAGGCAACGAAAGTCGGCTCGGAAACTTTGCTTTCCCACATTATCAAGATGGTCGAGGACGCACAAGGGAGCAAGGCACCGATACAGGCCCTAGCGGATAAGATATCCGCGATATTCGTTCCAATCGTCCTGGTGCTCGCATTCCTCTCTCTTGCAACTTGGCTATCCGTGGGAACTTCATACCTCGGCTTTCCGGTGGCGCTCTCACTCGGGCTCGCTTCGTTCGTGGGGATTCTTGTCATAGCGTGCCCGTGCGCTTTGGGGCTTGCAACTCCGACAGCGATCATCGTGGGCGTCGGGAAGGGTGCATCGACCGGCATTTTGGTCAAGGATGCGGCGACGCTTGAAAAGCTCTACAAGGTAACAGCGGTTGTCGTAGATAAAACAGGCACGATCACGAAAGGAAAACCGGAGCTTGTGGAGATTGCAAATCAAAGTTCAATGAGCGAGCAAGAAGTGCTTTCTATCCTCGCGACTTTGGAACAAAAATCCGAGCATCCTATCGCCCACGCGATATTGAACCATGCGAAAGAGCATGGCATAGCAAAAAAGGATATTACCGGTTTTGAGAATCTCAAAGGCAAGGGCGTGACGGGAGTTGTCGCCGGTGCCACCTACTATGCCGGAAACGAGCGCTTGGTACAGGACCTCGGTATTGTCTTCGACACTGCGCTCCTTGCGACGGAAACGAAGAAGGGCCGCACACCCGTCATCCTTGCAGATAAAACGCGCGTTCTTGCCGTTGCATACGTCGCTGACGCAGTGAAAGAAGGCGCAAGTGATGCGATCAGCGCATTGCATGCGCTCGGCGTCACGGTCACCATGCTCACGGGGGACGATAAAAACACGGCTGAATATATCGCGCGCGAAGTTGGTATCGAAACGGTCGTAGCGCAGGTACTACCCCAGGACAAGCTCAGAGTAGTAAAAGAATTGCAGTCAAAAGGGCATGTCGTCGCTATGGCCGGTGATGGTGTCAACGATGCTCCCGCGCTTGCGCAAGCCGATGTCGGGATCGCGATGGCGACGGGAACCGATGTCGCCATCGAATCGGCGGGCATCACGCTCCTCCACGGCGATATCTCGAAGCTCGCGAAGGCGATCAAGCTGTCGAAGATGACCATGCGCGGCATCAAGCAAAATCTTTTCTGGGCGTTCATCTACAATCTCGTCGGCATACCGCTTGCAGGCGGGCTCTTCTACCCGATCTTCGGCTGGACGCTTTCGCCCGTATTTGCCGGTGCCGCAATGGCGTTTTCAAGCGTTTCGGTCGTGGGGAATTCACTCAGGCTTAAAACAATCAAATTATAGTATGAAAAAATTACTCATTGTGGTCGCACTATCCGTTCTCCTGCCCTTCACCGCTTTTGCAAATGGCGGCGATCAGCGGGTGAAGGACGGGTACTTGGTCAATCTTTCCCGAGCACCGTTTACGCCTATCGCAGGGACGAAGACAGCCATGCTTGTCTCGTTCGTTGACCTCAAAACGGGGGTCCTTATCAAGGAGGATATACGGGTGAATGTTCGGATAAGCGAAGGCAGAGGTTCAGAAACTTTCATCCACGAAAAGAAAGACATTTCCGTGCATGGAGGCGTCTTGGAATATCCCTACCTATTCGAGAACCCGGGATTGCACGAAGTATTCTTCGACTTTACGTTCGTGAATGACCCAGCGCAGAAAATCCACGAACTGCCGGACTTTCTCATCGACGTGCAAAAGCAAGAAAAAACCGTCGACACAAATTCTCTTTTGCTGGGCGTCAGTCTGGGTGCCATTGTTGGTTTATTAGCGGGCTGGTTCGTTAGTCGAAAAAAGGCATGAACAAATATATTTCGGTCTTGATCGTCCTCGCCGTTCTGGTGGCTGGCGGCATCCTGTATCGCACATTCGTCGCAGGTGAGCGCGCTGCGATAACGGGTGAGGTGCGCGAGTTCACCGTCATTGCGCAGAAAAACCGATGGAATTGGAATCCGGAAACATTCTCCGTCAATCAGGGCGATCTTGTGAAGCTCACTGTGGTGAATGAAGATGATTATGATCATGGTTTCGCCCTCGATCAGTTCGGCGTATCGCAGCGCCTGCCTGCACGCGGCACCATCCATGTCGAATTCATCGCCAACACCGTTGGCGAGTGGCCCTACTACTGCTCCGTCGCGTGCGGCGAAGGTATCGTGGATGGCAAGCCGCGTGGGCACTTTGATCAGATCGGTAAAATGATAGTTAATAAAGTGTCGCCGCGCTCTGATGTCGAGCCGACACGATAATGTATGGACGATAGCGCAACACAGCCGCCGTCTGCCGATTCACCTGAGGCAGATGCGATACCGGAGCCGCCGCAGGCGGCTCCGTCACCTCCTCCCGAACCGGTTGCTGCGCCCGCGCCCGTAGTTGCGCCAGCGCCTACACCCGAGCGCGCGCTTCCCGAAACACCTCCGCCTATACCCGCGCCGACAACGCCACCTACTCCCGCTCCGTCATCTGCCCCCGCGCCTTCTGCATCTGGAGCGCGTGAGAAAGCAGCAAAAGGGAGAGCGACAATCCAAACAAAGAAACGCGCGAAGCTGGAGCGGATCATGGCGGAGGTGATGAAGAAGGGCGCGGTTACGAACGACGATGTCGAAAAACTTCTGCATGTCTCGGACGCTACCGCCACGCGCCACCTTGCCCAGCTTGCGAAAGAGGGGTTGTTGCGAATGAGCGGAAGCACGGGAAAGCACGTCAAATACGTCAAAAACTGACCGCGCGACCAACGGCTCAGGACGGATAGCTCAACGGCTCATTTGTTTACATTTGAGCCGTTGAATTCCAATGCTGAGCCGTTGGAGAGCGTAGTTGGAAGCCCCGCACGCCTCTTTCAGAACAGAAGAGCCGTACACCCCACCCTTTGCATCATTTCGATTTTGGGGGCGAAAATAAATGAACATGAGGAAAAGGGCGGGGTGTCGGGCCTCTCTGCTGAATCAGAGGAGGCGGCGGGGCGTGGTCGCGCGTGTACGGGGGCTCGAGTCACCTCGCGGGTGGCGCGTGCGTCAGTTGGCCGTCTGCTTCTCGAAGTGGGTTCGCGCGTCAGATACAATCTCACCGCAGAAAGAACGTTATGGATAATCCATGGAAAACATATTCGGAGCGGACAAAAGAAAAATCGCCGCGAGAATTACTGGTAAGAGCGATGCCGTATGTGCAAGCGAGGGATAACGCTCTCGATCTTGGCCCCGGTGCACTCAATGAGTCTGCGTATCTATTGGAACAAGGGTTTCGCTCGGTGACCGCGGTGAATTTGCATTCTGTTGAAACTGACCCTGTCGTTCAGGCAAGAGCAGCAACATTCCCACCGGATCATTTCGAGTATCATGTGAGCACGTTCGACACATTCAACTTTGATCCGGAATCGTATGACCTTATTAATGCGCAGTATTCACTGCCGTTTAATCCACCGCAAACATTTGACACGATGTTTGCGTCCTTGATCGCATCGCTGAAGTCCGGAGGCATTGTCACTGGGCAATTTTTTGGACCGAAGGATGAGCGGAATGATGGTTCTGGGACGCACACATTTGTTACGCGTGAGAAGGCAGAAAAACTCCTACAGGACTGTAATATCCTCTCGTTCGACGAAGTTGATGGAGATGATCGCCTTTCTGCTGGCGGTAAAAAGCATTGGCACACATTCCATTTTATCGCAAAAAAGAAGTAGGGTGGCAGATGATGATCAGTCATTCTCGAAAGCAGTACCTGAACCCAGTAACCAACAACACCAAAAAAAGCGCCAGAGGGTAAAACCTCCGGCGCTTTAGTGCTCGTTCAGGATCTCATTATACATCTGTACACGAAGTAAGTCAATTTTGAGCAGACTGCAGCTTAAACACAGGGGTCTTGTGCTACAGGGAAGGGTAGCTGGTATACTGGGGGTATAAGGTAGTTAATAATTTAGTAATAATGTGCGTATGGCAAAAAAGGCAGGTTCAGCGTTTATGAAGCCGCTCGCCGTGAGTGAGGATCTCGCAGCGGTGGTGGGAAAGGGCCCGATGGCTCGCTCGGAGGTGGTGAAGGCACTCTGGGCGTATATTAAGAAGAACAAGCTGCAGGATGAAAAGAACAAGCGGAATATCAATGCGGATGCGGCATTGCAGAAAGTGTTTGGCGGCAAGAAGGTGGTCAATATGTTTGAAATGACGAAGCTCGTTTCGAAACACCTCTCGTAGAGAACCTCCGAAAAAGACAAGGCGACAAAAAGCCCCGCGGTAATACGCGGGGCTGTCGCTTTGGACAACACTACTTTTTGTGGTCGTGACAACCGCCACCACAACATGTGTGCTCTTCATGCTCTGTTTCGGCGCCTTCGCAACAAGCGCCGGGATCTGTCACGGGCGTTTCGCTGGTCTGGTCGGCATCGTTAAGGATTAGCGCAAGATCAACGTCGATACTAGTTTCCGTCTTCGTGCTCAAACCGAGATCATAATTATCTTTAACAGACAGTTTTAGTGAAAGCGACAAATCACCCTCATCGCCACACTCACGAATAAATGGTTCGATCGCACGCTGAACCAGGAAGAGCATCTCAGGGCTCTTCAGAATTGCAGATACTGTGTTTTCGATTTTCTTCGACATCGGACGTCTCCTCAACTATTTTCTACCCGAGACTATAGCATAAAGATTTAGAATTTACAGAGTTCACCTAACAGACGCTCATACAATCTCCATGCCTCTTTGGCATACTATTTACGGTCGCTTTTAACAACCCTAATCTCTTCATAATCTGCTTATGTGGCAACATTGGCTCGGCTTGATTCTTGGTCTCTGGATCATCGCTGTTCCGTTCCTTGGGATGGCGGAGAGTACGCTCATGTGGTCGCTTATCATCACTGGCGCAGTCATTGTGGGACTGAGCTTGTGGGAGGCGCAGGAAGTGGCGTCGGAAAGAGAGGCGGGCAGGATGGTACCCCAGCACTAGCCAGTAGAATCCTAGAATCTCGCAACACTGAGCGGGTGCGTTCGCGCACCCGCTCTGTGTTGCCTCACATTTTGCAATGAGTATGATGCATGTAAGCGGGTATGCATATACTCGTCTTACTATATGGAAGACATGGCACAGCAAGCATTTTTGGAGGCGTATGAGGCGTACGCTAACGCGCTGTTCCGCCATTGTTATTTCAAAACCAGCAATCGTGAGCTCGCGAAAGACATCGTGCAAGAGACTTTTTGCCGCACATGGAGCTATATATCTGAGGGGCGAAAGGTGGAAAACATGCGCGCGTTTCTCTATCGCGTCGCAGGTAATGCGATTATCGATGAGATGCGCAAGCGCAAAGTGTCTTCTCTCGACGCTCTCGAAGAGGAGGGGTTCACGCCGGTGGATGAGCATGCGCTCGACGGCAAAACTTTTGCCGAGGGGCAGGAGGCATTGCGCGTTTTACAGCTCGTTGAGGAGCCGTACCGCACCACGATTTCGATGCGCTATGTCGAAGGCTTGTCTCCGCGGGAGATTGCGGAGACGCTCGGAGAGACGGAGAATGTCATTTCAGTTCGCTTGCATCGCGCGGTGAAAAAATTGCGGGATGCATATGAAGGAAAAGAAAAAAACCATGGATGACTTAACACCACAACTTAAACAGATATTGGAAAGCGCGCGACGTGTCGAGCTTTCGAACGCGGAAAAAAACGCAATACGCGCTCGCGTCGAGAAGTTTGCCGTGGCGCATCCTCGCTCGCGCATGATTCCATCTCCGTGGGCGGCGGGGCGCCTTCTGGTGATCATGCACAGGCCGGTCGCTGCTGCTCTCATTGCGGTGTTGGTGCTCGGGGGCGGCACGGTGTATGCGGCGGAAGGTTCACTTCCCGGTGATGCGCTCTACGCCATTAAAGTTGACGTGGTAGAGGAAGCTGTGGCGGCGGCAACAATTTCCGATGAGGGGCGTGCGCGGTGGGATGCGCGCCGCGCAGAGCGGCGTTTGGAAGAGGCAATTGTATTGCGCGCCGAGAATCGCATGACGAATGAAGCTCAAACAGAAATCGAAACTCGGTTTGAGCACTTGGCGGATGCTGTTGAATCGCGCGCGCAGCGTATTAAGGAAAAGCGCGGTCGCGCTGCGGCAATCACTGTGCTTGCTGAGTTTGAGGGCACGCTGCGCAAGCACGATACGCGACTTGCCAAGGCGGATATGAAGGCTGCAGCAGCTACACAAGACAATGCCGCCGGATCAGCAACCCAGGCTGCAGAAACAACAGCTCTCATGGCGCAGCCGGAGACCGCTACCCTAAGAATGATGGAGGCCGAAACCGAATTTGCCGCACCCGCGGACATGCTTATTGCAACAGAGACGCCCAAAACTGACGAGGATGATCATGACGAAGACGCTACAGAAGATCAGGAAGACGTTATTTTCCAAAGGGTGCGTACGCGCATAGACAAGCTTGAGCGCGCGCTGATTGAAGTCGAGCAAAGTGACGCAAATCCCGATAGTCAATCCAAGCGTGAAAACGGTAAGCGTTTTGGAAAATTGAGACTCAACACCGCCGCCGCTCTGGGCACAGATTATGAGGACAGCGGTAGCAAGAAAAACGAAGAACGCGATTGAGTATGCATGAACACGACGAAAACTATTGGAAGAAGACACTGACTCCCGAGCAATACAAGGTGCTGCGTGAGAAAGGGACTGAGCCGGCCTTTACCGGTGAGTTTTGGGATACGAAAGAGCAGGGAATGTATCGCTGTGCCGGATGTGGTGCGGAACTTTTTGACTCTGATACGAAATTCATATCACAAGCACCCGGTCTCGCTGGCTGGCCAAGCTTTGCGAGCGCAAAGGAAGGCGCAGTGCGCTTTGAACACGATTCATCGCATGGCATGAACCGCACCGAGGTCACCTGTGCCCAATGCGGCAGCCACCTCGGTCATGTATTCGACGAGAGTCCTGACGGATCAGAAAATACACCCAATACCGGCAAACACTTCTGCATCAATTCCTGCGCACTTAATTTGGAGGAAAAATAATTTTGCACTATTTTCCTCGGCGCTGCAGATACGCACCAACCAGAGCAGAGATGATGACCGCAGGAGCGCCAAGGAGAAATAACATTATGAGCATGTCATCAAATTTCAAGTACACAGTATATACACCACTGCCACGATATACAGAGCTACCACTCCAATATTCTAAATATGATTGTGCTGTATACCAAGCGTAATTGCCAAAACCAATGAGTAGTGCAGAATAAGCACCCAAAATAATCCCCTCCAAAACAAGTCCGTCATCGTGAGATCTTCGCCACTTGAAATATGCTAATGTACCTGCAACCCATGAGACACCAGCAACAAGTAAAAAAATACACCATATTACTATTGAGGCAGCCTTAGAAGGAACCTCTTCAGGACCCAGTATGTACTGCGCCCACAGCACAAAAAGAACAGCCCGGAACAGGTAATAGAATGCATTGAGAGATGCACAGAATAAGACAGCAATAATTCCAGCGACTTTGTAATCAAAATCAACAGCTTGCGATAAAGAGCGCATGATGATATTGCGTCCATTTTAGCATGTAACACGCACCCTCAAGTGCTATACACAGCAGCATGTTTAATGCTCGCGCGCAATGAGGGGCGCGTTATACTGAAGGTATTAATAATATAGTAAGGGGATATCCCCATTTTATATGATAGAAGTCAATTATATGGCAGTGCTCGTGGCGGCAGTCGCGAGTTTTATCGTCGGATTCGTGTGGTATCACCCGAGCGTCTTCGGCATTATGTGGATGCGCTGGTCGGGCATATCACCGAGCGCGGCAGAGGCGGGAAAGAAGAAGATGGTGCAGTCGATGGTCTCTGGTTTTGTGGGTTCACTTGTCACCGCGTATGTGCTTGCTCACTTTGTCGCGGTATGGGGCGCAGTAGACATGATGGGAGCAATTCAGCTTGGATTCTGGGCATGGCTCGGATTCCAGATGCCGATCATGCTTGGGTCAGTCTTGTGGGAGCAGAAGTCATGGAACCTGTTTGCGCTCAACGGTGCCTACTGGCTCGTGAGCACGATCGTGATGGCGAAAGTCTTGGTGTGGATGGTCTGATTTTCTTGAAAATCTATTAGGAAATTAAAAACACGCAGCCAGTTGGCTGCGTGTTTTGCGTCAGTAGTCTCCCTTTCCAGGGATGATGTTGCGCACGCCGCCACGCGGATTCGGTATGTCGCCCTCACGGCGGGGTATCAAATGTAAGTGGCAGTGATGCACCGTTTGCCCCGCAGCCGCGCCGTCATTGACGCCTATGTTGTATCCATCAGGAACGGAAGAGGTGGCGGGTTCAAGTTCGAGTTTCTCCACCACCACTTTTAGTAGTGCAAACATGGACAGTAGTTCTGTTTCCGTTAGATCAAAAAAAGAAATTACGTGTCGCTTAGGCACCACCTCTGCGTGCCCGTCGCTCACGGGAAAATTGTCCCAGCGCGCATATGCGTGCTCATTTTCAGCAATAATCTTATTTTTTGAAGAATCGTGCCTATCACAGAACAGACAACCCATCCGTTTTGCTCCAAGTTTTCTGCAAGAAATCTAACAAACTGTGCCAACAAACACAAATAGGGCATGATACACTTTTTAAATGAACCATCTCGGCATGCGGATGACGGTGTTTGCGACGGGGCTTTTGATGCTGATGGGCGGATTGATATACCTTTCGTGGGGCACGAATGATCCGGTGCTGTTGCCGTACACACCGCAGGGGACATATTTGCCTATTGCGCACATAGGCGGGGTGCCGGTGCGGGTGTATATAGCCGACACGCCGGAAGAGCAGCAGAAAGGACTTTCCGTTTTCAATCGGTTACCTCCCGGCACCGGTATGCTCTTTGTGTTTGATCAAGACGATACCTACGGCATCTGGATGAAAGACATGAAATTTGCTATCGACATTATCTGGATAGATGCGGAAGGGCGCATTATCGATATCGTGCAACATGCGACGCCCGAATCATTCCCGCAAGTATTCACCCCGCGCGCGCCGGCGCGTTATGTGCTCGAGACGCGCAGTGGCTTTGTGGAAGAGCGCAACGTGAACGCGAGCGATCTGGTTGATTTAGCAGACGTACTCTGAAGCAGCGCGCCGGTTGGCATGCTGGTCTTCGGGAGCCTGATAGCTTTTGGTAACTTCGGACTGTATCACCACTGCGCTGGCAAGGCACGCATGTATACACGCTGCGACATTGTTTTCTTATGACTAATTAGAAAACAAGAAGTACCCCGTGGTGCGCGATGCTCACTCAGACCACATGCCAACCGGCGCTATCGAATATTGTGCGACATAGACGCCCGCAACGATCTGCACTTTTTGATGCCTTCGCCGACCCCCTCCTCCCTCGTAAAAAGTATTGAAATTTTCTGCGCTCGTGACGCATTAATGCTATCCACATCCTGCTTTTTTGGGCGCGCGATACACTATTGATATTAACAGCTAGTTGATTTGCGCATGACAAAAACTGCAACCAAAATGGCAGGTGATGTAGGAGCCCCCGTGCGGAAGATGAGTGGCGGTAATAGCGCCGTTAAGCTTTACGAGAAATATCTCCCGCGTATCCAAAAACGCGACGGGCGCATCGTACCGTTCCAGTTTGAAAAGGTGGTGACTGCCATCACAAAGGCGATGACAGCAACGGGCGAAGGATCGTCGGAAGAAGCCATGTTGGTTGCACACAAAGTTGCCTCAGAGATGATGCAAATCGCTAGGAAATACAAGAATTTTCTTCCCAACGTTGAGGCGTGCCAAGATGAGGTGGAAAAGCAGCTCATCCTTTCTGATTACGTGACGACTGCCAAGTCCTACATCCTCTATAGAGCAGAGCGTGCACGCATGCGCAAAGAGCACGGCACCGTGCCGGCGCATGTGAAGAAGCTTGCCGAGGAGAGCAAGAAATATTTCAAGAACAATCCACTCGGAGAGTTCGTCTACTTGCGCACGTACGCAAAGTGGATCGAGGGTGAGCAGCGCCGCGAGACGTGGATTGAGACAGTGGATCGTTACGTCAATTTCATGAAAAAGAATCTCGGCGACAAACTCACTACCGCCGAATATGCAGAAGTGCGCGAAGCGATTCTGAAGCAGGAGGTGATGCCCTCAATGCGTGCGATGCAGTTTGCCGGCCCTGCCGCAGAGCGCTGCAACACCTGCGTATACAACTGCTCGTTCATCGCACCGACGCAGCTGCGCGATTTCGCAGAGATTATGTATCTCTCGATGCGCGGATGCGGCGTGGGCTACAGCGTCGAACATCAAAATATCGAGCAGCTTCCTCAGATACAAAAGCAAACAGGAGAAAGAATTCCCGCGCATGTTGTTGTCGATACCGCCGAAGGATGGGGCGATGCGCTCACGCTCGGGCTCACCACCTGGTATGCGGGCAAGGATCTCGAATTCGATTTCTCTAAATTGCGCCCCGCCGGTGCGCGACTGAAGACGATGGGAGGCAAAAGCTCCGGTCCAGACCCGCTCCGCAACTTGCTTGCCTTTGCGCGCGAGAAAATTTTCGCACGCCAAGGAAGGCGACTGCGCACCATCGATGCGCACGACGTTATCTGCAAAATTGGAGAGTGCGTGGTTGCCGGCGGTGTGCGTCGCTCCGCGATGATCTCGCTCTCTGATCTCGACGATGAGCTCCTCCGCGATGCGAAAAAGGGGCAGTTCTATCTCACCGATCAGCATCGCTCCATTGCGAACAACTCCGCAGTGTATGAGGTCAAGCCGACCAACGAAGAATTTATGGATGAGTGGGTTTCGCTCATGAAGGCAAAGACAGGCGAGCGCGGCATTTTCAATCGCGCAGCGCTTGAAAAGACGATGCCGAAGCGCCGCCTCGAATATCTCAAGAAGAAAAACAGCGGCAAGCTGCCGCAAATCGGCACCAACCCATGCGGGGAGATCACATTGCAGAGCAAGCAGTTTTGCAATCTATCTGAGGTCATCTGCCGTTCAAATGACACTGAAGCAACGCTCGTTCGCAAGTCAAAAATTGCGGCATTGCTGGGCACCTATCAATCCACGTTGGTTAATTTCAACTATCTTTCCAAAGAATGGACGGATAATTGCAAGGCGGAGCGTTTACTCGGTGTTTCGGCAACGGGGCAGTGGGATTCGGCGGCGTTTAGGAATCCAAGGACTATGAAAAAAATGCGTGAAGCGGCAGTGGAGGCGAACAAAAAATATGCAAAACGTTTTGGCATCAACGCATCTATGTCAGTCACCTGTGTGAAGCCGTCAGGAACTGTGTCAAAGACCTTCGACAACGCCTCCGGCATGCACCCCCGCTTTGCTCCGTATTATATCCAGCGCATTCGCATCTCCTCGACCGACTCGCTCTTTAAAATGCTGCGCGATCAAGGTGTGCCGTTCCACCCTGAGGTAGGGCAGACAGCAGAAAACGCAAACACCTACGTGCTTGAGTTCCCCGTGAAATCGCCAAAGGGGTCTGTCTACAAAGATGATCTTACCGCGATCGAGCAGCTCGAATATTGGAAGATGGTCAAACTCAATTTCACTGAGCACAATCCTTCGGTGACGATCTCTGTGGGTGAAGGGGAGTGGATTGCGGTGGCGCATTGGCTCTACGAAAATTGGGACATCCTCGGCGGACTCGCATTCCTGCCGCGCTCGGATCATATGTATCGTCTTGCGCCGATGGAGCCATGCGGCAAGGAGAAATACGAAGAGCTGATGAATAGAATGGAGCACATAGACTACTCAAAAATTGTCACCTACGAAAAGAAAGACGAAACAGAACAAAAAAAAGAGCTCGCGTGTGCAGGCGGCGTGTGCGAGATCCTGTAAGAATAACCACTACTAAGAACTACTTTCTGAAGCGTGCTTCGCGGCACGCTTCGGTTGGGGTGCATTTTTCGCGCCACAAACTGCCATTGACCGCAAGGTATGAATGGTGTATAATGAAGAAACAATGATGCTTTGGCATCACGTCGAATTTAATCAGCATAGGTAGCATTGGAAACATGGAACGAGATCAAGAGTTTCTGGAGTATGTGGTGAAAGGATTGGTGGAACACCCGGAGACCGTGCAGATTACTCGCAAGGTGGATGAGATGGGAGTGCTTCTCACTCTCACCGTTCACAAAGACGACATGGGCAAGGTCGTCGGCCGCGCAGGTGCAACCGCGAAAGCGATTCGCACACTCTTGCGCGTCGTCGGCATGAAGAACGACGCCCGCGTCAACCTCAAAATCAACGAGCCCGAAGGCGGTACCCGCGCATTCGAACGCACAGAAAAGAGCGTCGAAGAGGCGATTGCTGACTTGGACGCGTAAACAAATTACACAAAGACAAACCCCGCCTTTGGCGGGGTTTGTGCGTGAAAAGCAAAGACCGCGCTCGAAAGCGCGGTCGATCATCTGACGCATAGCGAGACTCATTTTAAGGTGTAACCTACGAGCCCACTCGCCGTGAGCAGGCAACCCATGCCCCACATGAAAAACAACTGGAGCCCGAGAATTAGAAGGATAATCTGGAGAACCACATCAGGTCCTTCTGGATTGCCGATCGCGACCGAAATCGCCATCGACAACACGCAGAGCGCGATGCCAATCGCACTTCGCCAAATTCGCTCCTCGATCGTTAAGGGGCGTAGTATCTCCAACATGTGCGCCTCATCATGCTATCTGTTGACACATTACCACAACAATATACTATGTCAAACATGATTCATTTCCATATCATCACGCTGTTTCCGGAATCTATCGAGCCGTATCTTTCGGCGTCGATTTTAGGGCGTGCGCAGTTAAAAAGCGGGAAGCCAAGAAAGGGCGAGAAGGCAAAATTCAAGATTTCTTTTTATAATCCCCGCGACTATGTAAAGGATAGAAAGGAACGCGTTGATCGCCGCCCGTATGGCGGCGGCCCTGGCATGGTGCTCGCGCCCGAGCCGTTTCTCAAAGCAGTTGCTGCAGCGACCAAGGGAAAAAAAGCAGACATTTTTTTCTTTTCCCCCTCAGGCAAACAGTTTGATCAGCCTATGGCGAAGCAGCTCGCGAAAGCAAAAAATATCGTCTTTATTGCGGGGCATTACGAAGGAGTAGATGCGCGGGTGGCGAAAATTCTTAAAGCAAAACACATCTCGATTGGTCCGTACATACTCACCGGTGGCGAATTGCCTGCAGCAATCATGATTGATGCGATTGCACGCAACATCGAAGGAGTCCTTGGGAAAGAGGAATCGCGCGAAGACGAGCGCGTCTCAAGCTCCGAGGTATACACGCGCCCCGAAATATTGAAATGGAAAGGGAAGTCGCATCGCGTACCGAAAGTACTGCTCTCCGGTAACCACGCAAAGATAGAGGAGTGGAAGAGGGCGGTATAAATACAGTTGGGTTGTGCACTATACTCATACTCACACAGAGATTTCGAAGACTCCGGGTGCTTACTATATTGGTGTGCACAGACCACCCAATATGGAACAAATACATGACCGCCTTCTTGAAAAAAGTACGCTATACGGAGCGTGGCATCGTATTCCGCACGTGTCGCTTGTACACGTTACCGTGCTGGTAGCGGTTTTTTTCTACGCGACGCACGCCGTGCAGGCAGCTTCTGCCACAAGTATCCCCCGGGTAACATTTAGTGAAGGGGGGCAAGGAGCGGCGCAGGCGCAAGCTGCGCTTGCCGAACTCAATGCGCAATTCTTACGCGCAACGAAGCCGGGTTCCTTGGGGAAAGAAATCAGCGCGGAGGTATCGACGCTTGCCCATACACGCAAAGCGGCACTGGTTGCAGAGGCAAAGAATAATCCGCGCAACTTCCTGCTTCACGCGCTGTCAGATGATGTGCGAAAGCAATTGCCCTCGCAGCTCCAAGCTCTTATTGAAGAGGATGTTGATGTGCAAGGTACGGCGCTCGTCATGCATGTTGATGGTTTTGACGAAGGGCCGACATACACTCGCCATGAGCTTGAGGTAGAAACGTCGCAAGGGCGAAAGTTATACCATGTGCATTTTGTGGGTGATGCCCCCGCATCATTTATAACAGGCAGAACAGTAAAGGTGCATGGAAAACGCATCGATAACGAATTGGTGCCAATCGAATTTTTGGATGGCACCGGAGGCACGCAGGTCGTCAGCGCTGCCACGACCGCCGTTCCCGCGGCGCACAAAACCCTCGTCATACTAGTAAACTTCACCAACAGCGTTACGCAGCCATGGACACCTGCACAAGTTGCACAAACCTGGTTTACATACAGCAGTTCAACCAGCACTTTCTATAAGGAGACATCGTTTGGCGCAGTGTCCATTGAGGGCGATGTGGCGGGATGGTACACCTTGCCGTATACGAATGCAGGGTGCTGGCCCAATTCATACGATTTGTGGGGACCGGCGGCAGATCAGATGGCTATCGCGGCAGGGATTGATGTGAGTAGCTATGCACATAAATTTTACATTGCGAATAGTCGCCCTGCAGATTGCACTGACGTCGCGTGGAGTTTATTGGGAGATGGCACGTCCGTCACCATCGGATGGAGTTTCTCCTACATGAACGCAAGTATGTTTTCTCACGAAATGGGTCACGCGCTTAGTTCAATGCATGCTCGATGGCTCAAGTGCGGGGGAAGCGCAGTTCACGTATATACAAACTGCACCATCGACGAGTATGGAGATCCGTCGAGCGTCATGGGCGATAGCTGGAAACACTACAATCATTTTAACGGTCCTGAGAAAATTGGAGTGGGGTGGCTTTCCCCGACAAGTCAAATGCAAACCGTAACAACCAACGGCGCGTATACGATTACTCATGGAGAAACGAACGAGGCAGGCATTAAAATACTTAAAATACGAAAAGCGGATACTAACGAGTGGTACTATGTTTCCTATCGCAAGGCGATTGGTTTCGACACAAATCTGCCCTCGGCATTTTTGAATGGAGCGAGTATTCATATATGGAATAGCGATCCAATTAGCCCTATCTATCCCGTGTTTCCTCAGACACAGCTGATTGATACCACCCCTGGCGACAACAACGCGCTCAATGCTCCACTGTCAGACGGTACTTCTTTCATCGACCCCACCAATGGCATCACCGTCACGCAAATGAGCCACACCGCAGACAGCGTCACCCTTAACGTGCAATTCGGAGCTCCGCAGTGCGTTCCGTCCGCTCCGGGGCTTTCAGTTTCGCCGCTGTCACAAAGCGGCGCTCCGGGTGTCATGAAGAACTACACGCTTACATTGAGCAATGCGGACAACGTGTTGTGCGGGAAATCCACATTCTCTTTGTCGAGCGCGCTGCCCACGGGATGGATAGGTACGCTCTCAACCTCCACCGTCACACTACTGCCAGGCAAATCTGCGACTTCGACACTGACCGTCACTCCCCACGCAAACGCACTGACCGGCACCTATGTTATTACAACGAGCGCCGCGGATCCGCTGATACCAGCACACCAAAAATCAGTGTCGGCATCCTATACCTCCATTGCTCCCGTTCCGCCCGATAACATCGTGCCCACGACTGCGATCACCGCACCGCTCAATGGAGCGACCATATCAGCAACAAGCACAATCACCGCAACCGCTTCAGACAACAAGGCAGTAACCAAAGTGGAGTTGTGGAAAGATGGAGCTCTGTTTTTGACTGATGCCCTCGCTCCCTATTCGTTCGTCTGGTTTACGGGAACCTCGACGACCATGGGCACGCACACGCTGCAAAGCAAGGCATATGACGCCGCGGGGAACGTCGGAGTATCGAGCGTCATTTCGGTGAAAGTGATTGATAAAACCCCGCCCATAGTCACCGTCCTTACTCCCAAGTATGGCGAGAAGGTATTTAGCGGCGTAGATATCGCCGTACACGCAATCGATAATGTGGGAGTGACATCAATAGTTATCAGAAGGACCAATAGCTCCGGCGCGCTCATCGCATCCTGTGCCGCCACGACCACATGCAAGGGTATCTGGTCGTATGCAGGCATGTCTGCCGGCACGCGCACGCCATGGATACGAGCGCGAGATGTCGCAGGAAACTTAAAGACCATCACCAGCACGTTTGTGAAGTAGTTTTTCTGCTCCGCGCATAGACTTATTTAGATGTGTACGACCAATTCAACCCCTGTCGTTATTACAAGTAAAACCCCCGCAACATGCGGGGGTTGTATTATTTCTTCGGGCGCTTTAGACAATAGCGACCGTTGATGATGGTAATGATGGTTCGCTTGCCGTTTGTATATTGCAGGGCGTGCGAATTGGTGTGGGCGCTTGGTGCGCCGACTTCGTATTCGAGCATGCCCGTCGATTTACCGACGCTGTAGCACGCATCGATAATTTCAGCGACGTGGTTGTGTGCTTTGGTAACCTTAATACCCATCTTCGAGAGATTTTGCGTACTGCCCCTCGAGCCATTGGGACCTTTGTCACCATGGAAACTGTATTCAACACGGAGGAGTGATTTACTCTCTCCGGCGCTAAGGAAGTAGACGTTTTCATGCGCGAGCGTTTTTGCATAACTGACAAACGGATCGTCATATGCGATACCGCCGCTCGTTTTGTGTGCGCTCTCGACGAGGCGTTGTGCGCATTCAAGATAAAATTGAGCATTCACCGGGTCATCCCTGAAATCGGCTTTCTTCAACCATTTCAGCGCGGCGCGGTCATGGTTGCTGGAAACAACCACTGATTGTCGCCCTTTTGGCGTGAATTTGTTCAAGAAATGAACAGCCTCATTCATTTCAGTGCGAACACATTCGATACCGAATTTCCACTTACCGTAGCGCGTTACCCAATCGTCGTCATGGTGATGATTCCGAGAATGGAAATCGAGCACGTCATGCCAGAATAGATAACGCGGATTTGTGATTTTTACCAGGCTTTCTGGCGCAGTGAATGTTGCCTCGACCACCTCCGGAAGCACCCAGCGTTGGTGCAAGTCGCCGATAGTGAGCGACAATGCCGGCTTCGCGCGACGAACCTTATCCGGAGTAAACTCCATGTCGAGATCGATGAAACTTCCGTCGCGCGTTGCGTCAAGTTGGCGCACATAGAATGCGTTGCCGTGCAGAGCGTCGATTTCGACAATCAATGCGCCGAGACAGTGGTTAAATTCGCCGAGCGCACCAGCTTTGGTGTCGGTGTAATTTGCCACAGTGCATGCGCCGGTGGTGAACATTAGCTTGGGGTGTTTGTGCTGCGGTGTTGCGATACTGCGCAGACCGCGCGAGCCGTGACCGATGATACCGCTCATGTCTTTCGTGAGTGCGTCAAGTCCGACAAGCGGCTTACGAGCCGCCCACTGCACCTTCACATCACCCACAATGACGAGACGTTCATTCAGTTGTATCCATCCCTGGCACAGATACGGCACGACAGCCGGATCCCACCAATCATGTTTCTGGTCTTCTTGGGTCCATTGGCTCGTAGGGTTTTTGTAGCGGCCAGGAACGACCACGACCTCCGCATCATAATATTTCGAACACTGCATAAGCGATTGCCAAAACGCCTTATGAATGGGCGTTGCATTTTGTGCCGCAGTGATGAGATATCGTTTTGCTTTGGGAAGCGTGCTGCGCATTGGCACAGGCGGCGCGGGCGGTTTGCTTGCCGGCGCTGTGGTACGGTGGCGGCACGTTTTGCACAAGTAATTTTGCTTCTGACTGCCGATGTTGGTAGTCATTGCATTTTTCACTACCCAGCCGCTGCCGCATTTCGGGCAGTAGCCGTTGCCGGAATGTTTTTTTTCATCCGGCGCTCGAATGCGATGATCAGATTTCACCAAGGTTTTTCTCCTATGTTATTTTCAACGCGCACGTCTTACGCGTACACTCTGAACGAATTATAAAAAGTGGGGGGCGCCCCACAAGGGGAAAAGTGCGTTTTTTAACGATGGGGCACGATAGTTGCGCGGGGGCGAGTGCTGTGAGCTGGCGTGGTGGACAACTCATTTTTCAGTAGTACAATGTATACGGCTTGTACATAAGCCGAAACATACTAGGGAGAACGGCCCATGGCCACAAATAACAGGCGTTGCGCAAGACATAGCCTCGTGGAGAACATTGACGATGCAAAACGTTTCTGTGATGACCCAACACTGGGTCTTCCGGAAACCGTCGACAATATTCTCGACTACGGTCTTGAAGATGTGCCACATCTTCAAAACCAAATCCCGATAGGGGATGGATGCTCGCACCGCAGTGGACGGCTTTGGCAATAACGAAATAAATTGTGAGGAAAGGCGACCGTGCACGGTCGCCTTTTTGCTGCGAATTTGACAAACAGGTCTTTTCGCGATAGAGTACATTTGGGTGGAAATCCGCGATTCTCGCGGAACCATTACAACAGGAGAAAACTAAATAGCAGAGGAGAAATATAATGACACAAGAGGTCGTCTGCGTCCCAGATGATGCAAAAGACTGGGCGTGTGTAAATCTGGTAGTGGGTGTGCCAAGCATGCGGATTTTCACCGTCACCGATGGGCGTAAAGTTTTGGAGGGCATGACACCCTCTCCAAAACCACCCGGAGGGGCCCGTGATGACGGGGTGGACGCAACTCCCGAGGATACAAAAAATCGGGAGACGTACGAAGAGGTTGGAATCGTCGTCCAACCAGGACAGTCAAAGCTTGTGCGCCGCAAATGGCGACACACGCACTGGTTGTTTGGGTACGTAACCTTCGTACCTGACGTTCAATTTGACTCGGAGCGCCGCGAGTACGGTATGGAAGGCGAGGTGGTTGATATTATGACCGCCGAACAAATCCTTCAGTCAACGAGGGACGAGTTCGTGCCTCTGTACCGTGACTTCTTCCGCCCAGAGCTCGATATGATAGTCTCGGGAGCTCTTCTCGTGGCGTAAAACTTTGGGCTGCCGGTATCATGCTGGCAGCCCAATTCGTTTTCGTGCCGTTTATGGAACTGTGGAAAAACGCCTTGTCAAAAAACAGCCATACGCTAACTTGACTTACTATGGGGTATCTGCTAAGATACCCCAGTACTTTTTAAGACATGGAATAGTTCTGCCAGTCAAGATTTTGCAGAGTACGGGGAGCAACGGGAGCCATTTTTTAATAGAAAAAACTTTTGAAAAAGCGTGGCCGTGCGCCACTGCTTTTACTCGACGCATATGGCAAATAAAAAAACACTGCCGCAGAAATTCTTCGGTCGCTACCAAGAGCCCATAGCAGAATTGCCGAATCTCGTTGAGCCGCAGATGGCATCGTTCCGCAAATTGATCGCAGAGGACACCGCGCTGATATTCAAGGAATTTTCCCCGATCGAAGATCACTCCAAAAAGAAGTTTTCGCTCTCCATCAGCTCATTTGAATTCGGTAAGCCGAAGTGGGATGAGCATTTTGCAAAGCGCATGATGCGCTCGTACGAAGTGCCGCTCACGGTGGTGGTCAAACTCAAGAACAGAATCACCAACGAAACGAAGGAGCAGGAGATTTTCCTTGCCGATTTTCCGTGGATGACGGATCACGGCACCTTCATCATCAACGGCGTTGAGCGCATCGTCGTGCCGCAGCTCGCGCGCTCCTACGGCGTCTTTTTTGATGCGGCACCCTATCGCGGTGTCAATTATTTCATGGCGAAAATCATTCCTTCGCGCGGCGTGTGGATCGAAATAGAATCTGATCCGGACAAAGCGATGTATGTAAAGCTTGATCGCAAGCGCCGTTTCCCATTGACGTCGCTCCTGCGCGTGATGGGTGTAAGCGATGACAAAGAGATCACCAAATTGTTTGCAAAAGTTCCGGGCGGCGACGAGATGATCAAACACACGCTCGCAGTCGACCACGCAAAAACCCCTGAAGAAGCCGCAGTTGAAATCTATCGCCGTCTGCGCGATGGCGACATTGCGAGCGCTGAGACGGCGCGTGATTATGTTTCTCTCATTCTCTCCGATGAGCGCTATAATCTCTCCCGCGTCGGTCGCTTCCATTTCAACCGCCGATTCGATTTGCCGACGAGTGGGAAGGACATCGAGCGCCCGACACTCTCTGCTGACGACATCGTGCGCATTGCTGAGCACATATTGCGTCTGAACGAAAATCCGGCACTCCATTCAGACGATATCGACCACCTCGGTTTCCGCCGCGTGCGTTTCGTTGGAGAGCTTTTAGAGCAAAAGATGCGCGTCGGTCTTTCTCGCATGAAGCGCAACATCCAAGATCGCATGTCGATGGTGGATGTGCACACCGTACTGCCCGCGAGCATCATGAATCCACGTCCGTTTGCCGCATCCGTCAAGGAATTTTTCACCAGCAATCCATTGGCGCAGCTCATGGACCAGTTCAATATATTGAACGAAATGGAGCACCTGCGCATGCTCTCGACACTCGGTCCCGGAGGACTCACTTCCGAACGAGCCGGACTCGAAGTGCGCGACGTGCACTCATCACACTACGGTCGCGTGTGCCCCGTGCACACACCGGAAGGCAAGAACATCGGTTTGGTGCTGCACATGTCGCTCTACGCTCGACCAAATGAATTCGGCATCATTGAAACGCCGTACGCGAAGGTGGAGAAAGGCAGGGTGACCAAAGAAATCGTGTACCTCAATGCGCTTGATGAGGAGGGGCATGCAATCGCGCACGCTGCGACACCGCGCGATGAGGACGGCACATTCAAGGGCAAGTTCATAGAAATCCGCAAGGGCGGTGAGCCGATGCTCGTGAAGCGGGAAGCCGTTGATCTTATCGAAGTCGCCACCAATCAGCTCTTCTCTGTTGCGACGTCACTTATTCCGTTCGTCGAGAACGACGACGCGAACCGCGCGCTCATGGGTTCAAACATGCAGAAGCAGGCGGTGCCATGCATTATTCCTGCAGCCCCGTTGGTTGCAACCGGTGTTGAAGGTGCAGTCGCTCGCGATTCCGGGCGCCTCATCATTGCAGAAGAAGCCGGTGAGGTGACCTATGCCGATGCCCGCAAAATCGTTGTTGAAAACAAAGACGGCAAAAAGCGCGAGTACCAGCTCGTGAATTTCTCACGCACCAATGGCTTTACCATGTTCCACCAGCGCCCGCGCGTTTCTGCAGGCGATAAAGTGAAGCGCGGCGATGTGCTTGCCGACATGTCATCGACTGTCGACGGTCAGCTCGCCCTCGGGCAGAACGTCCGCGTGGCATTCATGCCGTGGTCAGGAGCAAATTTCGAAGACGCCATCATTCTCTCCGAGCGTATGGCAAAAGACGCGCGCTTCACCTCGATACATATAGAAGAGTTTGAATGTATCGTGCGCGACACGAAGCTTGGTCCCGAGGTGACGACACACGATATTCCAAACGTTTCCGAATTTAAACTCCGCAATCTCGATGAAGACGGCATCGTCCGCATCGGTGCTGAGGTGCGCCCCGGCGATATTCTCGTCGGTAAAGTGACTCCGAAAGGCGAAGTGCAGCTTTCACCTGAAGAGCGCCTGCTCCATTCAATCTTCGGCGAAAAAGCAAAAGATGTGAAAGACACATCGCGCCGCATGGATGGCGGCAAGCGCGGACGCGTCGTCTCGGTGCAGGTATTCTCACGCGAGAACGGCGACACGCTCGAGTCTGGCGTCATAAAGCGCATTCATATAGAAGTCGCTCAGCTGCGCACTGTCTTGGTGGGCGATAAGCTTGCCGGACGCCACGGCAACAAGGGTGTTATTTCCCGCGTACTCCCGGAAGAAGACATGCCATTCGATGAGAACGGCGAGCCGGTGGATATCATTTTGACCCCGCTCGGCGTGCCGTCGCGTATGAACCTCGGACAGATTCTCGAACTCCACTTGGGTCTTGCAGCAGACGCACTTGGCTATCAGGCCGTGGTGCCGTCATTTGCAGGGGCAACCGAAGAGGAAATTCGCGAAGAACTCAAAAAAGCCGGATTCCAGGATGACGGAAAGCGCGTGCTCTTTGACGGTCGCACCGGCGAGGCATTTGCGCAGCCGATCGCTGTGGGCATCATGTACATGCTCAAACTCCATCACATGGTGGAAGACAAGATCCACATGCGCTCGATTGGTCCGTACTCGCTCACGACCCAGCAGCCGTTGGGCGGCAAGGCACAAAATGGCGGTCAGCGCCTCGGCGAAATGGAGGCGTGGGCATTCTTGGGCTACGGAGCCGCATATACCCTGCGCGAAATGCTCACCATCAAATCAGACGACATTCTCGGTCGCTCTGCAGCGTTCGATTCCATCGTCTTTAATTCCCGCATCAAAGAACCGAATATTCCCGCAACGTTCAATGTCTTGGTACGCCATTTGCGCGGCTTGGGCATCGATATTCAATTTAGCGGTGGCTCAGAGCGCGCCTTTCGACCGCGCGCGCCCCGTGAAGCCCGTAATTAGGTTTTAATCACTTCAAAAAATTCTATGACACCAAAACGAGATTCCATTCCGCAGGACTTCAGCGAGCTCTCGATCTCGCTCGCGAGCCCTGAGCGCATGCTTGAATGGTCGTACGGCGAAGTGACGAAACCAGAAACCATCAACTATCGCACACAGCGCCCGGAAAAGAGCGGTTTGTTTGACGAGAAGATTTTCGGTCCTGAGCGCGACTATGAATGCTATTGCGGTAAATATCGCGGTATCCGCTTCAAAGGCATCGTGTGTGAAAAATGCGGTGTTGAAATCACGCGTGCCATCGTGCGCCGCGAGCGCATGGGGCACATCGATCTTGCATCGCCCGTCGCGCACATCTGGTATCTCCGCAACATCCCGTCGCGTATCGCACTTATTCTCGGTCTTTCGGCGGCAGACGTCGAAAAGGTCGTCTACTTTGCCGGCTATATTGTGACCAAGGTGAACCAGGAGGAAAAGACGCGTCTCTTGAAAGAGCTTGAGCGCGAGCTTGATACGAAAGTAAAAGCATCAAACAACGACAACGAAAAATTGCGTCTCAAGAATCTTGCGATGCAGGCAAAGAAAGACATCGAACACATCGTCGAAGGCATCGTGCTCGATGAAGCGGCATACCACCTCGCTGCGGTGAAGTATGGCGCATTTTTTGATGCAACGATTGGCGCCGAGGCACTGTACAACATTCTCAAGGCGCTCGATTTGAAGGCGCTCGAGGAAAAATTGCTCACCAATCTGGAGAAAGCACCGGCAGCTGATCGTGAGAAAATTCGTCGTCGCCTTGCGCTCATCGAAACCATGCTCCGCTCAAACGTGCGCCCTGAATGGATGTTCCTCACACGACTTCCCGTCGTGCCGCCCGCACTGCGCCCGATGGTTGCACTCGAAGGCGGACGCCACGCATCTTCGGATTTGAACGATCTCTACCGCCGCGTCATCAACCGCAACAATCGCTTGCGCAAATTGCTTTCCATCAATGCGCCGGAAGTCATTCTCCGCAACGAAAAGCGCATTCTGCAGGAAGCGGTGGATGCACTCTTGGACAACTCCATTCGCCGTGGCGGTACCTCGCTCGGCGTACTGGGTGCACGCCGTCGTGAACTCAAATCACTCGCGGATTACCTCAAGGGTAAGCACGGCTATCTCCGCCAAAACCTGCTCGGTAAGCGCGTCGATTATTCCGGTCGCTCGGTTATCGTCGTCGGTCCGGAGCTCGAACTCGATGAGTGCGGCCTTCCCAAGCATATGGCACTCGAGCTTTTCCGCCCGTTCGTCATTGCGGGGCTTTTGGAGCGCGAACTCGCATATAACATTCGCGGCGCAGGGCGCCTCGTCGAAGACGGCATTCCGGAAGTGTGGGCGATTCTCGAAGAGGTGATTAAAGACAAGCACGTGCTTTTGAACCGCGCACCGACGCTGCACCGCCAGAGCTTCCAGGCATTTCGCCCGATGCTCATCGAGGGCAACGCTATCCAGCTGCACCCATTGGTCTGCCCCGCATTCAACGCAGACTTCGACGGCGATCAGATGGCGGTACACGTGCCGCTCTCTCCTGAAGCACAATTCGAAGCTCGCACCATCATCTCTGCAAACAAGAACGTCCTCAAGCCAGGATCGGGCGATGTCATCACCGAGCCGCGCCAAGACGTGATTCTCGGCTGCTTCTGGATGACCCAGGAAATCCCCGGATCCAAAGGAGAAGGGAAGTCATTCCCCTCACCAAATGCCGCGATCACCGCGTACGATTTTGGTGACGTCGACTTCCGCGCAAAGGTGAAAATTCTTCCGAGCGACAACGTGAAATATGCGCAATTCGAGGGCAAGATTTTTGAAACGACCATCGGTCGCTTGCTCTTCAACTCATCGCTGCCAAACGAATTCCCGTACATCAACGAGGAAATGACTAAGAAGCGCATGGCGCGCATCATTCAGGAATTGGTGAAACTCTACTCGCTTGATGGTATTCCGAAAATTGTCGACAAGATCAAGACCTTCGGCTTTACCTATGCGACGCGCGCGGGCATCACCTTCAGCTATGCTGATGTGCTCGTGCCGCACCAGAAAGACGCGATTGTGAAAGAAGGGCAGGAGGCTGTCGCTGAGCTGTGGGCGCAATACAACGCCGGCTTGCTCACTGAGCAGGAACGCTATCAGCGCGTCATCGAAGCATGGACTAAAGTATCAGATCAGATCCGCAAGGCACTTATCGAAAACCTTGATCCGAAAACACCGGTGCACAACATGGTGACTTCTGGCGCACGTGGTTCTGCCGGACAGCTCCACCAGATGGCGGGTATGAAGGGACTCATGAGCACGCCGCAAGGTGAAATCATCGAATTCCCTATTATCGCGTCCATGAAAGAGGGTCTCTCGCCAATCGAATACTTCATCTCTACCCACGGTTCGCGCAAAGGTCTCGCCGACACCGCGCTCAACACCGCACGCGCCGGCTATCTCACGCGTCGTCTCTTCGACGTTGCGCAGGACGTCGTGGTGCTCGAGAAAGATTGTGGCACTAAGGACTTCATTACGGTGATGCGCCCCGGCAAGGACAACATCGGCGCAAGCTTTGCAGAACGCGTCGCAGGACGAGTGCTCGCAGAGCCGGTGCTTGGATTCAAGCGCAATCACCTATTGACCGCGCTTGAGGCGCAGGAAATCGAAGCTTCGACGGAGAATGAGATCGCGATCCGCTCCCCTATGACATGCAGAACCATGCGCGGTGTGTGTGCACACTGCTACGGCATTGATCTTTCGACGCAAGAGATCGTCGACTTGGGTGAAGCAGTGGGTGTTGTCGCAGCGCAGGCAATCGGCGAGCCGGGAACCCAGCTCACGATGCGTACCTTCCACGCCGGTGGTGTGGCGGCTGCAGGCGGCGACATCACCATGGGTCTGCCGCGCGTCGAAGAAGTGTTCGAGCGCCGCAAGCCGAAAGTGCCTGCGACCGTTGCACGCGTCTCTGGCGTCATCTCCAGCATTACCATGGAAGACAACGAGCATGTGGTCACCATCACTCCGGAATCCGCAAAGGCACCAAAGCGCGACACTGAATATCACATCCACCCCGCACGTATGCTCACGGTGAAGTTAGGCGACGCAGTGGTGAAGGGGCAGTTCCTCACCGATGGTCCCGCCAATATCGAGGAGGTGTTCGAATATGGCGGCAAGGCGCGCGCGCAGGAATACATCATCGACGAAGTCACGCGCATCTATGAGTTGCAGGGCGCATCATTCGCACGCAAGCATCTCGAAGTCATTGTGAAGCAGATGTTCTCGCGTGTTGAGATCAGCGATTCAGGCGACACAGCGTTCTCTGCAAATGATGTGGTGGAAGATTTCGAATTCGAGCGCGCAAATACTGCAGCGAAAGAGGCAGGTACCGAGCCGGCAAAAGGCACGATGCTCGTCCTCGGTATCGCAGAGGTGGCGCTCTCGCGCAGCTCGTTCCTCTCATCGGTATCCTTCCAGCATGCGACCAAGAAGCTTGTGGAAGCATCGCTCGCACGCTCGACCGACCGCCTCGTGGGTCTCAAGGAAAACGTCATCATCGGTCGCCTTATCCCTGCGGGCAGCGGCTTCCCCGGCAGCAAGAAGGCAGAAAAGATGAAGGCGATGCAGGAGGAATATTACGCCAACATGCCCGAGGAGGACGAACGCCCTAAGCGCTTCTTCGGCGGTGGTGATAGAACATAAAAAAACTACTTATCAAAAAAGAAAAGGGCCGGAAGCAATCCCGGCCCTTTTTGTTCGGCGCTTAATACTTGCGTCGAAAACCAATGGAGGTGAGTATATGTTCAATAATCATCCACTCGACTTTTTCAGGCGGAATTCCCATAGCCAGCAGCCGTTTGCGCTCTTCACCCGGGTCTGGCAGATTAAGAACCTTTCTCATTCGCTCAGCGCGTTCATCCAAGGCATCAAGGTATGCTTTTTCCTTCTCAGTAAGTCCGAATGCCTCTCTGAGCCATCCACGCGCCAAGGCTGCTTCATGCGGAGTGCGTTCTGACATCGCGCGCACTTCGTGAAATGCTTTCGGCGGCACACTCGTCATGATCTCCTGTAGTGCTTCTGTCTGATCACGCGGAATGATGACTGTTCTTTGGTCTGCGAGGGTGACACGTACACTCGGGCGTTCATTCATGCAGCGTTGCAAGAAAGCGCCCGCTGATTCCTTCGTCTCAAATTCGCACGCAATGTATGCAGTTTTGATGGTATCCGGAATTGAGGTCATCGAGTATCTCCATGGCGTCTCTTTTCACTATAATGTCCTGCGCAAGAAAGCGCCAGTGCAGGCTCTAATTTTTGAGTCCAAGGCCGGTGCGGAGGAAGTACCAGTTCATGCCGGCGAGTATAGCGATCATCCCCAAGAGCACACCTGCGGAGAGCCACACTGATACATCGGTGATGCCGAGGAAGCCATAGCGGAAGCCGTTGATGAGATAGAAGAGGGGATTTGCGAAGGTGATTGTTTGCCACCACGCAGGGAGCGCATGCACTGAATAAAAGATGCCGCCGAGGTATACGAGCGGGGTGAGCACGAACGTGGGCACGATGTTGATTCCATCGATGGATTTTGCATAGATACCATTGACCAATCCCGCGAGCGAGAAAACGAGTGCGGTCAACACCGCGAATGCGAGCACGATAAGGGCACTATGCATGCTCAGGTAGAGACCGGTAAAAAATATCGAGACAGCAAGCACGAGGAGTCCCACGAGCGTACCGCGCACCACGCCACCGGCAACGAACCCTGCAACGAGGAGCCATGGGGGAGTCGGGGAGACTAAAATCTCATCAATAGAGCGTGCGAAAAATTTTGACGTGAAAAAAGTAAACGAAGTGTTTGCATAGGAGGTGGTGACGATGGCGAGCATGACGAGCCCAGGAACCACGAATGTCATGTACGGCACGCCCTGCATATCGCCGATTTGTGAGCCCAGCACCGTGCCGAAAATAAGGAAGTAGAGCGTGGAGGTGATGACCGAAGGAAGAAAAGTCTGCACCCAAATGCGAAACATGCGCACCACATCCTTGCGCAGCATCGTATAGAACGAAATCCATTTTTGGTAGGGTGTCATGGTGATAGGTTATTGCCCGCTGGTAAGCTTTAAGAACACTTGCTCGAGGCGTCCGCCACGATAGCCATCGCCCTCGCCACTCCCATCATGCATGGCGAGGATTTCCTCCATGGTGCCGTGCGCGATAATCTCGCCCTTATTGATGATCGCGACGTGTTTCGCAAGCTGCTCCGCTTCTTCCAGATAATGCGTGGTAAGCAAGATAGTGAGACCCTCATTAGTGAGTGTGCGCAAATAATCCCACATGCTGCGGCGCAGCTCGACGTCGACTCCGGCGGTGGGTTCATCGAGGATGAGAAAACGCGGCTCATGGATGAGTGCGCGAGCGATCATCAGCCGGCGCTTCATGCCGCCCGAGAGCGTCATTGCCCGCTGCAGCATTTTCTCTCCGAGCCCCAGATCGGTGAGCAATTTTTTGGCGCGCGGTATTGCAACAGAGCGGGGGATGCCATAGTAGCCGCCCTGATTGACCACGATATCAAGTGGCTTCTCAAATGGGTTGAAATTTATTTCCTGCCCGACGAGCCCGATACAGGCCTTTGCCTGTTCGGTTGCGGAATCAATATCATTGCCAAACACTGACGCGGTGCCCTCCGTCTTGGTAACGAGCCCAGTCACGATGCCGATGATGGTGGTTTTACCTGCACCATTGGGACCAAGGAGTGCAAAAAAGTCGCCCTGCGGCACCGTGAGCGAGACACCTTTCAGTGCCTCGGTGCCATTTGCGTAGCGTTTCTTGATATTCTGTACTTCCAGTGCTGTATGCGACATGTGCGAAATTGTAGCAGTCTTTCATGAAAATTCATAACTCATGCATGGTGCGATTGCCCATGAAAAGTTGCATATTAGATCCAAATGTAGTATAATGTAAAAAGGTGGCGAAGGTGCCACTGAAACTAAGGAGACACACGTGCAGCAAGATATTTTGACGCACTTAGAAATATTGATGGTGGTGTTTGTCATGTTTTGGTATGTGACGATACCCACTGCCATCCTCTCAGGATTGGTAGGTTACACGTCAAAAACGGCTAGCGCCGTCTGGAAGCTGTGTGCTGTCGTGGTTGGGTGCTACCTGGGCATCGTGATGGCGGCAGCGTCCTATCCCGGAGACTCTGGGATTGGATACGTTTTACTTGGGCTCGTAGCGTATGGTCCAGTGTACGTGCTGATCCCATTTGCTGTGGGGCAACTGGCGGCAAGGTATCTGGGACGGGTTAAGATATCCGTCACGAAAATTTAAGCAACTCAAAAAGGAGAAGACGATGAGTGTATTGATGAAGGCGGTCATGTTCAGTGTCGGCATGGTGCTCGGCAGCCTGTTCTTAGAGGCTTTCCAAAATGAGCCTCATTGGGGCGAGGCCATCGGTTCGGCACTGTACGCGGTGCCCCTGATTCTGATATTCGCTGCGTGTATCGACTGGTCGAAGAAATAAAAGTGAAGACACATAGGACCGGGAAGCTTTCGCTCCCCGGTCCTCTTTTTGTTTTCCGAATGGAGATAGTCGCGCCGCGCTATTCCTGCCCGGCAAGCAACGTATCAATCATGTTCTTCACGACTTCGAATGGTTGTGCGCCCTCAATCGGAAGCTGCTCGCCACCGAAGATGATGATCGAATGCGGCGTGCCCTGCCCGCCGGCTGCGACTGCCTCTGCCATGTCTTTGTCGACGCGTGCCTTATGCTTATCGCTCTCGAGACAGGTGGTGAAGGCAGCCTTATCGAGACCAACCTGCTCGGCGATCACCGGAAGCTGCGCGGTATCGAGCCCATTATTGGATGGCGTCACTGCATAAATTTTATCCGTGTATTTCCAGAAGCCTTCATTGCCGCCGAGCTCAGCTGCGCATTCAAGCGCCACCGCTTCGTGCGGAGCTTTCGGATGGAGCTGGGCGAGCGGGAAATGGCGATACACCCATGCCACCTTTCCATCAGCACCGTAAGTATCAATCACCTGCTTCATTGTGTTGTGGAAATTTTTGCAGAAGGGGCATTCGGTGTCTGAATATTCAACGATGACGAGCTCTGCGTTTGGATTGCCGCGGACATGATCGTCCTTCTGGACACCGCGTATATCTTCCGCGACGGTCGGCCGCTGCTCATTTCCCGTAGGACCGGCAACACGATTCTGATTTGAGAAATAAAGGGCGACGGCGATGAGTGCTCCGGCGACGACGATAGCGAGCGGTACGGCGAGTCTTTGCATGGTGTCCATAAATATTTTGCAGCTATGATAATTAACCTGTGCAGTATATCATAGAGACACCACTACATGTCCATACTTGACGCAATCACACTCGGCGTGGTGCAAGGATTGACCGAATTTCTTCCGATTTCATCTTCGGGGCATTTGATACTCGCGCGTGAGTTATTCGGCATTGGTCTTGAGGGGGGACTAGCTTTCGACGCAATGCTTCATTTTGCGACCGCCTGCGCAGTCTTAGTATATTTTCATACTGATATACGCGTGCTCGTGCGCACCGCAATTGATTTCATGTTGCGGCGACCGACCGAAAGCACATCCGTACGCCTACTGTTTGGTATTGTGCTCGCCACGATTCCCGCGGTGATACTCGGCGTCTTGCTTGAAGACAAAATGAACACCGTTTTCAGAAGTGCAGAGCTCGTCGCCACAATGCTGGTCATCGGCTCGCTTATAATGTGGGCAGCAGAGAAATGGGCGCGCGCTTTTGATGAGAGCGGGGCGCCAGCATTTAAGGGAGCGCTTGCTATAGGATTCTTTCAATCGCTCGCACTCATTCCCGGCATGAGTCGCTCGGGTATGTCGATTGCCGGCGGAATGTTTTTGGGATTGCGACGCGAGCACGCCGCGCGTTTTGGGTTCTTGATTGCCGTGCCGCTTTTGCTCGGCGCCGGTGCTAAGAAAATAGCTGACTTGAGTGTGACCGGAGTGGGGAATGATCTCCCAGCAATCATTATCGGAGCGGCCATGGCGTTTGCCGTCGGGCTCGCTGTCATCCACTACCTCATGCGCTATCTCCGCACGCATTCAATGATGGTCTTTGTCTGGTATCGACTCGCGCTTGCTGCGGCGGTGCTCACTATGGTGACGCGTTAACCAAAGTGCACTTGACGAATCAATCAAGTATGTGTATAATAAAAATCGGTTGAGTAAAGCGCTCGCCGTTTTTTCAACAGGAACAGGAAAGAAGAGCTATGCAGACGAATGTGGAAATATGCCATTTCATCCAAGGGCTCAAGCGGATGGACAAATTGAGGAAACTTGCATCAGAGGCGGAGAGCACATCGGCAGAGATCACAGCCGAAGGTGCAAGACCTCTTGAACCCCCACCGCTCATGGGCTTCTTGCAGAAGCTCGATGGGATGGCGGATGAGATCGATACAGTGGTGCAGTCAGCCAAAGAAACGCGGCTATACCATTGGTGGTATTGGTGGCATCGTGAGGATTACGACGGGGATGTCGATACCGGAAAAGTACGACACCCTTTGTTCGAGAAGCTCGACATGTTCGGCTCGGACAAGTGCTTTATGGAAGACAAGAGCGAAGCGTGGAGAAGCTCGCAGCTGCACATGTTTTCCGCGTGGGTGACAGTCCGATATGCCGGGCTTGTGACCGTGAAGATCGATGTTCCGTACGATGAGGATCTAGCGTACGGCGATGGAGACTACTACATCGTCGACCTCAAGTGGGTCTGATGGTGTCCATAAATGCGGCCTGCCCTTCGCGGGGCAGGCCGCTTTTTTATCAGAATCCCAACGTATGCGTCAGCGCAGATCGTTTTTGCGTCAGCCAGTGGCGGGTGTCGAGCTTTACTTCCTTAGTTTTGCCAAGCTCGGTAAATTTGAGTGAACCGTTTTTGAGCGCGTAGTCGAATACTTTGCGTGTGATCTCGACATCTTTGAGGCAGTAATCGCGGACTTTTTCTTTCTCGCCAGCACGCCACCATTTTATAGCATCAAGTCCGTGGCCGGATTTTCGCTCTTTGAGCGTACCTTCGGCGACTGCATCAAGCTTTACGCGCCGCCCGAGCGCGCCATGAATTTCTTTCAGAATATCGATGCTTTTAATACGCATGAGGTCGCCAGGGTAGTATTTATTTAAAAGAGGGATGTCGAAGTGATCTGAATTATATCCGACGAGCGCATCTGCGCTCTCGATTACTTTCCAAAGCTGAGAAAATTCGTGGACGAAAAAAGCTTGAAGCTCGTTTGTTTCCGAATCGTGAATGCCGACAACTGATATATCGAGTTTCGTTGGATCATTCGACCCCACTTCGGAAAACTGATTTGATGTTTCTATGTCAAAGGTAATGATGCGCACCGAGGCATTGTAGCAGAAGCATAAAAAGAGACGCTGTGGAAAACATTTTAAAAAACGTGGGCCCCGGCTTAAAGCGCGGGGCCCGTTTGTTTTGGGCAATTCAGTGGGCTTGTTAGGCACCCACTCTCGTGCCCGACCCCACACAGGGGTCTTTTCGAGGCGATCTCGCGGGAGCACACTAAGCGATCGGTTCGGTGTCCTGTTTGATCATATGTACATTATATACCCATAAGCTTACTTTGTCAAGATTTTCTTAAAAATCACCCCAAATTGAGCCATTTTAGCCCAGCGCCGAGAGCATGTGGGAGGGGATGTTTTCGGCGGGGAGGATGAATTCGTTGCCAGTCGGGAGGTGCTTCAGTGTGTATTGGCCTGAATCGCGCTCTTTGTCGCCAATAGCGACGATGAACGGAATGCCGAGCTTATCGGCCTGCTTTACTTGATCGCCGATGCGCTTGCCTGAAAAATTGACTGCGACGGCGACGTCCTCGCGGCGTAAATCTTGAGCGAGTTTCATCGCATGCGCGGTATGCTTTGCATCCATGACGCAAAGCATGAGCTCGGTCGCGGGCATGTAGCGTGGCAAAAGGCCGTGCGTTTCGAGAAAATCGCGCGCGGTCACATCACCCATACCAAACCCGACTGCGGGAACGGGCTCTTGGTCGAACATGGCAAGAAGATTGTCGTAGCGACCTCCGCCAAAAATTGATCGTGTGTTTTGCGCGGCAGTGTCGAAGACTTCAAACACCATACCGGTGTAGTAATCAAATCCGCGCACGATGCCAGTGTCGATATGCACATTGGTGATGCCGAGCTTGTAGAGCAAACTCAGCAATTCTTCGAGATGTGCATTTGAGCTTGCGCGCGAAAGCCCGTCGAGCAATGCGTCGGCTTTTTCTGCGGAGACAACCTTCATCACGGCGGCACGGAAATCTTCCATCTCGTCGCGCTTGTCGAGAAGGCGCGTGACGCGGCGGCGCTCGTCATCGGCAAGTGCGCAGCCTTCGAAAATAGCGTTGAGCAGCGTGCGATCGCTGACGCGAATTTCGAAGTCGTGCTCGGTGGCACCAATGTCGAGCATGATCTGGTGGGCGAGGGCGATTATTTCCGCTTCAGCTTCTATTCCCGTTGCGCCAAAGATATCGGCATTGAGCTGCCAGTGCTCACGGAGGCGACCGCGCTGCGGTCGCTCATAGCGGAAGACGTTTGCGATAGTGTACCAGCGTAGCGGAAAGACGAGGTCGTGTCGCTTGTGCGCGACCATGCGCGCGGCGGTCGGGGTCATCTCGGGGCGGAGCGTCACCTCGCGATCACCGCGGTCGGTGAATGTGTATGTCTGCTCGTTCACAATCTCCTCGCTCGTCTTGCCGCGATACAGCTCGGCGGGCTCGAGGATGCTCGCGTTGTATGATTCGTAGCCGAAGCGCTCACACACGTTTGTCATGGTTTCAAACAGATACTCCTGTATGAATTGATCTTCCGGATAGAAATCGCGGACGCCCTTATAGCTCTCGGTCGAAAGCGCTTTCTTTTTCATGGTGATGGTATAAATAATACGTTAGCGATGATGTTCGTGCCAGCCAGCATCTAGGAAGAGCGCGTGTACACATGCGCTTCGCGGAACCGGTCTACGCTTGCGAGAATTTCCTGCTTGATGGTATTTGGTGAAGGCATGCCATCCATGGACACCTCATGGACATCAGCGCCGGCGCTCTGCACATGGATGGTACCGAAATCGAGCACTGTTTCGATGAAGCCGTTGTAGACGATGCGGGCATCCTGCACGCGCTCAAGCGGCAGTGTGACCACCTCGCGCACAAACAGGCGATATTGCTCCACATGAATGATGCGGTGATCGGTGACCACCCACATATCGAGATAATAATTCGTCCAAATGACAGCGACGCTAATCCAGATGGCGAGGAGCCATGCTGATATGCAGAAAATATAGAGCGCGGCGACGGTGTTGCTCACCGTTTCCAGATTACCGAGCGCCAGCGCACTCAAAAGCGGCAACGCCACGCCAGCAAGGACAACACCGCCAGCATCGCGCAGGAGCAGAAACCAGTGCTTGTGTAGATGCAGCGATATCTGCTCGTCGGGATGGATGGTGAAGGTGGTGTGGGACATACAAGTCTAAAATGTAAGAGCGACGACGCTTGCAAACATAATTCCTAAAAGAACAACGCATCCACCCGCGTATACAGCAATCGTAAAAAATGAAAGGACAGGGTTGGCACTAAAGCGGGTCCAATGGTAGGCAATAATGATGCCGAGAATAGCGCTGACGAGCGCTGCCGCTCCAAATATGATCCACAAGAGTGGGGTGGCGAGCGCTGATGCTTCGGGAGACATACACATATTATGCCGTAAAAATTGCACCATGCATAGGCGGCGCTTGCGTAAAACTGTGGCGTGTTGTATTTTCTGGTTCTATGAACAGTCGATGGGAAGTTCGTCGCTCGGTCACGGGTCGTGGGCTTTTTGCGCGCGAGTCGTTTCGCAAAGGTGTGTGTGTCATCGAATACACCGGCATCAAGATTCCGACCCCGCTTGCGGATGCGCTCACCACACGGTATCTCTTTGATCTTGAAAATGGCTGGACGATTGATGGTGCGGCATTTGGCAACACTGCGCGATACGTGAATCATTCATGCAACCCGAATTGTGAAGCGATCATCGAAGGTGAGCAGATATTTTTTTATGCGGTGCGTCGGATCGAGACTGGCGAGGAGCTCACTATTGATTACGGGAAAGAATATTTTGATGAGTTTATTAAGCCCACAGGATGCCTGTGCTCACCATGCCGCGAAAAAGAAAAACCGCTAGCATATGCTAGCGGCTCCAGAAGCTCCACGAGGGAATGAGTTGTACGGGGGTTGTAGGATGCAAAAAATATTTGTTGAGAATTTTTTCAATCACGGCCGGGTCAGTACGAAGACCAAAAAGGTGATTGAATGCTTCGACCTGATCCCGCGTCATCGAAAGTTTGATCTCCGGACGACGCCACTGCTCATCAAGCGTGCCAGGCGCGGTATAGCCGCAGTAAAATTTTCCCTTGCGCTTGTTGCCGAGGAAGATATGCCCCTCTTTCCACCACACTGTCAATTGCGTCGCGACCTCCCGGGCAATCATGTTGCTGAAGAGTTGGCCGTGCCACAGTACGGTATGCAAATGCACGTTAAGCTCGACGGTGTCGTTCTTGCTTTTACGATCCCACCTGCTTTGCGGCAGCGGATGATGCGTATTAAGTGTGCCCGATTTTAATCGCACCGCGAGCTCTGATTCAGAGTAGATGCGGTGGCTGTCAGTACGTTTCCCGCCCACGAGTTGCTCCTATGCTTATCTATCTGCTCTATAGCATGCCACAGGTTGCTCGACAACGCACTGCAACACACACATGGTGTAGGGGTGTGCTACCATCGCATCATGACAATCAAGATCGAACCGTCATGGCATGAGCAGTTAGCGCGAGAATTTGAGGAGCCGTATTTTCCGACCCTCAGCGCATTTGTAAAAAAGGAGTATGCACGCGGGGTAGTATTTCCACCGCCCAAGCGCATTTTTCGGGCGTTCGATATGTGCCCATTTGATCAGGTGAAGGTGGTTATCCTCGGGCAGGATCCGTATCACGGAGCGGGGCAGGCGAATGGGCTCTGCTTTGCTGTTGATGACGGCGTCGCGACTCCCCCATCGCTTCAAAATATTTTCAAGGAAATTGCAAGCGATCTGGGGCGCGCGGCGCACGCGGATGCGAATCTTTTGCATTGGGCAAAGCAAGGCGTGCTGCTTTTGAACGCAACGTTGACCGTGTGTGCATCGCAGGCGGGAAGTCATCAAGGAAAGGGATGGGAGCAATTCACCGACGCTGTGGTGCGCGCGTTGTCGAGCGAGCGCGAACATCTCGTGTTCATGCTCTGGGGAAATTATGCAAAACAAAAAGGCGCGCACATTGATCGCAGCAAGCACTGCGTGCTCGAGAGCGCGCATCCGTCACCCTTCTCTGCCGCGAGCGGCTTTTTTGGCAACAAGCATTTCAGCAAAGCCAATGCATACCTGAAAGAGCATGGCGAGAAGCCGATAGATTGGTAACGGGGTTCTTGTTCTGCTGATGCAGGCAGAGGGGTGCAGGTCTTCGCTCACAGTATCGCTTTTGGTAACTTCGGGCAGTATCACCACTGCGCTGTCTCAACACGCGTGCATGCGCGCTTAGACCTCACCCCACTGCCTGCAGTGCCGAAAACAAAAACAGCGCCGTGAGGCGCTGTTTTTGTTTTGACCGCGGATTAACCACGGCGAACGCTAACTGCGTTCGGGCCCTTTGGGCTCTCGGCGATCTCGAAAGAGACTTTGTCTCCCTCGCGCAGATCGTCGTAGCGCACTTCCTGGAGATCCTTGGCATGGAAGAAGAGATCTTTCTCTCCACCATCTGGCTTAATGAAGCCGTAACCACGATCCGTGAGGCGGGCAATTGTTCCTGAACTCATGTTCAATTGTGCTAGTTCGTAAAAATGCTTTAGTGCAAACGTCTTGAAAAAACCGACTCTTTTTCTTCTTTACGCTGCTGTACGGCTTCTTTCAAAAACCGCCTGCATATCGGAGTCAAACCCGATAGGGCAAATCTAACACGGATCACATATATGGTCAATGCATGGGGGTCGAGGCAGTAAATCCATTGACACCCCCTCCCATGAGGCATATAACAAAACGAGGCATCGCTGCAGATTAGCAGTTACATAGAGGAGATTTTCGAAATGGTAGCGATCAAGCTTGGTCCGGTCGCAAAGACCAAGGATCATGATTACCGTCAATTTTTCCACGCGTTGCTACTCATCATGGCCACAGCTATCCTGTTCGGGTATCTGTGGAACGCGGGAATTATCGAGCATTGGTTGGCAACATTCAAGATTCATTACAATCTTGCTTTTGCCGTCCTTCTTTTGGCGGCTTGCGCAAAGTGTCTGTGGGTGACTTGGAAAATTTCGCGAGGACTCAATGCGGTCAAGCGGCCAGGTGGCATGGATTCGCCAGAGGTCATAGACCTCTTCGGACTTCCGCTGGTCGAAGACAAGGATCACGATAGAGACCTCCTTAAGGAGATTGTCCGCGATACGCTGGGCAAGCATATTGATACGCTTGCGCACATCGCCAACCTCGCCGTCATTGTGGGCATCATCGGTACCATTGACGGACTAACGCAAACATTCGGTGTCCTCACTGGAATCAAACCCGAAGACGTGATGGCGAAATTGCCTGAGATGGCACGGCATCTTGCGCTCTTCGGCACATCAATGATTGGTATCATTGTCTATACCATCGTGCGCCAGATGTATCGTTTCGCTAGAAGTGGCGCATACGACTTGAAGCACCGGATATTCCGGGCGCTCAAGCACAAGACATAAGGAGACCCGCACAATGATGGACAGCTACGAGTCGGAAGACGCATTCGGGGGAGACGGTATCAACACCGCCATTCGCGACATGCTCATCGTTTCAATTGTGGCGTTTGCGGCACTCATGCTCACTTTGCTTGCCGCGGTCAGCGACCCAAAAAAGCAAGTTGAAAATCCGAGCCTGGCTGCCGTCAGTCCGGGCAACGTTATTTTCGAGGCGTACTGGAACGTAACTGACCCCAAGGTCACAAACACAGCCACAGGTCAGCAGGATCTGATATGGACGGACGTCGACTTGTGGGTGCAATACCGCGGGCGTCTTGCCGAAGATCTTGAAAAGCCTGTTGGGTACTCGAATGGACACAGCAAGACACTCGACCACAATCGAGATGACTTGGGCTGTATCTACCAGACGGCAAGCACCATGATGTCCGGCTGCATTCCCTTTGCGGATCCGGCGAACTATGAGGTGACTACCAGCCGCGGTTTTCCCGCAGGGACGTATTGCGTCAGCGTACATCTCTATGGCAATCGGTCGTCGCTCAAGGTGATCCCGGTAAAGATGCGGATTCGTCTGCAAAAAAATCCGGCAGGAGTCGAATCCATCGTAGAAAAACCGAAAGAGATCCTTTCTACGGAGGTGAAGCTTGAATGGGTAGGGCAAGAAGTTCCCGTCCAGTGCTTTACATTAAATGAGCAAGGGGAAGTCGTATCGCAGTCCCATTCCGATGCGGAATGTTTGCGGCTGCAATACAACCACATGCTCAACCGTTGTTCGTCATAGGAGGTGCACATGGAGGACATGAATCTAATCGAGAAGCTTTTGCTTTACTCGAGCATGGTGTTTAGCGACCCAGATTTCGAAGTGTACAACCACTTCTTTAATTACTGGGGCGTGGCAGCGCTTCTTGCTGTATGCGGTCTCATGTATTTCGGTTTTCGAGGCATGGGTCTGTGGGCGAAAAACACAACCTTTGTGTTGGGAGGCGTACTGATGCTTACGGGCGCAATTGCAATGCATGCGCAGCTCGGCAAGCCACTCAGGGCATCGCCTTACTGGCTGCAACGTATGAACGAAGGGGGAGGAGTGGTGCTCGTATACCCTCCCCGCAAAATTCCGGACAGAAAAATTGTCGAGTTCCTTGTTGATAAAGGCAGTACTTCCCAGTATTACTGGACTCCTCTCACTGAGGAACTCGAAGGTTCGATCGGAAAGATGATGCAGGAATATACAAAGAACAAGCAGCGAGGAAAACTCATGCTGCGCTGGCAGAAATCTCTCAACCCCGAGGGTGAGATGCATTTCTATTACCTGCCTCCAGAGGCCCCGATGCCAAAGGATGGCGTACCGAATTTTCCGGGCGCTCTTCCAGGTCAAGGAGGAAGTGTACAAGAACAAGATCTATAGGGCTCTGACAAGAGCCACAAAACACCGCGAGCTTGCTCGCGGTGTTTTTCCGTATGGATGGTGCGGGTATGCTCGCCATGCTATCGTGCCTATAGACGTATAGGAGTAGTCTCAATGCGTATATATGCAATCGCACTCATGGCGGTTATTGCGTTTCAGCCAGCTGAGGCGCAGCCGGTACAGCAATCGCACTTCAACGACCCTGCGCTCGAATCTGAGATGGCAAAGAGCATGCTGTATCCGACGGTGCAGGTACTGCGGAAGACAAGCATTGGTTCGGGTACAATTATTTTTTCCGGATATCTCGACAACGCAACAATATGCACTGTCGAAGCGGCACTCCCGCATCCAGACGGAGCGTGCGATGCCTCAATGGCAACAGGTAAGCAAATACGCACGTATGTATTCACCAACTGGCACGTCGTCAAGCCGGATCCTCCTGAGCCGGCAAAAAAATCAGAGAAAAAAACAAAAAAGAAAACCGACGGGGTGGTAAACGGTGCTGCGGCACCAGCCTCGGTCACTGTCGTTGTGCACATGACTGCTGCGAGCAGCAGCTTGGATGCCCAGCCGACTGAATATCGCGCGACCGTCGTTGCGCATGATGAAAAAAAAGATATTGCGCTGTTGAGCATTGAGCAGTCGCCGCAGATGGCATATGTGGCACATCTCGCACCGCGAGATGTGGCGCTGCAGCCATTTCGCCCTGTCTGGGCGCTTGGATCGCCTATGGGGTATGGTCCCATTCCGACACAGGGCATCCTCGGCGTTACGCATGAGTCAGTGGGGGAGTCTTTTTTCTTTCTTTCAACAGCTCCCGTATATGGCGGCAATTCCGGTGGAGGATTGTATCATTTTTCAAATGACCGCAATCTCTTTGAAATGGTGGGCATGACCGTCGCTGTTGCCGCCGGACCATATGGTCCTGTACCCCACATTGCACTGAGTATTTCAACGGAAATGCTCCACGCGTTTATTGATGCACACGGCTTGCGATTTTTAGAAAAACAAGAGCTCCCGCAAGCTCCATAGACAAAAACCCTCCAGATCTGCGGAGGGTTTTTTCTTTGACCACCTTTGTGATAGATTGACGACAGCACATAAGGGAGTAGCCCATGTCGTCTCGCAAAACGATCGGCAAAGACGATGAGATAAAAATCTTTTACGACTATGGATTGTACATCCCCTCGCGCAAACTCATTGTCGAAAGCGTGCAGGTTGACCTCGAACGCGGTGAATCTGGCGTGGACGCGCAGATGTGGAGTCGCCTCGAAAAAGGGCTTGGCATTTTAGAGCGCTGGCCGCTTTCAGCCGAACAAGACAACACCATCACGATTGTGATGAATAACCCGGGTGGCGATGCATATCATATGTTTGGCATGTATGATCGCATTCGCGCTTCGCCGTGCCCGATTACTATCGAGGCAAGCGGGTATGTTATGAGTGCGGCAAGTATCATTCTGCAAGCCGCAGACATGCGACGTATGCATGAGCACGCGACAATGATGATCCATCATGGATCAGAATCGTTCAAGGGTCATGCAAAAGATTTCCAGAGTGCGGCAAAAGAAAACGAACGGCTGCAAGAGAGTATGTATGGCATCTATCTGGAACGGATTCGTCAAAAGAAGCCAAAATTTAGTAAAAAGAATCTCAAAGAAATGATGAAATTTGATCGGTACATACCAGCTCTTGAAGCGGTAGAGCTTGGACTTGCCGATGAAATTATTCCCCACACAGCACTGGGGACCGGAAACGCAAACACCCCCAGCTAGATGTTGGGGGTGTTTTTTGTTGCATCATTTGCATTATGCAAGTGCACGCGGCACGCTGACGCAATCTTGAAAAGGCAATACCTTTCCGTATTCGTGCGGTGCGCGCGCATCATAGAACATCGACTGCTCTTTTGATGCTTTAAAGGTCTTGAGCAGATACTCATGTACCTTTTTCGGCTGAAACGGCTTGCACGAGAAAATATCGACGCATACCTCACGCGGATTCGAGAACGTGTGGATCGCGATGTGCGAAAAGTCGACGATGCACACTGCGGTGTAGCCGGGATTCGAGGGAATGCCCTCGACAGCAAGCGGACCGCCGACAATTTTCATCTCGCAGAGTCGCGCTAAGTCGCGCAGCGTTTTCTCCAAAAGTGCCGGATCAAGGGTCACTTGTTTCGGCACGTTTGTTGCGTCGAAAATCCAGTGATACCGACCGGTTGTTAGTAATCGTTTTCCTGCACCGCTTACGCGGGGGGCTGTAGCTAATTTTGCTACAGCAGCTTTGCGCACGGTCCCGAGGGAGCGTCGCGCCGGCATTGTTGTTGTTTTCACTCGCCAAAGGGGAGGGATTAGCACGTAGTTTTTCCCGTCCCGTTCGAGTTGCAAACTAATTTTGCAGCTCGCATTAGAGAGCTGATAATATCGGGCCTAATCGAAAAACCCAACGATGCGCTACTTGGAGTTTGATTGGATCAAACTCCTCCTGTTGCATATGCTGTAAATATACAAAGACTGGACAATATGTAAATACATGTGGATAACTTTTCAGCTGCGAAAGTGAAAGTCAAAACGCGACCCCTGCGGGGTCGCGTTTAAAGAGCGTCGGGAACAGCGATCGTCTTCCCATCGAGTCTTTCGAGGCGCACTTTGAGTGCACGGGCTCGGAAAAGAAGCGCAGGGTGTGTGTGAAAAAATGTTGGATATTTTTGAATAATCAGCTCTGCCTCACGTTTTCCAGTATGGAATGTGATGAGTCCGCTGATTAAGTCTGTCCGGAAATCTGGACCCGCAAGCTCAAGCATGCCAACATCAGCAAGATATTCAGCCGTGCGCGAGTGCGCTAGGAACAAAAGCCAAGATATGCCGTAGGCGACACAAAAAATAACGCTCGCCAGAATATATCCCTGTCCCGCTGCGCTGGTACTGATATTCATGAGAGCCGAAAGAACAATCAGGAGACCGCATGTCCCAAAACCGAGGTTTATAGCCACAAGCCCAGCACCCAGCCAGAGGCGCTCGAACATGTCAGTGCCTCGAAGATGTGCAAGCTCGTGCGCAAGGACAGCCTCGATTTGTCGATCGTCCAGCATACTCTCGATGCGAGGGTTAACCCATACATAGCGCTGACCATGCCTTCCGAGTACCGCAAGAGCGACGATGTTTTCGTGGCGCAGGGCATCAGAAATGATTAAACGTACGTCATGTTTTGTTTCCAGACGCGATAGTAGCCTGAGAAATGTTGCGCGCGTTTTCGGCAATGATCCGAAATGAGCGCTCTCATACTGCAGCAATGTGCGCTCCTCTGCGCATATCGCACGAAAAATGACCCACATTCCCGCTACGAGTACAATTGGATACCAAATAAATATGGTGCTCACTTGGTCGGCGATAGTGGGAAATTTCCCCACCAAGAGTTCAAATATTATCTTTGGCAGGGCAAGAAAGAGGATCGTCGCAGAGAGTAAATAGACGAGGCTCTTACTCCTTTGCCAGCGGACGTGTTTGCGCAAGCTCGGTATTGAATATAGAGGCATTTCAACCCCCCGTTTTTCCACTATGAAGCTACCTTAACGATAGCAACAATCGCGGAAATCACAATAAACCCATAAAGGACACCCATGTCCTTTAATATGTCCTATACGACGTAAGGCTTTTTTAGTGTTGTGCAGTGCGGCATGTTGCTTTTCTTCATGAAATGTGATATCATTCCCGCATTAATTTTAGCGCGTATTTTTTACGTAATTTAATATATGAACGTGCGCATGAAGCTCTCATTGTTTAATAATTCATCGGTGAGTGTCGTCAGCTCCAAGATTGCCTCAGTTGCAACCGCTTTAATGATGGTTGTTTCCATAGGAGCACCCGCCGTTACAGCCTTCCCGTCAGATTTGTTTGCCGCTGAAGCGGGTTTCAATTCTCCTACAGCAAAGGATGGCGCCCATGATGACTGGAGCAATGCTGACAATGCTTTCAGCAGCAACAACTCATACTCTACTGAGAGCACTGAAGGGGATGATCAAAGTTTCGAGAATTTTGGATTCTCGATTCCAACCGGCTCGACAATAAATGGTATCGAAATGACCGTTGAGGGGTTCCACACCGATTCATTTGGCTGTCAGATACAGCCGCGTATGTGGTCGGAAAGTGATAACGGGCACTCAGATCGCCGCAATCAATTTGACCCTCCCCCATATTTTTGAACACCAACCTTGTACATTACCAGCCTAGTGT
>CAYWZA010000003.1:0-64003 GCA_964462785.1 uncultured Candidatus Saccharibacteria bacterium | reverse complement strand
TTTTAAGACGCCATTACAAGCATGGAGTGTTGCACTTCGAAGTTGAATTCAGGTGCTCGCTTGCCAATCTAGGATAAATTGAAACGGATGGATGAGCATAATGATGTTGAGCAGCAGGTTGTCGTGGATATACCAGCCGACACATATTTCCATCGCGAGCATGAGCGCTATCGTGATTACGATCGGCAGCCGCCACGCCATCAGAAAACCCAGCAGCGCAAATGCGGTGTCCATCACTGAATTGATGATGCTGTCACCGTAGTAATCGAGCGAGATGGTTGCTTCACGGTAGCGATTGATGATGAAATCAGTGTTTTCAAACAATTCCCACGCCACTTCGACGGACAGTGCGAGTAACAGGCGAAAGAGCACTGGAGATTTTGGAAAGAGAAGCCATGCGATCCAGTAAAAAATAAATCCATGGATGATGTGCGAGAAAGAATACCAATCGGAGATATGCTGCGAATTCTCCGAGCTCACCACAATCCCATGCCACAGTTTTATGTATCCGCATTTGCATATCGGTACATGACCCATTGCGTACATACTTCCCACCAGCACCACAAACACACCTGCAATGCCGGTTGCATATGCCCATGCGGGAATTTTTTCGTACAAAGCCACGTCTATAGTGTACAGCAGCTCTGCGTCAGGTACACGCCCGCACACTTTTTACCGCATAAGGCAAAAAGTGTAGGGAGGACAAAAACTACACAAATGCAAGAGTTTTTGCTATATTGCAGAAGCTGCGTGTGTAGCTCAGCTGGTTAGAGCACGTCACTGAATATGCGCAGCATATAAACCTGTCGCTCGGGGGAGAATAAGAGTCTTTGTAGTACTTTGCGTGCGCGTGTAGCTCAGCTGGTTAGAGCACGTCACTGATAATGACGAGGTCATAGGTTCGAGTCCTATCACGCGCACGCAGGGCGGTACCAACTCTTATTTCACAGGCACAAAACAAAGACCCACAGAGCGATTTGCACAAAAGTTTGAATGTGATATAATATTGATGCCGTCGAATAGATTGACGGTAATTGAAAAAGGAAGAAAAGAATGTTTGGACGTAATAAAACCGCTACGACCGAAACTGCACCCAAGATGGCGCCGGGGACAGTCAAGAAGTGGAACAGCGGTACGAGCGAGAAGGGCTCGTACAGTTGGGGCTTTATCGACGTTGGCGGGAAGGACGTGTTCGCACACGGACCGACCCTCGGCGTCGAGCCTCTAAAGGTGGGGCAGAAAGTCCAGGTGGCGTTCGAAGAGGATGTCAACCCGAAGACGGGTAAGCCGGGACTCAAGGCGACGAAAGTCGTCCTCGCTTAGGTCCACAAGCGGACATTACTGGAGGAGGGTCACAAGCCCTCCTCTTTTTCGTTGCCAGCATATACAATGCAGAAGTAAGGGCACGTGGCGGAATTGGTAGACGCGCTAGCTTCAGGAGCTAGTGAGGGCAACCTCTTGGAAGTTCGAGTCTTCTCGTGCCCACACAAAAATGCACAAACCATGAACTACAAAGTACACGGCGGCAGAAAATTGAGCGGCTCGATTGCCGTGAATACTTCTAAAAATGCTGCGGTGGCGCTCCTGTGCGCATCGCTCTTGAATCGTGGTACGACCACACTCATGCGCATGCCGCGCATCGAAGAAGTGAATCGCCTTATCGAAGTACTGCGCAGCATTGGCGTATCGGTGAAGTGGGGGAGGCATAATACACTCACCATCACGCCGCCGGAGCGATTGCGGCTTGATCGCATCGATAAAAAGGCCGCGGGACGCACACGCTCTATTGCCATGCTCGTGGGGGCGCTTTCGCATTGGGAAGAAAGTTTTGTGGTACCGGTTCCCGGAGGATGCGTATTGGGCAATCGTTCACTCACAGCGCACATCGATGCACTCAAAGCGCTTGGTATTGAGATGCGCGGCACGAAAGAAGGCTGGTATGTTGAGGCAAAGAAAAAACATCCCGCAGATATCGTGATGTATGAGGCGAGTGACACCGGTGTTGAAAATGCACTCATGGCAGCGGCGCTTATTCCCGGCGTCACGACCATTCGTTTCGCTTCGGCGAATTACATGGTGCAGGATCTGTGTGTGTTTTTAGAAAAACTCGGTGTACGCATTGAGGGTATTGGTACGTCCACACTCATTGTGCGCGGCGTTGATCATATAGATATGCGCGCAGAAGGAGAGCCTAGCGAAGATCCTATTGAGGCGATGTTTTTCCTTTCGCTTGCGGCGACCGCCGGCGCAGAAATAACGATTCGCCGCGCGCCGATAGATTTTCTCGATCTCGAGCTTGTGCGACTCGCTAAAATGGGGCTCGCCTTTTCCCGTACTGAACGGAGTACTGGCAACAATGGTCGCGTGCAGCTCGTCGATATCACCGTGAAGCCATCAGCGCTCGTTGCGGTAGACGAAAAAATTGCCCCCATGCCGTATCCGGGACTCAATATTGATAATCTACCGCTCTTTGTGCCAGTCGCGACGCAGGCTGATGGCAAAACACTCATTCACGATTGGGTGTATGAAAATCGTGCGCTGTATTTTACGGAGATGAACAAACTGGGAGCAAACATAACACTCTATGACCCGCATCGCGTCTCAGTGCGCGGGCCGACGCCGCTACGCCCCGCGCATATCGATTCGCCGCCCGCGCTACGCCCCGCCTCGATGCTCCTCATTGGCATGCTCGCCGCAAAGGGCGAATCGCATTTGCGTAATACGTATCTCATCAATCGCGGCTATGAGAATTTACATGAGCGGCTCAAAGAGCTCGGTGCTCATATAGAAGAGTACGAATAACATACTCATGCAGATACGAGAACACGTAGCGCTGGCTCCACTCACGACGTTCAATATCGGCGGTGCAGCACAGTGGCTTGCCGAGGTGAGCAACGAAGATGAACTCATTGCCGCGCTGCGGTTCGCGCACGAACGCGGCATTGAGAGTTTTGTGCTCGGAGGCGGAAGCAATACGCTGTTTCCCGATGAGGGTTTTAACGGACTGGTTGTTCTCATGAAGGACGATCGCGTCAGCACGCAGGGCGAAACAATCACGAGCGCTGCAGGCGCCCCGCTTATGCGAGTCGTAGAAGCGTCTGCGGCCGCTGGTCTATCTGGGCTCGAGAAATTCGCGGGCATACCCGGATCAATCGGCGGCGCAGTGCGCGGCAATGCTGGCGCATTTGGCATCGAAATGAAAGATATTGTGGAGTCGGTGCGCGTCTATGATGGGGCTGCGAACACTGAGCGCATGTTCAATACAGCGGCATGCGCATTCGGGTATCGGGAAAGTATATTCAAGGCGCATCCCGAATGGGTCATTACACAAGTGACATTGCGTCTTACGCACGGCTCTGCTCCTGAGATAGAACGCATCGCTGCGGAAACCATCGCTGCGCGCGAGCGCAAGCATATACAAGACATACAAAGCGCCGGATCATTTTTTGTGAATCCAGTTGTGCCCGATCAGATACGTGCGGTGTATGAGCGTGAAGGGCAGACGAGTCGTGAGGGTCGCGTGCCGGCAGGATGGCTTTTGGATCGTGCCAATGTGCGCGGGATGCATGTCGGCGGAGCGCAATCAAGCATGCACCATGCAAATTATTTTTTGAATACCGGCGGTGCAACAGCGGCGCACGTGTGCGAGCTCGCGCGGCTCTCTAAGAGGGCGGTGGAAGCCACAGATGGAATTACACTCACCGAAGAAGTGACTGTGGTGCCGAGTACGAGCGGCATACGAATAACATAATCATGCAGAGCATTTGGTTTGCTACACTGTATGTATGTCGAAGACATCAGTGCAGACGGATAAAATGTTCATCACCTACAACAAGGGTTTGGCGAATGAATTCAATGCACTCAAGAATATCAATGTAGAAATTTATCCGCGCGAATACATTATTCTGTTCGGTCCCTCAGGCTGTGGGAAATCGACACTGCTCTATACGATTCTTGGTGGTGTGCCGCCTGCGGATGGGCGCATGCTGGTGCGCGGCGAAGATATTTATCGCTATACGCCCGCAGAAATGAACGCCTACCAGCAAACCACTATCGGCATCGTGTACCAGCAGTTCAACCTCATTTCCTCAATCACCGTGCTCGACAACGTGGCGCTCCCCATGGTGTTTTTGAACAAAACCGTTGCGGAGCGTAATGATCGCGCGCGGGTATTGCTGCGGCGTTTTGGCATCAATGACATGCTCGAAAAGAAGCTTCCCATCCTCATGTCCGGTGGGCAGCAGCAGCGCGTCGCCGTGGCGCGCGCGTTGGTGAACGACCCCGAGATTTTGCTTGCTGATGAGCCGGTGGGAAACCTCGACAGTATCTCCGCCGAGCACGTTATGGACAGTTTCGAGGAGATTAACGAGAAAGATAGAAAGACGGTGATTCTCGTCACGCACGATGCCAAATATTTGCCGTATGCACACCGCGTCTTTTATATGCGCGATGGGGTGTTGCGTCGCATTGTGGTGAATCCGGAAAAGCCGCAGATCAAACGCGTAAAGCCCGGCGAGACCATCGTTACTGAGATTGAACAGCTCGCACGTCTCTATCCCTATGCCGAGCCGATTGAACTCAAAGTGAAAAGTTTGGTGAACTTTGCGACGCAGAGTATTGGCTTCACGCAAATCGAGCGGCTCGAAAAAGCAGTGCTTGAAGTTATCAAAGGCACTATGGATGAGGAGATGTTTGCAGAATATTTGTTGAAACCTATCGTGAACGGGGGAGTGGGTATGCATGCGGAAGAGGTGAGTCGCATCGCAAAAAATCTTTTTACGTTGGTGAATTACTCGCGCGATGTCGCAAAGTTTCGCGAGGAAATGCACCACGACGATATGTTTCTGCATCAACAGAAATTTATTGAAAGCGTTTTAACGTATATCAAAGGGGAAATTGAATTACATGCATCCGCGGATCAGCTTAAGGTCTTGCAGGAGAGCGTTGCTGAGCGCGTCGGCGGCATCATCACGGGGGACGATTTTGAAAGGCGGCTCTCACTCCCGCTCCATTTGGGCGGCATGGCGTTCGATACCGATAAGGCGTACCTCATTTCCCGATATCTTGAGAAATTAATTGCGCAGGGAGGATATGTCATTAAGCCTAACGAACTCTTGGGCGCTCATTCGTAAAACAGTATGCAAATGAAGGATATTTTGATGCTCTCGACGCGCATGTTTAAGACAAACCCGTCGCGTACTTGGCTCACGATTTTGGGCATGGGCGTCGGCACGGGCGCGGTGGTCACGTTGGTGGGTTTGGGCTTTGGTTTGCAAGGGATCATCCTTGAGCGCATCGTCTTTGGTGAGACACTCCTCAGCTTGAATGTGGCAAACCCGCCGTCGCTTACGGTGAAGCTTGACCAGGCGACCGTGGACGCCATAGCTGCAAATGAGTTGGTGAAAGATATCTCGCCTATGGCAAGTTTTCCCGCCTTAGTGACGTTTGAAGGACTCACCGGCAACACCACGCTGCAGGGCATGAAGCCTTCCTACTTTCTCTACACTGGAGGCAAGGCATCGGCGGGGGAATTATTCTCGATTGACACTGCATTCGAAGATCGCGACACCGCAATTATCTCCATCGCGATGCTCAAACTCTTTGGATTGGAAAATCCCGAAGATGCAATTGGTAAACGCATCACGTTTCGGGTGTTCGTAAAGCAAGAGGGGAGCGAAGATGTCACTGAAGTGCCGATCAATAAAGAATATAAAATTAAAGCGGTGACCAGCGACGAGGCGTCGCTCGTATCCATCATTCCGCTCGATGAATTTTCGACATACTTCCAGATTCCATTTTATGAGCGCGTGCAGGTGCGCGTCCTCGATAGCGACTCATTAGTACCGGTGCAAGATAGCATCATCGCACAGGGATTCGTCGTGACCGCGCTTTCAAAAACAGTCGAGCAAGCAAACAAAATTTTCCAAGGCATTCAAGCGGTGCTCGCGGTCTTTGGTGGGATCGCGCTTACCGTCTCTGCAATCGGCATGTTCAACACAATGACGGTGACACTTCTTGAACGTACTGCGGAAATCGGCGTCATGCGTACCATCGGCGCGTCGTCACGCGATATCGTCATCCTGTTCGTTTCCGAAGCACTTATTGTGGGATTCCTCGGAGGTGTTGTCGGTATCGGTATCGGGGTTGGCATCGGGGTGATACTCAACGGATTGCTTGCCGTTGCCGCAGGCAATTTCGGTGGTGAAGCAGTGAGCCTGTTCAGATATCCGCTATCATTCATCACTTTCATTGCAGTATTCTCTGCGGGGGTTGGCTTTCTCACCGGTCTCTTTCCTGCGCGCCGCGCCGCTAAAATCAACCCCCTAGACGCCATTAGATACAAATAGTGTCGCTCGGTTCGCCCGCATGCATTTTTGAGGAGAATGCTTCGCGTACTGAGATACATAGGCACCTCCGCGACGAAAAACGCAAAACGCGCCCTCCGGCTTGGACGGTTGAGTTTTTCTGCTCCGTCACCTTGTATCTCTAGCCCGCTTTCGCAATCCTCAAAAATACATGCGGGCGCCCCTCGCTTTCCGGCGAACGGAGCGAGGGGGTTCGCACACCTCTATCGGGGGGTTCGCAGGTGCGCGGGCACGGTCCGCCCTGAAAGAGGCGGCCGCGCGCCGAGACTTCAGAGCGAGCCCCGCTGGGGCGAGACTCGTACCCCGATAGAGGTGTGCGGACACCCGAGCGAAGCACTTATCAACACGTGTTGAAAACTGAAAAATCGGCTCAATGGTACTATTTACTGTATGAGATTGAGGGAAGTCTTTTTTGCTATGCGCGCACGGCTCTCATTTTTTGACACAGAAGATTTTTCCGATGCACATTTCAATTCAGGAAAAATTGCCGTTGCCACCGTGCTCGGCACCACTGCGCTTGCCGCGCTCATATTTTTCGTGATGTTCGAAGTGCGTGTGCCGGAAGCACGCGCGGACGACGTATCGACCTCTGTCACCGTGCTCAACACACCGCCGCAATGGACGCTCGACGCAGAGGAAACCGCAGAGTCATCCACCTCAACTCCCACGAACGCAGGGGCCACGATCTCATGGACTGCACGTGCGACTGATTCCAACAACGACGATTATTTCTTATTGATTTGCAAAGCAAGCAGCACCCCGACCGCGACTTCAAATGCACCACCTGAGTGTGGCGGTGGTGTATCAAATCGCTGGGCACGCTCGGCAACAACTACGAGCGCTTCAGATGCCACAGCATCGACATCCACTATTGAATATTTTCCATTCGATCAAGAGGGCAACGCATGGTACGCGTATGTGTGCGACGCAAACGCGTCGCTTGCGCGATGCAACGGAGCAATGAAGCAGGGGAGATCGACGTATGGCAGATTCTCGCCATTCGTGATGAACCACCCGCCGGTATTTTCCGCCGTCGTTAACGACGGACCGGAGGATCCGGGTGGCACGGTCACATGGACATCCACAGCGTATGATAATGACGCGACAGGCACGCCAGATACGGTGCAGTTATTCGTCTGTAAATCAAACGACTTCAACGGAACCTATTGCGGCGCGGGTGGCTCATGGGCGACGTCCACGTTCGCTGCCTCAAACGCAGCGACAACGACCACACTCACCACTCCGCTTCAGGATAAATCCTACAATGCATACGTGTATATGATAGACAGCCACGGGCTAGTGGCGACATCGACCATTTACGGCTCCAATTCAACCTTCTCCGTCAATAACGTCGCTCCGGCTGTTGATGGATCAACGATCACCCTTATCGACAGCTACAGCAGCAGCAACCCCGTCCCCGGTGGCAGCCTCACGCTCTGGCAAGCCGTCTCCACCTCGGGCCCGTATCGTGTCCATTTCACCGCGACCGACAACAACAGCTGCCTCAATTCCTCAGGCGGCGCCGAGACGACCTTTGCAGTGACCGCCGTGTATCGCAGTGGTGTTGGGCAAACCGGATGCGATACGGCATCTGAATACAATGCCAACAACTGCTACGCAGCTACTTCGACACTATTTACCGGTTTTCCCTCGGGCATGACCTGTGCTGCGACGACTACGGGCTCCGGCGCATGCAGTGGCGCCTCCGATCCCACAGTGGATTGGGAGTGTACATTCCCGCTCTGGTATATTGCCGATCCGACAGACGCCTCCACTCCATGGACATCCGAGCGATGGGAAGCATCGGTGCGTATTCAGGATGACAACGCCGCTTCGAGTACACTCACGGCAGATACCACCGACGACAGCAGAGACGTCGAAAGTTTCCTTGCGTTCAATGTCTCCAGCACTTCGGTTCTCTACGGCAGCTTGGAGCCGGGGCAGCAGCTCGCCGTTTCCACCACGTCTGATCTGATCGCGCAGGGTAACGTCGGCCTCGATGAAGATATTTACGGCGACACCATGTGTACGGACTGGACCGTAGCGGATTCGTGCGATGCAGGGGGTATTGATTCCACACGCGAAATCCCGATCTCCAATCAGAAGGTTGCTACCACATCAGTCGCATACTCCCATGCCGAGGCATATTCCATTACCGCCTCCACCTCGCCACTATCGTTTGAAATTCGCGTGCCGAAAACAACCTCCACCAGCTCTCCGCAGACGAAATACAACTATTGGGGTATCAACATCCCGAGTGCCATCACGCTTGCCGGCAGCTACACCGGACAAAACACCATTACGGGAAAGAAAAGCAACTCATCATTCTGGTAATCTGATGAGTGTGGGAATCGTAATGGAAAGGGTAGTAGACACAATACAATCTACCCGCATGGCATATGCAATTTTTACTTAACAACACAGAGAGAACGAGGATTTTGTACGGGCATTTTTTATTTGGTATTGCCACTGCAGCGGCTTTTTTCACATTCGCGCCCGTCGCGGACGCTGGTTTCGGCATCACGCCGCCATATGTTTTCAATGATCGTCTCACGCGCGGTACTGTATACGAGCAGCGCATCGGCTTGGTGCGCTCCGATCCGAATGAGGATCTCAAGGTGGAGGTTACGATGAACATCCCCGGCATCGAAAGCTGGTTCTCTATTGATCGCGGGCGCGAATTTATCATCCCTAAGGGTGCGTCGCAGATCTCTATGGTGGTCACCGTGCGCGTGCCCGATGACGCCGAATATAAGCAATACAAAGGTGCGATTCGTGTCCGCACATCACCCAATTCGCCGCAACCATCAGGCGGCGTATCGATCGCACTCGGCGCACAGATCGATGTGGATGTGACCGTTGTCGACAAAATCTATGATTTCAGCGTGCGCAAAATAGGCGTGCTTGACTTGGAAGAGGGGCGTACGCGTTGGGGCCTCTTCTTCCCCGGGAAAATCAAGTTCCTCATGACAATTGAGAACACCGGCAACACGGAATATGGTCCCAGCAAGGTGACCTTTGATATGTATGACAGCGAAATGGAGACACTCCTTGAGTCCATCGAAAATACAAATGATATCGAGCGGATTTCGCCCTTCGGCACAAAAGAAGTGATAGCCGAATTGCCGACCCGCCTCCCTCCGGGGCGATACGCAGCGAAATACACCATCTACAGAGGCGATGAGATCGCCCAGCAGAACCAAATCACCGTGAGTATCAATCCTCTGGGCACTGTTGCCGGCTACGAGGGGTATGGATTCTCCGGTCTGTCGCTCCAAGACAAATTGAAAGCACTGAGCTATCTGGGTATGCCGGTCGCGCTCGTCGGCACTATGGGCGGCGCTGTGGTCGTGCGCAGGCGTAGGCGCGCTCGCATGCGAGTTTACCCAAAGACGACGCAGCTTCTATAACGCCACTCATGTACATACCTTCATGCAGATTATCGCGTCCATTCTCATAGCGCTTTCACTGATCGCCATTGGGAATAGCACCGGTCGCGTCGAGGCAATTGCGATGCGACCATTCGTGACCGTTGCGGTATGCGGTGACGGTTTGGTGACGGGCACAGAGATATGTGATTTAGGGACAGGCAACAACGTCGGCTCGTATGCTTCGTCGACAACAGGTCGCATCTGCGCTGCAGATTGTATCAGCTGGGGTCCGTACTGCGGCGACAGCACGTTGCAAGTGCGATTTGGCGAGCAATGCGACGATGGCGACAATGAAGCAGGGGATCTGTGCGATGTGATGTGCACGCCGCTCACTCCGGTGCCGCCAGGTGGTGGTGGGGCACCCGCGGTGGGGAGCACACCGTTTGTGCCCGGTGCGCCGCTCGGCTCCATCCTCTCTGAGATAGCGACGAAGGTAGTTTTGCGCGGCAAGGCGTATCCTAACAGCACCGTCAACATTCTGCTCGATGGAAAACTCAAAGGGACTGCAAAGGCGGATGCGCAGGCAGATTTTATTTTCAGTACGACTGATATTACGCCGGGGACGGCGACGTTTGGCGTGTGGGCCAAAGATCCGGCGGGGGCGGATTCGACAATCAACTCGGTGGTATTCGAGGTTGTACAAAGCGCTGTTACCACCGTCGCAAATATTTTTCTTCCACCCACCACCGCGGTGAGCAGTCGTACCGTTGCTCCTGGTGATGATCTCACCGTGTCGGGATATGCAGTGCCAAACGCAGGTATAGAAGCGCAGATAAACCCGCAAGCTGAGGCGATACTCAACGCACAAGCGGACGGTTCGGGAAAATGGGCGCTTCGTCTCGATACATCCACACTTTCAGCGGGCGCGCACTCCGCAAAAGCCCTCTTCGAGTTGAGTGATACGGTGAAGAGCGGATTCGGACGCTCGGTCAGCTTTACTATCGGGGACGGAGTTGCCTCCGGAGGTGCTTCCTCTGCCGATGTGAATGGCGACAAGCGCGTCAATCTCGTGGACTTCTCGATCTTTCTTTTGAGTTGGGGGGGTAAGGATATCAAACATGACTTTAATCTTGATGGGACAGTGAATTTGGCAGACTTCTCCATACTCCTCTTTAACTGGACCGGCTAGAGCGTATGACAATGTATACTAATAACATGCAGTGGTTTGCCAGAAGTTTTTTCCTATGCGTGTTATTGTTCGCGCCGTTTTCTGCGCACGCCGCGTATCTGTATCTTGATCCATCCGAGGCGCTCTATGGGGTGGGGGATACCTTCATCATGAGTGTGCGTATTGATAACGAAGAAGAGTGTTTGAATGCGATGCAAGTATCGGTGCAGTATCCCGTCGACGTACTCAAGGCAGTGGATTTCAGCCGCGGCAATTCAATCCTCACCCTGTGGGCGGAGGAGCCGAAGATCGATATAGAAAAAGGAATTGTTTCCTTTGCGGGCGGAGTGCCGGGAGGCTACTGCGGACGTATTCACGGGGATCCTGCACTCAGCAACACGCTCGGCAGAATCATTTTCATGGTCATTGACGACGCTCACAGTGCCCCTATTGTGATTACCGACGCGTCACGCGCATACGTAAACGACGGCTTGGGCACGCAGGCTGCCATCAAGACGGGAAGTGCCACCATCATGACCACCGCGCAGCCGACGGTGCCGGAGAATCCTTGGATAGCGGAGGTGCAGTCTGATGAGACATCACCCGATGCGTTTGAAATCGAAGTGCAATCGACGCGCGGCATTTTCAGCGGTCGCTACTATGCGGTATTTGCAACTCAGGATAAGCAAAGTGGCATTGATCACTTTGAAATACGTGAAAACGGCGCATGGAAAACCATCACGAGCCCGTATGCGCTGCGCGATCAGACACTCTCCGACATTCGCATTCGCGCGATAGATAAGGCGGGGAATGAGCGGTTGGGGATATACAAAGAAGGCTCTGCGCCGCCGCGTCAATGGACACTCTGGGATTTTGCGCCATTCGTTGCTGTGCTACTGGTATTTTTGGTCATTATTGGTATGGGTCTTCATAGGCGCGCTGCACATGTTGAGAACCCGCCCACACCATGAACCGGTCCGTCGTTCGCGTCTCATTTTTTCTCAGCGCGTTATGTGTGTCGCTCCCGTTTGTAGCTGCGGCAGATGCGGTTCTTTACGTGTCACCCGAGCGCGGGACGTACGCGGTGGGCGATTTTTTTGATGTGCAGGTGCTCGCCGATACGGGCGATACTGCGATCAATGCAGCCGAAGCCGAGATCCTATTCGATCCTAACGAGCTCGTTGTCGAAGACGTATCGACATACGGCTCGATTCTCTCGCTCTGGCCTACGCCGCCTAAATTTTCAAATGAAGAAGGCACGATCCGATTCTCCGGTTGGACGAATAGCAAGTATGCCGGTACTGACGGACTCTTGGCGACGATCACGTTCCGTGCATTACGAACCACGTTGAGCACCGCACGCCTCACCTCCGGTGCGCTGCTCTCTGCAGACGGCAAGGGGTCGAATATCATCACCGCAATGCGCTCAGGTATCTATGGCATAGAGCCGAAACAAGTCATTGCAGCACTACCTGAAGAAGAGATAGTGGAAGAGGGGCAGGTCCTGGGGGCGTCAATTGATCAGCCGGCACTTCCGCCAGCCCCGGCACTCGTGGAGTATCCATTTGGGACGGTCCCGCTTGGAGAACGCGTGATAGTCCGTGGGACAGCGATTCCCGACGCAGCCATCCACATCTGGCTCGCACGGGGCGATGAGCCGAAAGTGTTGACACGCGTGACGAGCGCGGCAGACGGATCGTTCACGTTTGTCTCTGATATGGATCTTGAGACGGGCGTCTACCGCCTCTGGGCGCAGGCAGTTGACGCAAGTGGCGTGGAAAGTGAGCCGTCCAAACGCATCAAATTTGATATTCGTGCCGAAGGAGCAGCCGCCGCGCTTGCGTCCATTGCAGGAGTCGCCTCAGCACTTATCCCGTTTCTTGTGCTGCTCTTCATCGCAGGATTTGGCGCCGCCTATATGCTGCACCGCTATCGTATGGATAGTGTGTCTTGAAAATCGCGCACTGCTTTGTCGCGGACTCCGCGCCTCCCTCACCGTATATTCAATACGGCTCGGCTCGGTGCTCGTCCGCTTCGCGCATTGCATCGATTTTCAAGACACACTTAAGATGGTGGGATGTCACGCACAATCTATTGAACACGCGCCAACAGAGCGGAGAGATCGGAGAGACCGATGGAGCCATCGGTATCAAAATCGTATGCTCGATCGTATGCAGCAAACATATGCACCAGAAGGATCGAGACGTCGACGAGGGTGACTCTGCCGTCGGCGTTAAGATCAAATATCGGAGTGGTGGGTGTTGCTGTTGCGCTGCTTCCCCCTCCGCCCTTCTGAGGTGCAGCGCTTTTTTCAACAATCTGGATGCTCAATGGATCTGCAGTGTGCTTGAGCGCCGTGCCGCTGCCGTCGCTTGCGATAATTTCCGAGTTTTTAAACGCAAATACTGCAGTGCCAGCCTGCTTCGCCTCAATTTCAATATCAAGCACGGTGCTTGTGCCCGTGAGTCCGCCCGCGATGAGCGTGCCGCCGCTCAGGTGTATCTCACCATCTGCGCGCACAATAGGCTCTTGCGTCCACAAATCGATGAATGACCCTTTCGTTTCAATATCGACGATACGCACGAGCTCCGAAGAATAGGTGATGATCATGCCGGTCGCATTTATCGGGGTAGGGGTTTCAATGTGCACAGCAACATTTCCGACTTCACCGATGGAAAATGAGGGACGATCAGAAATAAATGAGAGGGAAGGAGTACCCGATTGATCAAGTACCAGCACACTCGATATGAGAAACACAGCAATGATGATGCCGTGCCCAGGGGTGATTCTTCGGGCGTGTTTCCGCAGCAGTCTGCGCATGTATTCAGTGTAGCATTGGGGTGCGCTGCGTCAGGACGTCACTGTTGAAAAGGTTGCGAAATAGCAAAATCAACGGGAGGCTCGATTGTTATTGCTGTGCTGGTGGCGATGATGATGGTTTTTGATTGGTACGTGGCATTGTGGAAGGCGAGCGCGTAGAGCTGGGCGCTTTCAGGATCAATCCATGCGTTGACGGTGCCCGCGCCGATGTGCTCGATCACCGCCGCAAGTGCGCCGGATACTTTATTCGCAGCACCGCTTTGCAGTGTGAATGTGTATTGCTGCAGCGCTTTGCCATCACGTGTGTCAGCGCGTGGTGCGCCGGCAGGAAGTAGCAGATGCTCACCGTCTCTAAATAAGCCAAGGTTATCAAGAATGGGTCCATGCACTGCAATGTTTTGAAATTCTTCAGGAATATTCCCGGGCGTAAAATGCAACCACTCCTTTCCATGGGGGATGGTTTTTTTGAAGTGCGAGCTGCTGGTTTGGATACGGGTGAACACGTCATGCTCGACGGCGATGTTTTCAAGGGTAAACGAATGTTCACGATTCCCCGCAGGCATATCGGGGATGGTGAGCGTGGTTGTTGATATGGAGGAAAAGTGCCCTTTTTTGTGATCAAGCGCATACACCCCCGCTATGTGCAGATGCCGCCCCGCGATGTCTATATCCGTCTCCACTGCATGTCGGTATGTCTCGATCAGGCGTGCTTGCTCGAAAGCCCGCAGCGTGAGTTCGTCAAAATGGGGTTTCCCGAAGAAAAAGTACCAATATATACCACCAAGCAGGAGAATGACTGAAAAAAGAGCAACCCCGACCAGATACTTCATATTGAAGATATAATCACGCCATGCCATTGCTAGAGCATAACACACTTTAGTTGTCCACAGGGTCTGGCGCACCTTCTGTAAAGCAGACTTATAATGAAAGTCAATAATCTCGTGCCCCGAGATTGCCTATATTGGCAATCTCGGGGGTCGAGAAATGGCTATGACAAAGGAAAATGACTATATATCGCTTAAGGAGGCATCCGAGATATCCGGATACAGCGCTGATTATATTGGGCAGCTTATCAGGGCGGGGAAGCTGTCGGGCAAGCAGGTGTTTTCAAATGTAGTGTGGGTGACGACCGAAAGCGCTATTCGTGAATATATAGATAAGAACAAGAAAAGGCAGGATGGATCCAAGGAAGAGTCAGCATCGTTTACGGCATGGCTGTTTTCCGCCGAAGGAATGACGTCGGTATATACGGCTGTGGTGTGGTTTGCGGTGGGCGTGTTTGCGATATTTCTCCTCATGCTCGGATATATATTTGCGGTCAGTGTGGATCACAAAATAGAGCGCAACAATCTCGAAAAATGGGAATTGCGATCACAAGCCGTATGAATGCACGCGCGTATCGACGTAGCCGCACCCATGCTCATGCTTCGCGCATGATCGCATTCATCCTTGGTGTGGTGTTCATGGTGATTTTTGTTGCGCCGGCGTTTGCCGCAACCGGTGTGCCAAAAATTCTCAACTATCAAGGGCGGCTCATGGATGAAAGCGGCACGCTGCTCGGTGGTGCGGGGACCGATTATTGCTTCACCTTCTCGCTTTACGATGATGCGGTGGTGGGAGGGGGTGATGTGAAGCTGTGGCCATCCTCAGGACCATCAACTTCGACGGTATCAGTTATCAATGGAGTGTTTACTGTCGGCATCGGCGACACGAGCGTTGGCGGTGATACGCTCGATTACAATTTTCAAGACAGCGATGAAGTGTATTTAAACGTGCAAGTTGCTGATAAGGTGGGCGCGACATGCGCGACGGGGGATGGAGTCGAAACATACGAGACACTTTCTCCGCGTCAGCGCATCCTCTCTTCCGCGTACGCAATCAACGCGGGCACTGTGGGCGGGTTCACCCCGTCACAAACACCGACGGGCAATAATATTCCTGTGCTCTCCGGCGGAAGCATGGCGCTTACCGGCGCGGTCTCCGCATCCGGTGCCTCGTTTTCAACATCTACAATTACCAATGCCACATCAACGACACTCGCGGTTACTGGCAATGCTTCCACTTCGAATCTCGTCGTTTCAAACGGATTCACTTTCGGAACTGCCGGAGGAATATTGAAAGCAGTTGCCGGGGTGGTGACGGCAACGCTCGTTGATCTGGCGAATGATGTGGCAGGTATTCTTGGTGTGAGTAATGGCGGCACCGGCTGGGCGAGTGTTGTCGCGGGCACGATTCTCTATGGTAACGGCACGAGCGCACTTGCGACGACAACGGCGGGCACTGCAGGGCAGGTACTCGCACTATTAAATGGCATACCAACATGGACAGCGACCACCACCTTCTCCGGCGGGCTCACGTATGCAGATGGTGCCGTAACCAACAGTGGGGTCACCTCCATCACTGGTACGACGAATCAGATTTCTGCATCAGGCGCGACGGGAGCGGTGACACTCTCACTTCCCGCGCTGCTTGCAATCACGAACGCGTCCTCAACCGCGATCTCCGGGCTCGATTACATTACAGTCGGTCGCACCGCAACGACGACGATTCAGGGCGGCACGACGGGCACATCCACCTTGCAGGGATTCTTGAATGTCGTAGGAACAAACTCGACGTCGACATTTTCAGGCGGGATCGCAGCGAATCGGATGCAGCTCACGGGGCTGACGAACTGCACCAAGGCACTTGAAACCGATGCGAATGGCACCGTTGTATGTGGCTCGGACACAGGCGTCGATGCAGTCACGGTTGAGGTCTTCACTTTAAATGACACATGGACCAAGGCAGATTATCCGGGCTTGTCGTTCACACAAATAATCGTCACTGCAGGAGGTGGCGCGGGTGGGGCAGCGGATTGTTCAGATACGACGACGTGTGAAGATGCCGCTGGAGGCGGGGGTTCAGGAGGTACTTCAATTTCGATTCTTCCTGCAGAAAGCATGGGGTCAACTGAAACGGTTACTGTCGGCAACGGTGGTGCCACCACGAGTGTTGCGGGCACCGGCGCAGCGGGGAACAATTCATCATTCGGTTCGCTTGTCGTCGCGCTTGCAGGGCAGGGAGGGCTTGGAGACAGTTCAGTCGATACGAATGCCACAGAAGGATTGGCGGGTGGGTCGGGTGGTGCGACATCCACGGCAGTCGGGCAGCTCCGTCTCGCGGGTGGCAATGGCGGCGCAGCAAATGCCTTGAGTGGTGGTGAGGGAACTGGCGGTAACGGGGGCGCAAGTTATTGGGGAGGGGGAGGGGCTGGCGGGCACGTCACAGCCGCTCTTCAGTCAGTGCAAGGCGAGGCGGGTCTCGCCTATGGCTCAGGGGGGGGTGGTGGCATTGTTGAAGAGTCAACCACCGCAGCCCAAGGAGGGAAAGGTGGACAGGGTGTCGTTGTCACCATGAACTACACATCGAGCGGTGCTGACTTGGCGGAGTGGTATGAGACTAAAGATGATGTCGAACACGGCGATGTGGTCGCTATCAGTACAGCATCTTATGAATATGATTCGAAACTCGGATTGCAGAAATCGTCGGTTCTTGAAAAGGCTACGCAAGGTAGTAGTGCGGTCGGTGTAGTTTCAAGTGTGCCGTACGAGACGATGGGGTATGACATATTCAGCAAAGCAAAGCATCCCCGCGCCATCGCGCTCGCCGGGCGCGTGCCCGTGAAGGCAAATAAAGAAAACGGTGAAATTAAAGCAGGGGATCTGCTCACGGTCTCATCCGAGCCGGGCGTCGCCATGCGCGCTACCAAGGCGGGTGTCACTGTCGGGCACGCGCTTGAGGATGCTATCTGCGACGACAGTGGGAAATGCAGCGTCTTGGTGATGGTGAATACATCATATTCCACTGGGGCACTTCTCAAAGTAGCACTGCGCGACTCGGGAATCAACATGGATGTGATTACGTCGGATCTTGATTACGGGCGTATTATTCTTGCTGGCATGCTGCAAGAAAAAAAGGAGATCACTGTCGCAACTACGCTCTCCGAAGTATTCACTGATCGTCTTGCGGCAGGACTTGAAATTATTTCGCCGCGCGTGATTGCAGACACGCTGGTCGTAAATGCCATCGAGCCGGTCGAGAAAGATATTCGCATGCGGATCGTGGAGGGTGGAAGACTACTGATTGAACGAGTGAATGAAAATGATCTCACGCTCACCTTTGAAAACGCATCAAGCTCGGATGCGGCGCTTTTGGTGTCTGTCGATGCGCTGGGCAACGCACTCTTCGCGGGTGCGCTTACGGCGAACGGTCTTGAAGTCGGCTCTCCGGAGAAGCCGACCGGCATCACGATGTATGACGATATGAACGGCGATCCGTATTGTGCAAAAGTTGTCTCGGGAATACTGCAAACATTTGCCGGGAAGTGTGGCGCAGAGGATCTCACGGCGACAATAGATTCGTCGGCTCCCAAGACGTCGATTGAAGTCCCTGTCATTACGCTCAACGGAAACAATCCTGCGCAGATCGGTATTGGGGACACGTATATAGACTTGGGCGCAACCGTGACAGACGACAAAGACCAAAACCTCGGCATCTATACGTTTGTCGATAGCGAGGAAGTTGATCATGTCATGCTCGACACCAGCTCATCCACAGAATATTTGATTATGTATCGCGCGGTCGATTCTGATGGGCATGTGGCTGAAGTGACGCGCGTCGTTGTAGTCGGAGACGGTCTGCCCGATATGCCCCCTGCTGATGAATCGATGATGTCTGTTACAGCGGTGGATGCGGAAGGTGAAAGCAGCAGTGAGCCGGCTGCGCCGCAAGAATCACCGGCCGGGGAGACAACTGCAAATCCCGAGCCTGCGTCGGAAGATTCGGTTGTCGAATCGACACCGGCAGCAGAAACACCAAGCGAACAACCGGCATCAGAAACCGCGGTTGAAACGGGGGATGCGGCTGCTATTAGTAGTGCAGAATTATAAAAATATATGAACGACGAATCACTGATAGTGAGTTTGAAGCGACCGGCAAAGGTGGCGGCAGAGAGTCCCAGCCCAGCGCTGCGACCGCCTGCGCCGAGGCGAGTGCCGCCGGCAGTGATCGGGCTCGTGGCTCTCGCCGTACTCGCCGGGGCAATGTATGTTTTCTTTTTCAAACCAGACGGAGCAGAAATTTCCACTGACACCAAGAGCGCAACGCCGGAAGTCGAGACGACGATTGAGGCAAAAGATCTCATTGAAAAAGTCGGCAGGCTTATTGCGCTCCCAGAAGGCGAGGAGCCGACCGTGGCGACTGTATCCGATCCTGAAAAATTGAAAGATCAAGCATTTTTCGCGAATGCAAAAGTCGGATATAAAGTGCTCATTTATACGCAGGCGCGCAAAGCGTACCTCTATGATCCGGCTCAAAATAAACTGATCGAGGTGGCGCCAATTACAACCGAAGTTCAATAACCATGCAGAAAGTCGTACCAAGCAGCGTCGTGATGGTAACACTCGTCAGTGTTATTTTCGCGCCGTTTGCGTTTGCGGCTGATTTTACGAGTACGAATTTTACCGCGAAAGATCCGAATACGAATGACGTCGGCGGCACGTCGACTTCGACAAACTTTACGCATGTAAGTGGCGGGGGAGAGATCTCAAATGAAGCGGCGAGCAGCGCCAATTTCACCTTGAACGGTGGCGAGATGTTTTTCGAATCATTCACGCCGAAGACGCAAAATTGGCGCTGGTATGACGATGAGAATAGTGTGACGCCGAGTACTGCGCTTGCGGCTGAAAACACTGCACCAACTAATATCGCGAACCTCAACACGATCAAGCTGCGCGTGTCAGTTGCTGAAACGGCGGGAGTGGGATCCGGCAACATAAAATTCCGTCTGCAGTATGCGACATCCTCTGATTTCTCAGAGTACGTGCGCACACTTGCCGCCGATTGGGAGTGCACTGGCAGTTCGGGCTGGTGCTATGCAAACGGTGCGGGTGTTGATAACGTGACCATCACCACGAAAGTACTTTCCGATGCGGATGCGTGTGCGTTGCAGATTGGAAACGGCTGCGGCACGCACAATGAAATCGGCACGACCACCAGCACCTTTACGCACACAGCGAGCGCAATCACCGAATATGAATTCACACTCAAGCAGTCGGGCGCTGTCGCTAACACCGTGTATTTCTTCCGTCTCTTTGATGTCGTGAGTAGCAGCACGGTGCCGCTCAATACCGGCGAATCGTATCCAAGTCTGGTGGTGGAAGGAGCGGCACTCTCATTCTCTATAGATGGGCTCGCCGCATCGACTGCAACCGAAGGGGTGACGACCGATGTGGAAACGACATCGACATCGGTCCCATTTGGGACGCTTGCGATAGGTACGCCGACTGAGGCGGCTCACCGGCTCACCGTTTCCGCCAACTCGGTTTCCGGCTACAAAATATATGCATTTCAACGGCAAGGGCTTCTTGCTGATTCATCTGAAATCAGCCCCGTAACAGGCACCAACGAGAGTCCGCTTGCGTGGGGGACTGGGTGTTCGGGAGGAGCTTACGGATGCTATGGATACCACGCCGGTGAGGACGTGCTGGAAAACGGATCGACGCGATTTGCCGCAAATGACACGTATGCACAGTTCACCGGAAGCCCCAAAGAAGTTGCATTTAACAGCGGGCCTGCAACCGAAAAGACCACAGACATTGTTTACAAGGTCGAAGCACACAATGAGCAGGGCTCCGGTTCATATAGCACGAATATCGTGTATATCGTGACACCCGTCTTTTAATTCAACGGTATACTTTATTTATGCGACATTGGCTGAACGAAAAATTTTCGACTCTGAGCATTCGAGCTGCGTACACAGAAGCGCAAATGAGGTGTAAGCGAGCATCGCGCAGCGCGCATGCACACGTGTTTTTCCAGCGCAGTGGTGATACAGTCCGAAGTGACCAAAAGTCATTAGGCTCGCGCGCACCTGCATTTGCGCTTCTGTACCTCATTGTAATTTTTTGCATACCGCTTGCCCTGCATGCCGCTGAGCAGCAATCTGCCGAACTCTCGATCGAGCCAGTCGTGATCGATGAAACGGCACAGGCGCGCGACATTCTTAAAGAATCAATCACGCTGGTCAATACCAGTAATCGCAAACTGACGCTCTATCCATCGGTCAATAATGTGAGCGCCGAAGATGGCAAGCAGGAGTTTGTGAATGCAACAGATTCCAGTGATCGCGCGGCGTCGCTCGCCAATTGGATCGAGCTATCGCGCGGTGTTGTCGAGCTTGGTCCTGGAGAGGAGAAGGTTATTCCGTTTGTCATTCGCGTCAATATGAATGCGATTGCCGGCTCATATCATGCGCGCATCAGCTTTGGGGATGGCAGCTCGCGCTCGGCAGCTGAGTCAGGTCCGCCGCTCGCATTCCTGATGGTGAATGTGGAGGTTAAAGCGAATGTGAAAGAGGTAATGCAGCTCAACAAATTCTTTACTGACAGTTTTTATTTTTCGGGCGACGATGTGCTCTTTAATTACCAGCTTGAAAATATCGGGAATCAAGAGCTTTCGCCGCGCGGCGAGATCCGTATCTATAATAGAAAGGGGGAGGAGGTCGCGGCGGTGGGCATCAACGGCGAGGGCAAATCCTATGCGCCGGATCAAGTGGCACAGCTTGCTTCCGTGTGGAGCGCGGTTGATGGATTTGGCAGGTACAAAGCATTTCTGACTGTCGATTACGGGCGTGGGCAAGGTGCGTCGGTGCAAGACACGATTTATTTTTGGATAGTGCCGTGGAAGCAGCTCTTGACGCTGTTTATTGTGAGCATGATCGCGATTATTTTCTTCGCGCTCTACTTCCACAAGTGGTTTGAGGATCGGCATTTGGGCAAGCTTGCACTCGCAGGGTTTCTGAAACACCAACCGCATGAGATCAGCGCGATTGTGGATGCGCATACGCCGGGCATCACTTCACGATTGGCGGCATTTGCGTCGCTTGCTGCAACCCCGTTCACATTCATCGGCGATATGATACCGCGCGTCTCATTTTCGCGGCGGGCGGCGCCACCGGCAGTGCAGAGTGTCGCTGCCCCTGTGCCACCGCCCGCCACCGCACCAAAGCCGGCTACACGCAGCCTGCGCGATGCGTTTGAAAGCGATGCCGCTCCACGGGTTAATACTCCGCGCAACACGGAGTCTCCCATTGTCGATCGTCGCGGCACGATTGATCTCAAGAAACTGCACCAGCAGCGCGCCAACCCCGAGCACACTGACAGTCATGTAATTAACCTCAAGCGGAGATAGGACCATGAGCATTTTTCTCAAAGTTGCCGCTTTTCTCGCCGGTGTCGCTGCCACTGTGCCTCTCTCAGCACATGCTGCACCGGACACCCTGTCGGTGACTGTCACACCGCCGCTTTTTCAACTCTCCATTATTCCAGGTGAGACGTGGAACAGTTCTCTCAAGGTGGTGAACAGCAATACGTACGATGTTACCTATTATGCAGAGGTAGTTAACTTCAAAGCAGAAGGCGAGGCGGGGCAGGGCACTTTCATTCCGCTTACAGCGGATGATGCCGATGCGCGTGCGCACACACTCGCCGGATGGATCGAGATTCCAAAAGATCCCATAACGATTCCGAAGGGGAGGAGCGGGGAAATTCCTCTCACGGTGCATATTCCAGCTGATGCGTCGCCGGGCGGGCACTATGCAGCGATTCTTGTCGGCACCAAGCCGCCGGAGACAGTCGAGGCCGGAGCGGCGATGCGCATTTCAAGTTTCGTCACATCGCTCTTATTTGTGCGGGTGAAAGGGGATGTGTATGAAAGCGCGCGGATTCGGGAATTCAGGACGACGCAGACACTCTATCAAGAGCCGCAGGCTGATTTTATTTTGCGTTTTGAAAATACCGGCAACGCGCACTTGCAACCGCAAGGATATATCACGCTCTTTAATATGTGGGGAAAGGAGCGCGGCAAGGTGCTCATCAATCAACAGAGCAATTTTGGAAATGTGCTTCCCGAGAGTACGAGAAAATTTCAATTTTCTTGGGAGGGTGAGCAGGATATTTTCGATATCGGGCGCTATAGCGCAGAAGTGACACTGACGTTCGGAGAAAATGGCAGGCAAAATATATCGTCTAAAACCTATTTCTGGATTGTTCCTGTCGTGCCGGTTGCGGTCACGATTGGGAGCATTGCGTTCTTCGTACTCCTGATCGTGTGGTTTATCAGGCGCTACATCAGGCGTGCGCTTGTCCTCGAACGGCAATACGCAGGCATAGGCGAACACAGCAAGATGTCGGCAGGGTACGCGTCAGTGTTTATGCAGCCACTGCGCGAGGGGGTAGTGGACTTACGCAGTGTTGCCAAACAGCAACCATCGGTGGGCAGTGGAGCATCTACGACCGAGCGGCAGATGACCGGCGGCATGTTTGTAAAGAAATATTACGCATTCTTTCTATTTCTCGGAGTCGTAGGTGCAGCTCTATATGGCATACAGTGGTTTCTCGGCAGCGTGCTTACGCCCGAGCGGCACTTTGAAATCAAGGAGGTGAAAATTCAAGAAGAAAGACCGATTACGGACGAAGATGTTGCAAAACTAAATGCTCAAAATCAGCAGTGAAATAAGGAAATCTCTGAGACATGAAGTCAGTTATCCACAACAGGTGAAGTTCGTTGCCTAATATGTCCTATATAATTTCTGCTATAGGAAATAGTAGCTGCGAAACCTGTTGCAAGGGTCGAAACTTGTGGCATGTGCAGCGATAGTAATAAATTTATTTACATAAACATTTAACCAACCGTATGAATCCACTTGGTGCACTAACAGTATCGCTCCGCGCGCTACGCTCAAGCAAGCTCGCAGCAATTCTCATGCTCTCAATTCTCTTCTGGGCGACCGGTGCACCAAGTATGCTCAATCGCAGCCAGGCGGCATCCTTCTATGATGCTAGCGACACGCTCACTGATTCTGATTTGTCCGTGGTTTCCGGTCACACATTCACCTTCAGTGTTCCCAGTCGAATCAGCACCAATGCGGGTGGTACTGCTACGGGCACCATCGCATTCGATTTCGATCCATCCGGCAACAGTTTCGAAATCGGTCAATTAGGTGCAGAAGATTTTAGCGCGACATCGAGCATCACCGTCGTTTCAAACTGTACACTCGGCGGCGCGGCGACAAATAAAGTTCTTGTCTCCACGACCACAGAACTCCTCACACTTTCGCTGTGTGCTAACAACTTCATTGCAACCTCGACGGCGGGGGTATCATTCTTCATCGCGTCTACCAGCGGCCCAATCACCAACCCGAGTGTTGCTGGCTCCTATGACATTCACATCTCATCGAGAGACCAGGGTCAGGGCACCGACAAAGACACAATCGATGTCCAGGTCGCAATCATCGATGACGTTGTCGTAACGGCATCTGTTGATACGACATTCAGTTTTGCGATTGCTGGTTTGCCGTCAGGTGTGGGTATCAACGGTACGACTACATCGGTTGATACATCAGGCTCCGCGCAGACCTTACCATTCGGGTCACTTACCTCAGGTGTGCCGAAAGTCGTGGGTCAGCGCCTTAACGTCACAACCAACGCATCCAACGGCTTTACCGTGACCGTAAAGGCAGACCAGACACTTACGTCATCGAACGGCGACACCATTGATGTGTTCGCTGATGGCAACGGCACAACAACGCCGTCAGCGTGGACGGCACCAACAGGTACTTTCGGTAGCGTGAATACCTACGGTCATTGGGGTCTCACCAGCGATGACGATATCAACGCCAATGAATTTGGAACTTCCGATACTCGGTATGCCGGTAACTTCTCAACATCAACTCGCGCAGTCTTCAGCCACACGGGACCGGCAAACGGCACCACTGCCAATATCGGTTCGACAACAGTTGCGTATGCAATCCAGACCACCGCCTTCCAGGAAGCGGGCGATGATTACACCGCAACACTCACCTACGTTGCAACGCCGGTCTTCTAAAGCGGTCTTAGCATGAAACAGGTTCAGAGCATGTTTCGAAACCCCTCCCTACCTACGCGGCGTGTGTTCTGCCTGTGAACCACGAGTCTCGCCCTCAATGTGCCGCCAGCACATTGAGGGCTCCGACTCGGGTTCTCGGCGACGAACACACGCCGCTCGGTTTGGGAACCCAGGTTTCGAAACAAGCTCTGCACCCCCGCAAGAGTGCGGGGGTGTATACGTATGGTATAGTGCAAATACCTATTAGATTATCGTTTTTATATGACCACAAGCCTTTACAGGATATGTGCACTGGGTTTTATTTTTTTGTCTGCTCTGATCTTGAGTGCATCGCTTGTGTTTGCACAGCAGGGTGAGGGTGTCGATATACGACCGGCGATTATTGAAGATCAAGTCGATGCAGGCGGCACGTACCACTACTCGATTCAGGTGAGGAATATCGCAGACACTGAGAAGCTATTGTATCTGGTCGCGCAGGATATTAAGGGCGCTGACGATGGTGGACGACCAATATTTTCTGAAGAAGGCGAGAAGACGCCCTACGAGATGAGCACATGGATATCATTCAATAAGCGGTCATTGAATCTCAAACCGGGGGAAGAGACCACCGTTCCTTTCACTGTGCGCGTGCCCGCGGATGCGACTCCAGGATCCCATTTCGGCAGCATACTGCTCGCCAGCGATCCGCCAAAACTCACACAAAGTGGTGCGGGAGTCGGATTTCGTGTGGGTAATATCATAAGTTTGAGAATTTCGGGTGATGCAGTGGAGGAGATGCGCTTGCGCGAGCTTTCCACCGAACGACTTGTGTATGGCGCACCGCCAGTCACATTCAATATGCGAACTGAAAATCTCGGGAATGTGCTCCTACGACCACACGGACTTATTGAAATTACCGACATGTTTGGGAAGCAGGTCGCTTCGATCGAAGTAAATGCAACTGCAGGAGCGGTATTTCCTGCCGCTGAAAGAACCTATACTGCCACCTGGGAATCAGAAGATCTTGCTTTCGGAAGGTATCAGGCCATTGCAAGCTTGGTCTATGGTGATCAAGTTCGTAAAACCATTTCGGCAAGCACGTCGTTTTGGGTGCTGCCGCTCAAATTGATCGCAATTACCCTCGGTTCATTGCTCCTTGTTGTGCTCGCGCTCTACATGTCAGTCAAGTTGTATATCCGCAAGAAGCTTGCCGACATGGGGGTCACTCCAGGAGATAGGGGAGCTGAATACTACGCAAAGAAATATCAGCGCTCATCGTCACGCTTGGTATTTGTGGCACTCTCAGTCTTTATCTGCTGCGTTGCGCTGCTCGTCGTTCTGTTCCTTTTGTTTGCTTAGTATTCGCATTGATTACGATGCATAGATCCTACACACAAGCACATGTCTCGCGGCGCCATAGTTTTCAGGCAGTGGGCATTATCGCGTCTGTATTGCTATTCGGATATGCAGTGACCAGTGTTTCTCCACAAACGCTGGCGCGCACCGCGCACACGATGGTGGCGAGTGCGGTGGTGGGGGTAGCGGCATCGGTTGATCCAAACCCTTACAACACAGCCGCAGTAGAGCTGTTAGCAAAAGAAGAAGAACTTCGTGCCAGGGAGGACGCTGTCCGCGCATTTGAGGAACGTATGACCGGTGGAGATAGGAATGCGGAGATGTTGGCGCTCGCGAGCTTTGCCATGAGCGTGGTGCTCGCGGCACTTGTGGGGGCAAATTTCTACCTCGACTGGCGTAGGGGTTACGCTCCATTCGCGAGTGTGAGCGCCGCGACATTTGCGGTTGATTTACGGCGACGTGGGTAAGGTGCGCGGAGCCCGTATCAATAATAGGCTTATAATAGTAATGATGATGACCGCACGATTGTGTTGCGTGCTTTTTTCTCTGGCGTGCTTTTTGGCATGGGCTCCATACACGCATGCCGCATCACTCACCATGGTGAGCGATACGATCGGCAATTCAGCTCCAGCAACCAGTACGATGCACACCATTCAATTTACCGCCACCAATGCCATTCCCGCTTCGGGGAAAATACTCATCACTCCCGCGGCAGGTGCGCTCACCATTCCATCCGCGTTTGACTACACCGATGTCGATCTCGCTGTCTCATCCTCTGATCGCTCACTCGCCGCGAGCGCTAGCGCAGCAAACGACGGGGTCGCTGTGGTGACAGGCAGCAGCGGATCCATCACCATCACGCTCAATGCAACTACGGGCATTGGGGCGGGCAGTGTCGTAGAAATACAGCTGGGGACTATTGCGACAGCGGGAGTCGCGGGGGATCAAAACATTACGAACACCGCTTCGACTGGTTCATATCGCATTGCGCTTGCGACTAAAGATCAATTGGATGCCACCATAGATACCGCAACCGCCATGATTGCAATCATTAGCCAGGTGACCGTAACAGGAACAATCGTATCGACTGCGCCGGTACGCTCCAACGGGCGCCCGTCCGGCGCTGTCGAAGCCAATCACCCCTCAATTGAAATTGCTCTCGATACAGATAATACAGCCACGTGTCGTTACGCGACGACAACCGGCGTCGACTACGATTCGATGACGAATACCTTTACGGTTGGCAATTCGTCATCAACCATTCACCATAAGACAATCGACAACCATCAAAACAACACGACCTACAACTACTACGTGCGATGCATTACCGTTGATCAGACAAAAAATACTACTGACTACGCAATTACTTTTACGTTAAATCCCACACCCGAATTTGATTCTTCGGTAACACTTCCGAGTGCCGGACCGGGTGGCGCTGGCACCTTTCGGGGCGGGAGTTCGTTGCTCCACCTATCTACCGTCAATGTGTCAGGGTGGTCCTCGCCACTCAGCACCGTCACCATTTTGAGAGATGGCAAGATACAAATGACCACACAGGCAGGCATAGACGGAAATTTTAAGGCAATATTGCCGAGTATAGAGCGTGGCACGTATACATTTATGCTCTATGCCGACGATGTGCGTAAACGACGATCAGCGTCGTTTTCTTCAACTCTTGCCATTGCTGCGGGTACGAGTAACAGCATTTCGAATGTGGTGCTCGCCCCGACGTTTGCGCCAAGCAAGACAGCACTTGCTGTCGGAGAATCATTCGATATCGTCGGGGAGAGTGTTCCGGGGAGTACTGTCGAGGTGTTCATACGACGACAGGGCAGTAGTTTGGCGGAAGCGAAGAAATTCACCGCCACCGCCTCAAAGGGGCGAGGGGCACAGGTGCCGGATGGCAGCTGGGTCATTGCCGTGAACGGGAAGGATTTCTCACGTGGTACATACGACATACGTGCACGAACAGTTATCAGCAGTCAATTGCAAAGCGAATTGAGCGGACCGACATTCATCGGTGTTGGGGAATCTGCGGCACGCAGCGCGTCATCTCTCAAAACCGACATCAATGGTGATCAAAAGGTTAACCTCGTTGACTTCTCAATTATGTTGTCCTCATGGGGCACGAACGATCTCGGAGCTGATTTCAGTGGAGATGGCAAGGTGAATTTGGCGGATTTTTCGATCTTGTTATTTAACTGGACTGGGTAAGTGCTGGCGGAGCGCTGTTGCCAGAATCCTTGATAAGACCTATTTTTCCTAGATAATAGGGACTCCAACTACTTATGCAGCGTATATTTTATGAAAAAAGAATAGTCATTGGCGGAGTGATATGTCTGATCGCCCTCGGAGCGATACTCCATTTCTATTTCGGCTTTTGGCGCACGCCACAGGGTGAGAGCTCCTTCAAAGAGGAATACGGCATTACGCTTAAAGATTATGGAGGCAACGATGTGCGACTCTCCGAATTTAAGCGGAAGGTTTTGCTCGTGTATATATGGGCATCGTGGTGCCCGTACTGTGCGGCAGAGCTGGAGCGCCTCGCCGAAATGAAAGATACATTTGGAGACGATGTGCACATCGTAGCGGTCAATCGGGCAGAGCCCTATGCCGATGCCCGCGCTTTCTCTGATAAGCTGCGCGGCGCAAATAAGATCATATTCTTACTCGACCCTGACGATGCGCTGTATAAACAAATGAGCGGGTATGCTATGCCCGAAACCCTTTTCATCAACAGCTGGGGCGATGTGGTATTCCATCAGCATGGCCCTATGCCGGCAGATGCTGTAAAGCAAAAAATTGAGGAGCTCCTGAAATAGCTGGTATCATGGCTAGTATATGATGCAGAAGAAACGCCAAGTCGTCGTCATCGCAGGACCATCGGGATCGGGGGAAACTACATTCACCGAGGAGTTGATGCTCGCATACCCGAATTTCACGCGCGCTGTGTCAGCGACCACGCGTGCGCCGAGGTCGGGTGAGCGCGAAGGCGAGGACTACTACTTCATGACGAAAGAGAAATTTTTTGAGGAAGTACAGTCGGGAAACATCGCGGAGCACACGTATGTGAAGAATCGAGACGCGCACTACGGCACATATATTCCCGATCTTGAAAAGCGGTTGCAATCGGGAAAGACGGTGATCGTAAACACCGATCTTGCCGGCGCGCGGTTCTTCAAGGAAAAATATGATGCCATTACCGTGTTCATCAAACCAAAATCGATGAACACACTGTACGATCGCATCATCAGGCGAGATCCCTCGATTGCGAAGGACGAAGTGATATCGCGATTGCTGAATGCCGCGCAAGAAATGCTCGAAGCGGAACATCATTACGACTACGTGGTGTTTAATGATGACGGTGAATTTGCGGACACCATCCTAAAAATTATTGAAAAACTGCGCGAGGAAGGATATGCCCTCTGATGCAAAAGGTAAGGTGGTGGTCATTGCTGGTCCCAGCGGGGTTGGCAAGAATAGCATTATCAGCAGCATTATTGCGAAGTACCCGCAGTGTTCTGAAATAGTTACCGCAACAACGCGCCCACCACGTCCGCAAGAGCGTAACGGCGTTGATTACCATTTTATGTCAGACAGTGAGTTTGATACTCACGTCGCGAATGGCACCATTCCTGAATTTCGCGTGCACCCGACGACAAGGGCGCGATACGGCACCTATATGCCCGATTTAGCTACGCGCATAGCACGAGGCGACATCGCTATGGGTGATCTCAATATCGAAGGCGTACGTTTTTTGAAAGCACATTTCGATACGCTGGCGATATTTATTCTTCCCCCGGCATTTGAGGCGCTTGAAGCCCGTATTCGCGCGCGTAATGCCGGTATGTCTCATGATGAACTTGAGAAACGCCTTACTGTTGCGCGGCGGGAAATTGCCGATGATGCGCCGCTGTATGATTATCGCGTGGTAAACGAGGAGGGGAGGCTTGAGCAGACGGTTGATAAGGTGATTGAAATTTTAAGAAAAGAGGGGTATCTTCAAGAGTGATGATACAAACTCTCGATGAGAAGCTGGTACGACCAATCACGGTCGTTTTTTTCGGTATACAGGGTTCGGGCAAGGGCGCACAGGCGGCGGCACTCGATGATTTTTTGGTGCGCAACAGCGATGAGAATGTGTTGAAGCTCGAAATGGGCGATCGGCTCCGCGGGTTCGCGGCGGGGACGGGCGAGGCAAATAAACGCGTGGGGAACATCATAAACTCAGGGGCACTGCTACCCGCTTTCATCCCCTCACATATCATCACCTCATTCTTTCTCGGCGAATTTACCGGCCGTGAGCATCTCATTTTCGATGGGGTAGCACGCCGAATTGAGCAATCAATGGTGCTTGATGATGCCCTCGCTTTTTACGATCGGCTTGATTATCACATCATCATGCTCGACATCACCGAAGACGAGGCGCGCAAGCGCATGGCGCTGCGGCATCGGAATGATGATGCAGAAAAACAAATCCAAAAACGCTTCGAGTGGTACAAATCTGAAACACTGCCGGCGCTTGAGGAATTGCGTCGTCGCGGGCGCACCATTCACGTCGTAGACGGCAACCCCTCAATCGCAGAGATTCACAAAAACATACTAGCCGTGTTAGGTTTGTCTTCATGATAGTGCAGAACGACGGTGAGCGCGCAACACTCCGCGAGGGTGGTAAAAAGCACGCTGCTATTTTAAAACAGATTGCCGCAATGGTGGTGCCGGGCATTTCCACACAAGAACTCGAAGACGAGGCGCGTCGGCTCATCGAAGAGATGGGGGGCACCCCGTCATTTCTCAATTACAAACCGGCAGGTGCACGCCGACCATACCCCGCAGCGCTCTGCGTTTCAGTCAACGACGCTATCGTGCATGGCATACCAAACGAAGAACCTGTCACCCTTGCGGAAGGAGATGTCGTGTCTGTTGATTGCGGTTTTACCTATCAGGGGTTCATCACCGATGCCGCGCTGTGTGTGATCGCGGGATCGGGAAGTGTCGAGGAAAAGAAATTGATTGCAGTCGCGTATGAAGCGCTTGATGCGGGGATACGTGCTGCGCGAGCGGGGAATCACGTGGGCGACATCGGTGCCGCCATTGAAGCTGTGCAGAAAAAGTATGGCTACGGCGCGCCACGCGAGTTGGGAGGGCACAGCGTTGGACGTGCGGTGCATGAGGAGCCGTTCATTGCCAATTTTGGTCCGGCGGGAACGGGGGAGGAGCTTGTCGAGGGGATGGTCATCGCCATCGAGCCGATGTTTATGCTCGGCGGAAACAAAATATATCTCGACAAAGACGGTTACACTTATCGCACCAAAGACGGCTCAAAATCTGTACATGTCGAACACACGGTTATTGTCGGCAAGAATGGGGCGGAGATACTGACCGCATAGGCACATTCTCGCGCTATACTTATCACATGGAACCGAGGACACGAGCGCCGGAAGCGCAGAAATTCCGCACACCGCAGGAGGAAATTGCGTATTTGCGCGAGCGGATTGAGGAAAAAGAAAAGGAGCTATCGCTGCCTGAAAATAACTTCGAGCAAGAGCGTATCGCGAAACGCGAGATTGTGCGCTATGCGGATATGTCTCCCACGACGGTGCTTCACGAGACGGTGGCGATGCCTGAGCATGATGCTATGCGCGAAGCCTTGCGGCTTGAGCCCGAGGAGCACGATACGCAGATTGATGCACTATTGCGGATAGTTGCCGAGCGCGGCATCAGAAATGCGCTTACCGTTGCCGCAAAAATGGAAAACCCACACATCGAAGATGATCTGCATCGCGCGCTAGTGCGCTATATTGCCGAGGGGCTTCCTGTCGGAGGAAATATAGTGTCACGCAATCTCGAATCGAGTCAGACATGGCGTGCGCTCAACATGACGCTCTATGAAGTACACCCGCAAGGCGCTTTCAAGCGCGAAGAAGATCAGCAAGGGCTTGAGCACCTGCTCGCTTCGATGGAGCAGCTCTATGCGGGGCTTTTGGCAATTGCGAGCGGCAATAGCGATAGCAGGCAGAATGTGTTTTCTCTGGAAATTGCCGTGCCGCAGGGGACTGAGGATGCTATTTTCTACATGGCAGTACCGACAAAGAAGCGCGACTTGTTTGAGAGGCACGTGCTCTCCATATTTCCGAATGCAAAAATAACCGAAACACGCGGTGACTACAATATTTTTAATAACGAAGGGTATCATGCCGTTGCGTATGCCACATTACCTGAGCACCCGTCGCTCCCCATACGCACCTACGAGGATTTCAAACACGATCCGATGAACGTGTTGCTTTCGGCATTCGGCAAACTCAAAAAGTATGGCGAAGGCGCTGCAATTCAGATCATCGTTGGCAACGAAGGGGAGCGGTACAGCAAGCATTACAAAAAAATTCTCAAGGAGCTGCACAAAGGAAAGAAGTTCAAGAAAGCGGTGAAGGTGCCGGAAAGTCGCATCGGCGAGGTGGCTGATGACTTTGCAAAAGCACTCTTCACGAGTGAGAAGAAAAAAGAAGAGCACAATCCCGAGCAAGAGGCGACCGAGCGCGTGCAAAAGAAGCTCAAGACGCGCATTGTGCCGGTTAACATCCGCCTCATCGCATCTGCGGGGCACGAGGAACGCGCGCGCGATATCATCGCCAATCTCGCTTCCACATTCAATCAGTTTGAAGACCCGCAGGGGAACAGCATCGTCTTTCAGGAAGCATCATGGTGGGCGACGAAGGGCGAATTGCACAATTTCGTCATGCGCTTGCCCGAGGCTTCCCGCGCGCTCCCGCTCAATTTTGCCGAGCTCACCTCCATTTATCATCTTACTGCCGAAGGCGTGCGCACATCGCGCGAGCTCAAGCAATCGCGCTCCAAACAATCACCGCCGCCGACGGATATGCCGGAAGACGGCATCGTCCTCGGCAGCAATCGATTTGGCGCGGCTGAAAAGAAAATCTTCTTTTCAGAAGAAGATCGTCTTCGTCACATGTATGTAGTGGGGCAGACCGGCACCGGTAAGACCACGCTCATGAAGAACATGATCATTCAGGATATTCTCAGCGGGAAAGGGGTGTGCTACATCGATCCGCACGGATCTGACATTCAAGACGTGCTTGCCGCCGTACCGCCCGAGCGGGAAAAGGATCTTATCTACTTTGATCCGGGCTACTATCCGCGCCCCATGGGGCTCAACATGCTCGAATACGATACGCGTTTCCCCGAACAAAAAACATTTCTCGTAGATGAGCTGTTTGGCATATTCCAAAAGTTATACGGGCATGTGGAGGGGGCTGTTGGACCGGCATTTGAGCAGTATTTCAGAAACTCCACGCTCTTGGTCATGGAGGATCCTGCGTCAGGGAACACCATGGTGGACATCACACGCATATTTGCAAACCCGCAGTTCCGGGATCTGAAGCTCTCGAAGTGTCAGAATCCTCTGTTAGTGCAGTTTTGGCGCGATATTGCGACCAAGACGCAGGGCGAGCAGTCGCTTGAGAACTTCGCGCAGTATGTCACCAACAAATTCGACATCTTTCTCGCCAACGAAATTATGCGCCCTATTATTGCGCAGGAACATTCGGCATTCGATTTCAGAAAGGTAATGGATGAGAAGAAGATTTTGCTCATCAATCTTGCGAAAGGCAAACTCGGCGAGATGAACACATCGCTCCTCGGACTTATTTTCGTCGGCAAGATATTGAATGCGGCATTTTCACGCGTTGATATGGTGGGGCGCGAAGAAATGAATCCCTTCTATCTCTACATAGATGAATTCCAAAATTTCACCACGCCTTCGATTTCCACCATTCTTTCTGAGGCGCGTAAATATAAATTGGTGCTTACTATTGCGCATCAATTTATCGATCAGCTCACCGACGATATCCGCGACTCGGTGTTTGGCAACGTGGGTACGCGCTGCGTATTCCGTGTGGGTGAAAAAGACGCCGAGTTTTTGGAGAAGATGTTTATGCCGGAATTCAACGCGAGCGACATCATGCACCTCGATAATTTCAATGCCTACATGTCGCTCTTGGTCCACGGTAAACCGGTGAAGCCATTCAATATGCAGACGCTCAAACCAGACACCGCAGACTATACGCGCATTGAGTACCTCAAACAACGCTCGTACGAGCAGTATGGTCGCCCGCGAGAAGAGGTTGAGGCGGAGATAAAAGCGCGGTATAGTACAAACGCATTACCACCCGATAATTTAGCAAACAGTTATGGCTCATTTTAAATCTGAACGAACATTTGTGATCGTGAAGCCCGATGGCGTGCAGCGTTCGCTTGTCGGTGAAATCTTAAAGCGTTTTGAACGCACGGGGCTCAAGCTTATCAGCATGAAATTCGGCATGCTTAATGAGAAAAAGCTCTGGGAACACTACAACAAAGATGATGCGTGGTTTTTAAAGAAAGGAACCAAGATTATTGAAGATAGAAAAGCAGCCGGTCTTGAAGCGGACAAGGAGCCGCTTGAATACGGCAAGGACATTATCCGCGCCCTGGTGAAATTTATGATGGCAGGCCCCACGGTCATGATGGCGTTTCAGGGCAATCAGGCTGTCGCGGTGGTAAAGAAGTTGGTGGGGGAGACAGAACCTTCCACGTCGGACGTGGGAACCATTCGTGGCGATCTCACACTCGATTCGTACGCGATTGCCGCCGTGGACGACCGCGCGGTGCGCAACCTCATCCACTGTTCGGATAATGTGGGGGACGCAGAGCGCGAAATTGCTTTATGGCTCACCGCCGAGGACATAGTCAATTATCGACTGATTCCCGAGGCAATTCTCTACGACGTAAACCTCGACGGCATACTTGAGTAGCGATATAGTGTTTTCAGCAGAGAACCAGAGAGGTGTATCGTGGAACACATCGCAGCGCAATTTTGGAAAGCACTGAAGCTCACTGTGGCACTTGCTGCCGTCATGGCACTCGGGCTGGCGATCGGAGCACTCGTCGCCGGAATGTTTAGTGCGGATAGCGTGATAGCGGTGCGCTTTGGCTATGTGTGTGCAATACTGTCCGGCACAGCGTTTTTGTTTCGTAATCGAAAAACCCTGTCTGAATAGAGAAGCAAAAAACCCGATGAGACAACACGTTCTCGTCGGGTTCATTATTTTCTTATTTATGCACACTTGCGCTCTACACGCAGGTGCTATCATTTACGGTAGGCACGGGCATTAAACCTGCTTGGCAAACTAAGGGAGCCATCACGGAAGATGCACGCCTTGGCGTGCACCCTGGGCACCCACCTGGACCAATTCCCAGGCTTTGCATGCTCGCGCCGGAAGGGCCCCGCACTCAGCTGCTTTAAAAAAGGCATATGAGTGCGGGGTCCTTTGTGTTTAAGCCGCTTTTGATGTAACCTGCGCGCAGGAGAAAAATAAGGTAGGATGCACACATGACAACAAGGTTATTTTTGTATGCGGTGATAATCTTAGGGACCACAATCGCAGCCCATACATATGGGCATGTGAACCGATTCTACGAAATATGGTGGTTTGATATACCCATGCATTATTTTGGAGGTGTCGGGACGGCTTTCTTTGGATTGTGGCTCGCCTCACTTGCGGGGCTTTTACCAAACGGGTCGTCTCTGACGATTCGTTTTCGGGACATGGAGCCTATCAGGTTTAGTCCACGAATTCTTCAGCTATGGACGTTTCTGGTAACTCTTGTTGCCATTGCCATTGTTGCTCCACACTGGGAAGTGCTCGAGGTATTTCTACTTGCCTTTCTGCAATTCCCTGTACCCGTAGGGTACATAGGAGACACCATACTCGATGAGGCGATGGGTCTTATGGGAGCAATCACTGCCTGGGCAGTGTTCTATAAGGTACAATATGGGGTATGGCAGAGCGCGCTGACGACACAAAAGCAACCCTCACCTTTAAAAGTGGCGCCGGAACTGTAACCGGCGCCAATTTTCTTTTAGAAACCGGCACGCAAAAGATACTCATCGACTGCGGTCTTATTCAAAATGGCGATTTTTGCGCTGAAGCAAACTGGGCGGATTTCGGATACAATCCCGCATCAATTGATGTGCTCATCGTCACGCACGGGCACACCGATCATATTGGGCGCATACCGCGTTTAGTAGCGCAGGGTTTCAGGGGAAAAATCTATTCGACACCGCCCACGAAAGACATCACTGAGCTCATGCTCGCAGATGCACTCAAAGTGTTGAAGGAAGAGCTGGCTAAGCGTGGAAATCCACGACCGCTGCTCTATACCGAGGAAGATATCGAACACGCGCTGTCATTGTGGTCGACCATTGAGTATCACGAGGATTTGCAATTAGCTGATGGGGTACAGGTGCGACTACGCGATGCGGGGCACATACTCGGCTCTGCAATGGTGGAATTGTCACGCGGCGGCAAAAAAATTGTTTTCACAGGTGATTTAGGAAACGACAACGCACCCATAGCGCGAAAGACGGAAGAAATCTCAGATGCCACATACATCGTTATGGAAAGTGTCTATGGAGACCGCAATCATGAGGGGACCGACACGCGCCGCGAGACGCTTAAGGAAGCGGTGGAATACACCCGCAAGCACGCGGGCGTCCTTCTCATCCCGGCATTCTCACTCGAGCGGACGCAAATTCTTCTGTACGAGATAAGCGCACTGATCGGGAGCGGCGCTATTAAGTCCATACCAGTTTTTCTGGATGCTCCGCTCGCCATCCAGCTGATGGCGGTGTATAGGAAGTACCCAAGCTATTTGAATGATGAAGTACAGAAAAAATTGAAGTCAGGCGATCCGTTTTCTTTTGATGGTCTGACGATAACAGCGAGCGCGGCGGATTCTCGCGGCATCTATGATTCACCAAATCCAAAAGTTATTATCGCCGGTTCGGGCATGTCATCAGGCGGGCGGATCCGCTCGCACGAGCGCGTGTTTTTAAGCGAGCGGCACACCACCATTTTATTTCCCGGATATCAGTCAGTCGGTTCATTGGGGCGGCGGCTTGCCGAAGGAGCGTCGAAGGTGCGTATTGACGGGCAATGGGTGCGCGTGCGCGCTAGAATCGCGCAGTTACATGGATATTCGGCACATAAAGACCGTGACGGACTCATTGCATTCATAGAAAAGACTGCAGCAACGCTCAAGCGGGTGTTTGTGGCTATGGGGGAGCCGCGTTCTGCGCTGTTTCTCACGCAGCGTTTGCGTGATTTTCTCGGGGTTGACGCGATTGCGCCGGATGCAAACGAAGCGTTTGTGCTTGACTGGTGATATGTGCGAAAGGCACTTGCAAAAGCACGGTATACTGTAAGTAATGCCAGAGGATGTCGTTCAGAATTCGCATGACGCCGCTTTTGCGAGGGATTTTTTGCACGTATCGCATCCGCATGATCGCATGCCCGCGAACCGCTTTGGGCATGCGCAGCATGGGCACGAGAAAATAAAAATATGTGTTTCGGGCGCAGCAGAGACGGGGCACTGCGGTCTTGATGCCTACGAAATGAGCAAAGAGATGGGGCGGCAAATAGTGCGCCAAGGCGCCGTCCTCATCACTGGTGCAACCACTGGCATTCCGCTCTATGCAGCAGTGGGCGCAAAAGAAGAGGGTGGATTTTCAGTAGGCTTCTCACCGGCTGCGAGCGAGCGCGAGCACGTAGAAGTGTTTCGTTTGCCACTCGATTACATGGATATTGTGGTGTACACCGGCTTCGGGTTTCCCGGTCGGGATTTATTGCTCACGCGCTCTGCGGATGCAGTCGTGCTCGGGTGTGGGCGCGTCGGCACCATCCACGAATTCACTGTGGCGTATGAAGATAAAAAGCCAATTGGTATTCTCGAAGGCTCATGGCACACCGATGAGGTCTTAAAACACATCATGCGCGAGAGTCATCGCCCGATGAATAATGTGATTATCGACAAAGACCCAAAGGCACTCATCGAGCGTCTGATGGACATGGCGAAGCAGAACAAGCAGAAGTCGCTCGCAGTATACAGAAATTACGACTCCGGCTGGATTGGCGAAGACCGCGCCAACATGCACTGACAAGTTTCGCAGCACCGGCACGAGCGAGCATGCAGGTTCTCGCAAACGAGATGACTAACATACATGAACAGTTTGCATTACTGCGCCGTATTCATACGTGTGAAAGCGCGCTGCGCGATGTTTGCTTAAACCTCATGCGCGCTCGTGCCTTGACAGAACATCAAATAGGCATATAATACTTTTCGGCACGTCAGGGAAAAACTCCGAACTCGGTCAACTACGAACGCAAAGGAGACCCGATAAATATATCGGAATCTTCATATGACCTTGAAGCGCAATCCCGCGCCCGAGGGCAGGAGGAAGACCCATGACGAAAGAAAAGAGTATCCACGAGGAAATCGGGGAACTGATGCTGAAAGGCATCGGGGGGCGGCACGCGGCAGCGGAGTGTTTCCGCAGAATCGCCAATGAGATCGAGTGGGGTAATTCTCACAACGAGTCTCCAGGGGCGATTGCGGCAGCAGTCATGCAGGCTCTCGGGCGTATCCAAGACTGGGCAATCAGTCCAGATGAGGATCCGTATGAGAGTTTCGCGGTGTCGTTCGCAGCACATCGAGAAGCGTGCCCAATCGCACGGTTCTACCGCGAGCAGGCGGCGACGGTGTGTTGCGACGAAGATGGGCTCTACACCATCTCTGACGAGCGAGGTCATGGGAATGATGTAGAGTAACTCCCACCAAAACTACCGGCGGCCCACCATGTGCCGCCGGTTTCTTTTTCGCTCTATTTTTAGTAGATTGGTAGTAGAGTACATTGTGGAGTTCGGGGAAATGCAAGGAGCATCCCATGAAGATGCGTGAACTGGGACCGGAGCTTAGCTTGAAAGTGCGGACTATCATCGCTGACGCCCTTAAAGATTGGCCTCCACGAGAGGGGAAGCGGGTTCGCATCAAGGATGTGTCGCAAGATATGTTGACCGACGAAGCTGGTACGATCGTTGCCCGGATACAAACGTACCGGCGTGATCACTGGCGGGTGCGTATCAAACAGCGCTCTCTTGTTGAGGCTGTTCCGTGCTAGGGTCAGGGAGGTTATTGCAAAATGCGCTGAGCATCGATACTCAGCGCATTTTTTGCTTGGGTTTAAACTACTTCACCAACGCAACGATGCGGTTGAAAGTCTCAGGATGATCTTTTGCGAGTTGCGCGAGAATTTTGCGATCGAGGGCGATGTTGCGCTTTTTGAGTGCGTCGATGAAGCGGCTGTACGAAGGGAAGCCGGCTGCGCGTACGGCAGCATTGATGCGGATGTTCCACAGTGCGCGGAAACCGCTCTTCTTTTTGCGGCGATCGCGGAATGCGTAGGTACCTGCCTTAAAGATAGCATCGCGTGCCGAGCGCTCTTTTGTGGAGCGTGAGAAGCGGTAGCCCTTTACCTGCTTAAGGACGTTGCGGCGGCGCTTCAGTGCTTGTACTCCTCCTTTAACGCGTGACATAAATTATTTTTTGCTTCCTGCATCCTGCAAGAATTGCTGGCGGGATTTGTTGTTAAGTCCAAAGCTGACCATGCGGCGCCTCCGCATCTGGCGGCGGCGACCCTCTTTTGCATTGAAATGATTTTGCCCCGGCACGCGCGCGATGATTTTACCGTTGCGGGTGACGCGCAGGCGCTTAGAAAATGATTTATTTGATTTCATAGAATGTTTTTATTTTTCCTCGTCTCCCGCCTCTTCTTCCTCTGCCGCCATCTCCTCTTCCTCGGGAGGGGCATCAAGCGAGGGACCTTTTGGAGCGCTGGGGACCCATCTTTTGCCCGATTTATCGCGCTCAACCACCACAGAAAGGCCTTTTAGACTCTTCTTGATGTCGTCCGCGATTTTAAATGATTCTGGGATAATTGCAAGGAACCGCTCGAGACGTTCCTTGAGGAAGTTGAATTCCATGTACTTGTATCGCCCCCACAGAAAGAGATCCACTTTGACCCGATGCCCCTCGCGGAGCCAGCCAGCCGCTTGAGATGCCTTAAGGTGCATATCGCGCTCGCCGGTGCCGATTTTGACCTGCGTCGTTTTTGTTTCGGTGACATGGGCTTTTGCCTTGACTTCCTTGGCCTTTTTCTTCATCTCATACTTATACTTGCCCAAATCGGCGATGCGGGCGACAGGGGGGGTGGCGTTTGCCGACACCTCGATGAGGTCGAGCCCCATTTCCCGCGCCTTGGCGAGTGCTTCATCGGATGACAGCACGCCAAAATTCTCCCCCTCGGGACCGACGACGCGCAATTCGCGTGCACGAATAGCATCATTGATGCGCAAGCGCTCCTTTTCTTTTGAAGTCGTGTATTTAGTGAATCCCATAGGATAAAGGGCGCTTTTCAGCGCCTACTTACTGTACCATGCGTTTTGTCGCACTGCTATCCGCGTTCAGTTAACTGAACGCGGTATTCTTCTTCAAATAACTGCCACGATGCAAGGAACAATGCCGCAAGGGTGGGACCAAGGATAATGCCGGAGATGCCAAATGCACCGAGCCCACCGAGGACAGAGAGCAGTATGAGTGCATCGGGCATGTCGGTGTCGCGCCCCACAAGAATCGGGCGCAGGAAGTTATCTATAGTGCTGAGCACGAGTACGCCGCCGAGCACTACGATAAGCGCCTGTATGCTTTCTCCCATTGCAAAGAGGATGATAGCCGCTGGGATCCACACGATGGCGGGGCCGACGCCGGGGACGAGCGCCGCGAGCGCCATCACCATACCCCACAGAATTGGGCTCGGGATGCCGACGAGCGCAAAGAGAATTGAGCCGATTGCACCCTGTGCGATTGAAACCACCAGCGTGCCTTTTACTGTTGCGCGGACGGTTGTCGCAAAGCGTTCATACAAAAATATTTCTTTCGCATCGCCCAAAGGGAGTGCGCGCATGATTTTTGCTCCGATGCGTGCACCGTCGCGCAAAAAGAAGAATAGTAGATAGAGCATCACGAGTGTTTTCGCGACGAAGCGAATGGTGCTCGTGCCTGCCTCGAACGCTCCTGCTGCCAAGTTGCCGCCGGTGTTGCGCAACAGCTCCGCAATTTTAATATGCACTTCGCTTGGCGCTATGCCGGAGAGCGAGAGCGCTTCCTGCGCGAGCGGAACGGATGCGATGACGCGATCATACACCGCAGGATCGGCAAAAAGGGCGCTGCGATACAGATCAGCGGTTTCCGACGCGAGCAAAGCGCCAATGAGAGCGACAGGCAAAAAGACGAGCACGATCGCTATGAGCATGGTCGCAAGAGCAGCGAGTGTCGCGCGACCGCCGAAATAGCGGGTGAGGAGGTATGAGAGGGGTGCAAATATGATCGCGAGCACGACCGCCCAGATGATCGGCAAAATAAAATCAGAAATGAGGTAGAGGAATCCGGCTGTCACTACGGCGAGCAAGCCGAAAAACGAAAGGTGTTGTACGCGGGTAAATATGTGGTCGGTCATACGTAAGAGAAATAAAGTTATTCAACCCAGAGTTCAATGCGCTGCTCTGGCTGCATATTTGCGTTTAATCTCGGTTCACCCTTCATAATCCTTATTATTTCATTAATAGCAAGCGCAACGCGTGTGAGCGTTTGCACATAAAGGCGTAAAAATTCGTCTGAAGAGTTATTGGGCATTACCGCTGGCGATCCGTTGAATCCGGCAAATTCAGAAGTCGGGGCGGTTGGGGCAGTATTGCTCGGTTGAGGCGTGTTGTTTGTTGGAAAATTCGCGGGAATACCCACCTGCTGCGCAGCGAGGCGGATTTTTTCTTCATCCGTAAGCGGTCGTGTTGAAGTCGCTGTTGTCGTTGCAGGGCTTGTCTTTGGCGGGCCTACGGCAATATCGCGCAAGACATCTTCGGGAGTTTTTGGTCTTGGTGGGATTGAGGTGGGCGGGAAATCGGTAGTAGGAAATTGTGCGGGAGGAGGATTTTGTTTTGGCGCAGGAATTGAATCCAGTACCGTACCGGTGTTGGTCACTGGAGGAAGTGAGGAACTTGGCGATGGGGGCATCATTGATTGCGGTGGGTTTATGAAGTCGCGCAGCGGTTGCATGATGCGATCCAGAACGCCTCTCGGCGAAGCGGGAGGAGTGAGGTCGCTGTCGCTGATACCGCGCGCTTTAAAATTCGGGTCTGAACAATTTGATTGACCGTTGGGACCGATATGAGGCCAATCATCGATGTTCATTGCAGTGAATGCAACGCCCAGTGATGCATTTGTGCGCGCAAATGCATGCATCATCCTGTATCTCCTGTCGCCTTCTGGTGTACCACGCTTGTGACCGGTTGGATTGATGTCCAGAGCAGCTCCATTTACGTGCGGACAGTGCCCGAAGCTACTACATCCACCGCGGTTGCCACAAACTTTTCCACCATTGCTAGGGTCTAAACATGAGGCACGTTGATGCGCGATGCTTCGCAGGGCAGCTTTTACACAGATGGGGAATTGCAATGATTTTTCTGCCTCCTGCACAAATCGTGCGGCGCAGACGACGAATTTTGGATCCATGGATTGGTTGTCTGCAGTAAAATACACTCGCGTTTCTTTCAGAATTGCAGGGTTAATGCTGGCGTCATAGCCAACCTGCATTCCTGGGCAAACTTTACTTTCAAGATATGTAATGGCTCCAGAGGCATCTTTCACCTGCGCGACTAAGCGCGCAGTATCAGGAACACAGCCACCTTCTCGTCCGATGCCGAGCTTGATATCGTCTGCAGTGGGAGGGCTTGATCCCGCGGGGCAATCAACGGCGTAAACGGGAGAAGTGAACGCAACTACAACAATACTCAGTATCAAACCAAACCTCATGACATTTAATTATACAACCTCTATTCGTAGTACCCCTCGATAGTATTTGATGACGGTTCTCCCTTCATGATGCGGATTGTCTCGCCGATCGCGAGCGCAACGCGCGTGAGCGTGGTGATATAGAGGTCATACCACGCGCGAGTGCTGATATCACTGACGGCGAATTCCGAAGGAGAGAAGCCGGCAAATGAGGATGCGGGAGGAATGACGGGAGTGTAAGTCGGCACCACGTTGGATGCGGGAGTGGTGGCTTGCAGCAATACCTGCTGATCATGCAGGCGCTGCTGTTCTTCCGCAGTAAGCGGGCGAGTGGTCGTCGCAGGGGTGGGGGGAGTATTTGGATTGCCGACAGCAATCTGCGTCAAAATATCTTCAGATGTTTTGGGCTCGGGCTGTTTTGCATTTTGTGTGGAGGGGAATTGCGCAGATGTGGAGGTGGGGAATTGCGTTGCTGGAGCTCTAAACGCGTCTTTCAGCATCGTGCTTGTTGCAACCGGCAGCGCAGCTGGGGGAGGCGGGGGAGGAATTACTGGTTCTGGCTGCATCATGCTGCTGAAGGGGCGAGTGAGTTGTGAGAATGCGTTACTGAGTGCATTTCCGGTGTTTGCAAGAATGCCTCCACCCCCGCCGCCTCCCGTGCAGCTTTGTATTTTTCCGGAAGCTGGAGCGGTGCAGCCGGTGATGCACTGACCTCGAGCCACGCTACGATTTGCCCACCCCTTTATTTGAAAGTGTGCAGGGTCCCATTCTCCAATAACCTCAAGTCCATAATTTCGTGCGTTCGCACGCATCCATTTCATTGCCGGCGAGAGGCCTTTATTCAGCGGAGGATCGTTAAAGTCCACAGCCAGTCCATAATTGTGTGGCGAGCCGCAGGGACCCACCTTGCTTGCCCCAGATACCACCGCTTTCAACTGACTCTCTGGCGATCGCCAACCGTCGGTGAGGCGAGGCATTTGCCAACCCTCCTGTTTTCCCACCGCTTCTCCAGCGAGATAAAATTGCTGCACGAGTGCTGAAAATTGTGGATCAAGGCACGCTATGTGGGTATTTTTGCACGCGTGATCTTCCAAAAAAGCAGCTGGGGATTTTGCTCCCGCGCTTGCGTGAATGAGCGCTTCCGTCGCGTCATCGATGATGGTTTTCCCCGCGATGCATTCGCCCTCTTTTTTGATGCCGGCTGCAATCATGGCGACGCATTGGTCTGCCGTTGCGGCTTGGATGCCCGCCTCTGCGGATGGGGTATTGCACACGAGACATAGCAGCAGCGCTGTGAGGGCGTATTTCTGGCTGATCATTTTTTTATTATATCGCGTTGCACCCTCGATTTGACGGGTGTAGTGTGCATACAGTTTTCAAAGGAGTAGAAAACATGACCTATCGTGTTGCCGTCTATGGCGCAGGTGGTGGTATGGGAATAGCAACTGTCTTTAACGAGCTGATGTTCAGCAGGGTGGATTCGGTTAAAGCTATCGATCCGCGCTGGGAAAGACAGAGCGCGCTGGACGAAAGCATGCGCCGCTTTAAGGAGCTGCTTGGCGAAAAATTGGCAAAAAAGATTCACTATTTTGCACAGCCAAGTGTGCTGACCTGGGAAGGTGTTGAGGTCGCAATTTCATGCGCACCGCATGCGCAAAACATCGAGCTCACGAAAGATGCGCTGCAGTGGAGAGTGCCGCTGTGCGATTTGGGTGGCTGTGGTGAAGTAGTGGCGCAGCAAGCAGCGCTTGCTCGCGGCTCTGAAACATTAATTGCTCCTGAATGCGGTCTCTCACCAGGCAGTGCAAACATCGCTACGATGCACAAAGTGAAACACGATGGATGCAAAGAGGTGTATGTGCGCTGTGGTGGCAATCCGTACCCGCGTCCGGATCCGGCAAGGAATCCGCTTATGTATAAACTCATGTACAGCGCTGAAGGTACGGCGAGCGGATACACCGGATTTTGCCCGCAGATTCGCCACGGACAGTTGGTCGAAATACCAGCCGTGGGCACTATCGCGTCGTTTAATGACGATGAATTCGAATCGACGCCAACCTCGCATCACTCGCGATTCATGGTGGAACAATTGCTCGCGCTTGGCGTGCAGGAGCACAACTACGAGACGCTGCGGTATGTGGGTCATGTAGCGCGACTCAAAAAAGAAGGGTGGCGTTATACGAGCCAACCGGAAAAGCTTGCAGATAGGCTGCGCAATGATCCGGAGTTGCAGTTTAATCTGCAGCGTGACTCCGATCATGTCGTGCTTGCTGTGTCGGGCGATAAGGGTGAGCCGATTCGCTATGATATGTACAAGGATCCGGAAACCGGCTTCACCGCGATGCAGATCATGACGTCAATCGGTATCTCACTCGTTGCCAATCACATCGTGGTGAGGGGAAAGCCCAAGGGATTCGCAACACCGCCTGAATTCGTCGACACCGAATGGTATCTCAACGAACACACGCGGCGCATGGCATACTTTTCGCACAAACATTCTGCAAAAGTATTGATGCCCGCATAATGTAAACAACCCCGCACTGTTTCAGTGCGGGGTTTTTCCTTTTGCCAGATAGTACGGTCTTACCCACAACAGATACACCATGATGCATTGCATGATCAGAAACGCGATCGGCTGCGCAATATGTGCAAACGACATGTCTGTCGCAGATGCGAATGCACACAGTGAAGCAACAATACCGAGTGATACGCTTATTTTGTTTTCTCGTTTCGGATCTTCCCATGCCGATGCCCATGTAGGGGCACTGCCGATAAAAAGCACGAATAGACCGACAAAAATTGCTACTTCAGGTGTTTGTATGAACGTCCACACAAACAATCCACATACGCCGAGCGTAAAGCACACGATATCGATGGGTGCCCACCCGGGTCGTCCGTAAAGCAATGTGAGCGGAGTGCTCACGAAGATGCTCAGCACTGAAACAAGTATCTGCCCGTTCACAGCATCTTTCTGCCACATGCCGATAAATGTCGCGATGGTAAATAATTTTCCGAGAATAGAGCTTGCTTTAACAGGCTGCTTATTTCGATACAAAATACCGTGCACGTATACGATTGATGCAAGTATCGAAAATATCGCCGCCAATGCAGAAAATGTCAGGGACATCGTTCCGCTCCTTTCTTTTTTGGGCGCACCCACAGCAGATACATGATGGGTATCTGTGTCAGCAGGAATGTGATCGGCTGCGCAGACACCTCTATCATCTCCCATGCGAAAGTGATCGGGGGAAGCGCAAGCACCATTGCAATCGAAGAGACAAATGCCGTCGTCCACGCCACACGATCTTCCAATTCTGGCTTTTCCCACATCGATTGATAGGTGGGCAGGCAGCCAATAGTAATGAGGATGAGACTGATGGAGATATTCCAACGTGCATTGCCGCTCACACCCCAGAGCAATAATCCAACGGGGAGAATCTTGAGTGATGTTTTCTCGAGCCACGTCCAGGTGGGCGTGCCGTAGCGGAACGACAGAAGTGCAACCATGATGGTGCCCATCGCGCCGACGAGGATTTGCGGATTTACCGTACCCTCGGCATACATACCGATGATGAGAGCGGTATCGACCGTTGCCCATGTGACCCAGCTGCCTCGAGTGGGCACGGTCTTGCCGCACACGATACTTACTATGTATATGATCAGTGAGACAAAAAGCAGGATGCCTGCCGCGAGCGCGAAGACATTTTGCACACTATGCTCCTATGATTGTTCTGTTTCTACTGTACAGCGGTGCGATGGTGGTGCAAGGCGTAACAATGGTGTAAAAAAGACCCCGCATGTTATTGCGGGGTGTATCCAGTGCCGTCGCTCTGCGCAGAACGCAAGACCTCGTCAACCCAATCGCTGGAGAGATCGCAGACTTCTACAGCAGTTTCTGTCAGATGTTGGCGCTCCCATGTGGCGCCAAGCGACGATTCCCACCCAGGGATGAACCACCCCTTTTTTATATGACCCGTTTTAATAAGCGGATGATAAAAATCTTCAAGGATGGGCATGTAATATTGCCCCTTGCGTAAAGGATCAGCATCGAGCCAGCGCTTTCGAAAGAAGAATATACGCTCTTCGTACGGCAGCTGGCTGAAGATAGGTCTGCCTTGCGCTTGTAGAGCTTGGATGGTCGCGTTAAAGACTGCGATATTTTCAGCGACGCTACCGCGCCCGCCGGTCGTGATGGGACCGCATACCAGCTCGCACCCAGTAGGAAATTTATGCAGTTCATTAATCGCGATTGCCACCAACTCGGCGAAAGAGTCTGCACACAGGCACTCCAGCCGGTGCCACTCAGCATCAGTCTCGTGGTGCATGGGGTCTCTCCAATATTCTACGTTCACCATCGGTGAAAAAGAGGCGCGTGTCAACAAACAAACAGTCTGAAATACGGAATTCAGCAAACAAAAAACGCTTGCGCGCATCGAAGTTGCCTTTCTTTCTGGATGTGGACTGGTTGCTGATAGCCCCATCTCCTATATAATAGTAGTCATGAGTAAGAAAATCGCAAAAAATATGAGCACAACAGACGCCGCATATCTGGCGGGGTTGGTTGATGGTGAGGGCACAATCACTCTTACTTATAAACAGAAGAATGCCCAACGGCATCTCGCTGTAACGATCAGTAGTACTGAATATGGTTTATTGGAACACGCACGTCGTGTCATTGGAGTGGGAAAAATCACCAGAAAGACCAGATCAAAAGATAAGCACTCACCTTCCTTTGCATATCAAATTTACAGCAGACAAGCCCTGGATGTACTTCGACAAATCACACCTTTCTTGCGCGGATATAAAAAGGGAAGGGCTACGTTCGCGCTCAATCGTTATGTTGCGCTAACACCCCGCAATGGCAAATATTCGCCAACTTTACTCAAGCAACGTTTGAAATTTGCAGAAAGGTTTCTTCAAATCAAGCCAGGTAAAACAAAAACGCTGCACTAATGAGTGCAGCGTTTTTGTTTTACCTGTGGAAGTGTCGGGAATTGAACCCGAGTCCAAAGAGGAATGTTAGGAACTGTCTACATGACGTAGTGCGTTCATGTTTTGTTTAAGCGCTGTAGGTAGGGAACACACAAGATCCTACAATGCCGAGCACTCTTTCTTTAAACTTTCTTTGGTGCGCAAGAAAGTCGGATCCGAAGTGTATGACGTGCGCTCTATCTCATCGGATGTCAGACAGGCACACGGTCGCTTAGGCCGTAGCGTAAACGAAGCCGAGATCTTTCATCTGAATAGGTGAAAGAATCCCCCGTGCTGTTTTATTTGCACTTAGGTTTTGAGCTTTTTTAAGAAGACGCTCACTTCTGTCATGCACTTCAAAACACGTAACTCAATGTCGAAGCCAAGTCACCCCCCGTGAGATACCAAAATCGTTTCTGCTACCGAGTCGCTTTCGTAACTGAATTACTGAATTGTGTACTCTGCTGAATGTTTAATATCTCACGGGGACTGGCTGTGCTTTTCTGACGAAGGTCGGACCTTCGTCATCATAACGAGTGCTTAAGTGTGGCGGGGAGTTGTGGCTCTCCCCACCGAAGTGTCAACGAAAAGCCCGCGTGAGTGGACCACTGGGACCATCGGTGAATTCGAGCTCTCCTTGGTAGTAGAGCTCATCCCTACCGATCTCTGGCTCAGGCGACCCTCGGCAATGCGCGGTTGCGCGTGCCTCGATATGCAATTGCTCGAAACTCTCGAGCTGATCGTTGTGGGAGTTAAGGTACTCCCGATACTGTTTTAGTGAGTCTGTTTTTTTGCCCATGCGTGGGCATCCTTGTGATAAAAGTTCAGTGCCACACTCAAGCACTCGTTAATATCAAGGTTTAACCTTGATATTTTGTACTGTGATTGTGAGTTGTGATGGGGGCGCGAGCGTTGCGGTTAAGCAGCGCTCGTGCTGGGGTCTACGTAGGGTTTCGTTTGATAGAAGCTTTTCCGTCAATTAAACCCTCGTCGTATCCACGATTAAATCCGTGGATCATACCTGCGCCAAATCCAAGCGCAAAAACACCGAGAATAAACAGGAACTCCAGCCATCTTCTCCATGGTTGACCCATCACAACTCACAATTAATTTTCAAAATTCTTTCCGCTTGAAACGCCGCTCTTCGTCGCGCTTCTTCAAATCCTGCCTTTTATCATACTTCTTTTTGCCGCGCGCGATGGCGACTTCAAGCTTTAAATTCCTCCCTTTATTATACACCGCAATAGGCACTACTGTCAAGCCCTCTGCGCCCTCAGCGGAAGCCACCTGCGCGATCTCTTGCTTTGAGAGCAATAGCCGCCGCGTGCGCTCAGGATCGTACTCTTTTGGCGTATTTCCTGCCTGATATGGGGGAATAGTTGCTCCCACCAAATACGCTTCGCCGCCGCGCGCAACGACGCGCGCACCCTCCAAATTGCCCCTGCCGGCACGCAGTGATTTCACCTCAAGCCCCAGCAATTCCAAACCCGCCTCGAATTTCTCAAGAAAAGCATACTCCAGATGTGCCTTTTTATTTCTTATCAACACCATGTGGATAACTATACCGTGCAATAAGTCACTTGTCCCCCTACAGTTGAGAGAGTGTATAAGGAAAAACTCATACCCAAAAAGAAAGGAGGGAGCGATGCAAGTGCTCGGTAACAAACAAGTGCTCGTCAATTACATTCTGCAACAGCGCGCTCTCGATAGAGGTGAGAAACCGCCATTTAAAATTGTGGAGCTCATGCTTGGCGGGGGTATGGCGTGCGTGCACGGGGCTGGTGTTGCTGAAGCAATAGCAGAACATGCCCCCGACGCGCCAGATGCGCGCGCGGCGGTCTCCGGTGGGGCTGCGGTTCAGTTTGGCGTGATGAGCGGCAGACCGAAACTCGCGCGATCTATTTTCGCCAGTCTTACGCTGAACAATTTCATCGTAAGAAAAAACTGGGGCATTAAGATGCATATCGATCAGGTCACCACAGTGCTGCGGGCGATCAGTGACACTGCGCTCCGTAACAACCGCTCCGACTTCATCGTGTATGCGACTGAATTCAGTACCGGAAAATATCTGGCTATTGACGTTAAACAAGCCGCTGATCCAGTGGAAGCAGTACAAGCGTCGATGATGATTCCTGATTTATGCTCCGGCACGGTGCATATTGATGGCAGGCAGGTCTGTGATGGCGCATTTGGTATGCCGCTTCCCATCAGACACATCGCAAAAAAATATCGACCGACTGATATACTCATCATCTTCAACCGACCACTTCCGGAACACATGGGGTGGATCGAATTACACTTGTTTCCTTGGTTTGGACGTCTGTACATGTGGCTGCGCGGCATGCCGCGCTCATTGCGTGATCGTGCCGCTGCTATGGATAGTGTGATGGCATACGAGCTGCAGATGCTCACGCGTCGCAAGGCAACTACGTGGAAAGAATTTTTCATTGGTCTTTTCAAAAAATCCACACGACCGGCACCGCGCGAGCGCAAAAAAATCCGCTGGTGCATCATCGCGCCGGAAGTGCACGAAGATATTTCATATCTCTCTACGAATCGACAGGTGGTGCGAGAAGCGGGCGAGCGGGGGTATGTGTTTGCAAAACAACTGATGCAAGAAGCTCTAGTCAGTATCGTTGAATAGACGGCGCAATCTTAGGATTGCGCCGTCTTGATACAGATGATAGGATGTGTTGCTATGAAGAACGATGAAAAAAAGGAGAATGGCAAGGGCGGCAAGAAAGACAAGCCGCAGATGGCCGCACCGATGAGTTTCTGGATGCAGGCAGGCATGGTGATTTTCATCATGCTTTTTTTGCTGGCGAGCTATGGCATCGTCGCCGATGAATTTCTCGGGAAGACTACAGAGGTGTCGCTCTCACAAATCGCTACTGACATTTCCGAAGGATCCATCACCTCAATTGTGGTGAGCGGGGACGACATCACCGCGATATACAAAGACGAGAGTGAGAAAATTTCAAAGAAGGAATCTGAGGCTGCGCTTTCGGAAACGCTCTTTAATTACGGCGTAACACCGGCACAATTTGCAAAAGTGGAAATCAAGATTGAGGAGCCGGGTGGCTTCCGCTTCTGGTTCTTCCAGCTCGCACCGCTGTTGCTCCCCATATTCCTTCTCTTCGGTATCATCTGGTATTTCTCGCGGCAGGTGAAGGGCGTCGGCATGCAGGCATTCACCTTTGGGCAGAGTCGCGCGCGGCTCTCGCTTGATGATGGCCCCGAGCGCATTACGTTTGACGATATTGCCGGAGCGAAGGAGGCAAAAGTGGAGCTCTCAGAAATTGTCGACTTCTTAAAGAATCCCGCAAAGTTTCTTGCGATAGGCGCGCGCATCCCCAAGGGGGTGATGCTCATGGGCGCACCGGGCACGGGAAAGACGCTGCTTGCGCGCGCCGTAGCAGGCGAGGCGGGGGTGCCGTTCTTCTCGATCTCCGGTTCGGAATTCGTTGAGATGTTTGTCGGTGTTGGCGCATCACGCGTGCGTGATTTGTTCCAGACGGCAAAGCGCCAAGCGCCCGCCATTGTGTTCATCGACGAAATCGATGCGGTAGGGCGTGTACGTGGCACGGGAGTGGGTGGTGGTAACGATGAGCGCGAGCAAACACTCAATCAAATTCTCGTTGAGCTCGATGGTTTCGAGCCATCAGAAAAAGTGATCGTCATGGCGGCAACGAATCGCCCCGACGTGCTCGATCCTGCTCTTTTGCGCCCCGGGCGCTTCGACAGGCGCGTGATGATCGACCTTCCTGACAGATCAGACCGCGAAGAGATTCTCAAGATCCACGCGCGCAAGAAGCCGCTTCACGCAGATGTGAATTTGCTGATTATCGCGGAGCGCACGCCGGGATTTTCCGGTGCAGACATTGCGAACGTCATGAATGAAGGCGCGATTCTTGCAGCGCGTGAAGATCGCACCGAGATCACGCAATACGACCTCATTCGCTCCATTGAAAAAGTCATGCTTGGTCCTGAGCGCCGCTCGCACATTTTGAACAGCAAAGAAAAAGAAATCACCGCCTATCACGAAGCGGGGCATGCCATTGTGGCGTCAGTACTCCCGTACGCCGACCCGGTACACAAAGTCTCGATTATTTCGCGCGGTCGCGCTGCTGGGTACACATTGAAGCTTCCATTTGAAGACCGCCGCATGCAATCCAAGAAAGAGTTTCTTGACGACATTGCAGTATCGCTCGGTGGCTACATCGCAGAGAAACTCATCTTCGATGATCTCACTACCGGCGCATCAAACGATTTGCAGGTGCTGACGGCGCTCGCGCGTGATATGGTTGCGCGCTTCGGCATGTCGGAGAAATTCGGACCGATCGCGCTTGAATCCTCCGGTGGCAAGCCGCTTTTCGGATCGGGTATCGAGGGGAGGGAACACTCCGAAGACGTGGCAGGGCGCATTGATGCAGAAGTGCAGGATATTATCGATGGTGCATATAAAAAAGCGGAGGCGGTTATCAAGAAGCACCGCGATGCGCTCGACGCCATCGCCCGTGCGCTTATTGAAAACGAAACTATCGAGCGCGCTGATTTCGAAAACCTTCTCATCGCCCACAGCATCGTTCCTAAAAAGAAGCAGGATATTGAACACCAAGTCTAATGCTATAGTGATCGCATGCATGCACGTATGGAGAGTGCGCCGCGTACACTCGATGTACCCATGAGTAGTATCGCTGATCATCTACTCGCGCAAGGTGGGCGTGTTCTCGCGTCCCCACAGAGTTTCGCCATACGCAAACCCGAGAGCATGACCGATTTCACCCCGCAGCTACAGCGGTTGGCACAATTGCCGTATGAATTTTTGATCAGCTACGAAGATCGGGTACAGCGGTGGGTATTGACCACCGGCGAGCGGGGACAATCCAAGCATCATTTCGATGGCGAAGCAGACACACGCTTATCGAAACATCCTGACTGCGTGCATAACCACCCGATTATTGCAGGGGTGACTCATTCGCCGCCATCTGCCAGTGACTTAATGACGGTTGCTTATTGTAATGAGCAGGGGCAGCCAAATAAACTGCGCCTGCTCATCACGCCGCAGGAGATCACTTTTTTCGGGTACGAGCACAGAGTCAGTTCGGACGCGATCAGAACACTGTGGGAATCAATTCGTGTACGATACGATATTACCGCACGTGCAGTGGAAGATCTGGAGTATGACCCTGAGCAGGTTCACCGGCTCAATGCGGCAAAGCAAGAGCTCGCAAAATTAACGGAAGCAATCATTAGAGACTACTCGTGGGGCGACCCATTGATCGACGATCTTTTGGCTGATTATTTTTCCTTTCGGGCCGATGACGCTTAGTCGTCACGAGTATTTTTCCTGACGGAAAATTCTCGCTTTGCTCGAATTTGTCCGCCTGCCTGGACTCGAACCAGGAACCCCGGAGGTATAAGCTCCGTGCTCTAACCATTGAGCTACAGGCGGGTATTCCTCACTATAATCCCTCTTATGCATTGACCCAAGTTATGGGGATTTCGGGTTGTGGGGCGGGCGGGCGGGTGAGAGAATGGAGGCATGGCGGTTTCAGTAAGAGTGGTGGGAGTGTTGTTTGCTATTGCTGCAATTTTTTCAATAAGCACCCCGATGTTTGCGCATGCGCAAACCCTCGATGAGCTGCAAGCACAAGTGAATGCTTTGCTCGCGCGACTCGCTGCGCTGCGTGTGCAGCTCGATCAGCTTCCGGCAACATCCGCATCCACACCTACCTACACAACTACTACCCCCGCGCCAAACACAGTTATTGCGACCACAGGCAGCGTTCTTACGGGCGGGCTTCAGCTGGATCGCGATATCGGGCGAGGCGATAGTGGTGCTGATGTGACGAAGCTCCAGATTTTCCTTGCGCGCGATGCCTCAATATATCCGAACGGTCAGAGTACGGGTTTCTATGGCCCACTCACCGAAGCAGCAGTACAAAAATTCCAAATTGCGTGCGGAATTGTCTCGGCAGGCGATTATGCGTCATCGGGGTATGGGCGCATCGGCCCCAAGACACGACTGGCACTTTTGAATGGGTGCGGCTCTGCACCGACAACGGGATCTGTGGGTGGCTCATTGCGGGTAAATAAAACGACTGGCGCTGCGCCGCTTACCGCAATGATCACTGCGAAAGTAAACACCATTCGATCGTGTGAATATGGTTCCTACGCACTTGATTTTGGTGACGGGTCCGCACCGCTGTCGCTCATAGTCCCCGCGGGGCGCTGTGCCGAGCTTGAGCAGGTAGTGCCTCACGTATACGCCAATCCAGGAACATACACTGTCTCACTGCGCGTGGGTGCCAGCTACACAACGAGCATCATTACTGTATTGAGCGGCTCATCCAACCCATCCTCCACGCAGCCGACCAGCGGCTTTGCCGCATGCGTTGCATCGGGCGGTGTGGTGTCGAACGCAACTCCGCGCACGTGTTCTGTCGGCGGTGTTACGTACACCGAGTCGAATACCAGCAGCGCGCTCTCCGACTCGGTAAGCGCACATCCCGCAAGTGGTGTCGTGCCGTTTGATGTGGTATTTACGACACGCATCAACAGCCGAAACGCATGCACAGGCGGTGAGTATACGATTGATTTTGGTGATGGTCAGCGTGCGCCGCTCACCTATCCGGCAAATGCTTGTACCGCCATTACTTCGACACTGACGCATCGATATACCACTGCCGGTGCGTATACCGTGCGCCTCTATGCGGTGCCGTCGGCGAGTGTCGGCAGTACTGCGCCCGCTGCGAGTGTAAATGTTGTTGCTTCATCACCCACGAGCTCCGCGGTAAATCCCAATTTGGTGTTAACTCCTGGGTATGATGGCGTATTCCAGCGCGTGCGCGCAACGTTTGATCTGGCGGATGCGTGTACCGCATTCACATTCAACTGGGGCGATGGATCAACACCTGCATCGCGCGCACAGGGAAGCGGTTGCGCGGCAACCGTCGATCGTCAAACGCTCACACACACCTACCCAACAAACACGACGAGTGCAAATTATTCCGCCACACTTACATATGGTCCCGCTGGAAGCCAGAGCAGCCGCAGCGCCTCCGTGACCATCCTCGGTTCTCCATGACCTAAAGCCTGTCAAAGTCTTCCCCCATCCTGAAAATGCTATGTTTTTGGCTGCAAAACCTCGTCTCGCACTCAATGCAGCTTGGGCTGCACTTCGTGCTCCGACTCGTTTTTCGCTCAAAAACCTGCATTTTTCAGGGATGGGTACCACGAGACTTTAGACAGGCTCTAACGCTATTCAGCGTGCAGTTGTTCTAACACGTGCGCGAGCCGTCCTCTCAGCGAGTCATTCAGGGGACCTTGGGCAACGGACTGCGCTGTTTCGCGCGCAGCTTCGATGAGACGAGGGTTTTTGAGCGCTTCCATACCAAGATCCGACATGCCCCACTGCGCGCGACCATATAAATCGCCTGCGCCGCGCAATTGCAAATCTGCTTCTGCAAGGGCAAAGCCATCGCGTGTTTTTGCGACTGCCTTGAGCCGCTCATTTTTGACTCCCGCAGCACCAGTGGGGAAGAGATAGCAATATGCCTGATGCGAACTGCGCAATATGCGCCCGCGCAGCTGGTGCAGCTGTGCAAGTCCAAATCGTTCCGCACCCTCGATGATCATCATAGTGGCGTTTGGCACATTTACGCCGACCTCGACGACCGATGTGGCGACGAGAATGTGTGTGCCACCTGATGCAAACGCATGCATCGCCGCATCTTTTTCTTTCTGATTCATTTTACCGTGGAGGAGCCCGACAGCACATTCAGGAAACACTTCTTTTTTGAGTCGAGCCGCCTCCGCCTTTGCCGATTTCACGAGGAGGGCAAGTTCTTTTTCCGGATCAGGTTCGTCAATGCGCGGGCAGATGACATATGCCTGCCTGCCCGATGCGATTTCTGCACGCATTGCTTCGTATGCGCCAGTGCGCTTCTCCTTGGGGACAATGAGCGTTTCGACGCCCGCGCGATTTTTCGGTAGCTCATCTAGAATGGAGAGATCCAAATCGCCGTACATAGTGAGCGCGAGCGTGCGCGGAATAGGTGTTGCGGTCATTGAAAGAAAATGCGGAGGCGCATCGCCTTTGTGTGCGAGTTTTTTGCGCTGGGCGGTGCCAAAGCGATGCTGTTCATCAACGATCGCGTACGCTAAGTGCGCGAATTTCACACTTTTCTGTATAAGCGCATGCGTGCCGATCAGAAATGCAATTTCACCGTTCGCGACCCACTTCAAAAGCTGTGCACGTGATATTGGTGTCGGCTTGTCCCGATTGGCTTTCGAAGGAAATTTATAGCAGCCGCTCCCCGTGATGAGCCCGATATTAATCGGGAGCTCCTTAAAGAATTCGATGAACGATTGAAAGTGCTGCGCAGCGAGGATTTCAGTCGGTGCCATGTAGGCGACTTGCAGTGTGCCGCTCATGCGGTTTTTGGGGCGAGAAGTGACGGCGGCGTACGCACTTACCGCAGCGACTACCGTTTTACCCGAGCCGACATCGCCCTCAAGGAGGCGCGCCATCGGGTGCGGCTTTTTAAAATCCGCAAGGATATCGGCGATGGCGCGCTCCTGCGCCGTGGTGAGCGGGAAGGGGAGTGTTTCTATGAACGCGCGGATACGCGCATCATCGACGGTGATCGAAAACGATGATTGTGTGTCATTCTCTTTGCGCTCGAGCGCACGGGCAAGCTGGATGGTGAAAATTTCTTCAAACGAAAATCGTTTACGCGCCGCCTCAGCGTCACGCTTTGATTTAGGCATATGCACCCACACGAGCGCAGTCTTCAGATCAGGTAAATGATAGCGTTCGCGGGCACTATCCGGCAGCGGATCCTCGAGCTCGTTGAGCACACCGCTCTCAAAAATTTTCTTGAGCGCGTGATACATCCAGCGGCTTGTGATGCCGTGCGATTCCGGATACACCGGAAAGATCTCAGAGCTGTTTGTCGGCGCATCTCTCGAAAACAGCCTTTCAGGAATAGCACTATTCGCGATCGGCTCGATCTCAGGATTGGTGATATACGGGCGGTCGTTTCCTGCGACGGTGCCGGTGAGCTTCACCATCACCTGCTGCGGAACCATCTTTGCCAGATAGGGCTGGTTGAACCACAGTACTTTCACGCGCCCTGTGCCGTCTTCGAACATACCTTCAGCAGCGGGGCGGCGGCTTTTCCAGAGGCGCTTCGCTTCGACTTTCGAGAGTGTGCCGTAGAGTGTTACTTTCTCGCCGTGCCGCAAATTACTCACCGTCCCTGTCGTTCCGGGGGCATCATAACGCGCAGGGAAATGGTAGAGCAGATCGTGCACCGTTAGGATTCCGAGTCGACGCAGCGCCGATCTTTGCGGCGCCGCCAATCGAAACAGATTCTCCAGCAGATCGCTTGTGTGCATGGAAGGATTGTAGCAATGTCACAGTGTGTACACTAGTCGCGGTTCTGCTAGGATGGGAACAGATCGTTACATAGGGAGGCGAATATGCTGCTTGTTTCGGCACTAGTGACAATAGTCATTGTCGGTGTCGCGCTTTGGATGGCACGGAAAGGTGTCAATATGCCACCCACGGTTCGTGTTCCCAATATTCCGAAAATCCCTAATGTCCTGAAAATACGGAAACCGTTTCCCAGCAGTGAAGCAGACGCGCTGGGAACGTATCTCAATGGGCATTCCTCACCGTGCATACTCGATGTGCGCTCAGATGCGGAGACGCAGGACGTATGGCTGCGATTTTCAGGCAATACTGTCATAGCATACATTCCGTTTGATTATAAAAACGAGGAGCAATTTCGGACTGATGTGAAAGCATCTTCGCAGCTCAAATGGGTGTCTGAGGAAAAAAATAGGACAGGGGAAGTATTGGTTATGTGTGCTGGTGGTGTGCGTAGTGAGCGCGCATGCGAGATACTTCTCGAGCTCGGCTTTCGACCGGTGAATTTGTCTGGCGGACTTGGCAGTGTACCAGATGAGCGAAAAAGTCGGCGAAGAAACAACAGCGAACGCAGAAAACCAACCACCCCATGAACATGGGGTGGTTTTTCAATTGGAGTACCTATTTAATCTCTCCCACCGGAAACAAATCGGTGAATTTCTTTTTCGCTACGAAGAACAAATAAATAATTTCAAGCAGTCCGGCGGTATTGATGACGAGGAGGGCAATGAACCAGAGCTTATCCTCGCGCTGTGCGGCATGCCAGAGCGCGAGCCCTTTCCAGACGAGCGTCCAGAGCAGGAAAATAATGAACCACGTCGGATCAAAGAACGGCAGATTAAACGCCTCCTGACCCATCATTGCTCCGCCCCCGAAATCATTGTTATACATCATGCATTCAGTATAGCGCTCTGCATGCACGCGCTAGAGAGGGATGTGGATAGAAAATTTTTTTACCCGCACCGGCGGCTATACCACTGCATCTATTTTCGCTGCAAGTATGAAATCATTTTCCGAGAGACCGCCGATCGCGTGTGTCGAAAGCTCAATGCCGACCTTGCCCCATGAAATGAGCATATCGGGGTGGTGCCCCTCGGCTTCGGCAAGCTCGGCGACTTTCGTCGCAAACGCAAATGCGCCCTTAAAATCCTTAAAAGAAAACTCTCGCGAAATTGTTTTCGCATCAGGCCAGAGCGTCCATTCCGGTATCTGCTTCAGCATCTCCTCGGCGTCCTGTTTGAAAAGCGGCATCACACCACCCTCGCATGGCACGCAGTGTTTTTGTGTAAGATCCATATGTATATGATACCAGTCTGAATGTGTTCACCGTCCGTTTGCGGATTCGCCCTCGAAATTTTGCACCACCTCGCCAAAGTCGTTGGCGGTGGGGGAGTACTTTGCGTAGATGCTTCTGCCCATGTGTGGCGGCGTGGTGAGCGGTTCATTGGCTCTGCGCTCCGCAAAATTGATAAGCACCAAACCATCGCGCCATTCGGTGGTTTGTGGGGCGATGTTGTCACCGATCATCATTGCTTGCGATCCGCGATACCCACCCTCCTCCTTAAGTGCCCCCGCAAGGAAAAAGCGCACCCCATCCTCACCGCGCTCCTGCGTTATTAAAAATGCAACATCCTGATCCCCGTCGTTATCGATATCAGCCAGTACTTCGTTACCAAAATATCGTACGCCATTCATGCCAAGTTGCATTGGTGTGCCACTTATCAGATAGCGCCCGGTTTTGTAATCGGTGAAAAGACCCTCATCTGCAGGATTTTCAGTATAGGTATATGCATTAAACACAAAGAGCCCGACGATAACAAGGATGAACACAGCAGTTGCGACAATGACTTTCTTCATCAACACAGCATAACATCGTGTTAAGATAAAAACATGTCTTTCATCATCCGCTTGCTCGCGCTCGCAGTTGCTGTATATCTGACGGTGAATATTGTGCCGGGTATTAGTGTCGCGGCGCTGCCCCGGGATTCAAAAAGAACATTGCCGCTCGCGATCACGGTCCGGACATTACTAAATCCCATGTCTTCAAAACATGCCTTGAGCGCTGTCATCTTGATGATATTGTTGCCGCCAACGTTGATACCCCGCAGCAGTGCGACATATTTCATAGTGATTTTTTCTTAAGATGTTCAGCCAGTCCGAACTCGAAGTTTCTATCTGCGGTGAATTTGGGTTAAGTGCCCGTACATACCAATCATTGTAAGGGTTTTTGAGGGATTTCTCCACTTGCGAATTTGAGGCATGTGGGTCGGTCTCAATAGACACGATAGACACTATAAAAGGATTGAAAAGTGTCTAGTGAACGAAAAACACCCCATCAAGGGGTGTTTCGAGAAGGTGCGCCTTTCGATCGCTATCTCAGCCAAGCCAATTTACCGTTTTGACAATTCCGACAACCTCAGGCGATCAAGCTCTAACTACTAGGTCGCTTTTTCCAAGTACCCACGAAAGTTATTTCTTTCTTCGGTTGTAGGGCGACTGATTTACTGGTCTGAGACTCACTTTCAATTCTTGAGCCTTTGAAGTTACCCCACCGGCAGGTCTTCCAAGTTTAAGTCCGATAACTCGGGTTGGGGTATTCCCGTGAGCCATTTGGACAAGTTTGTGCTCTTCTTGTGGTGTCCAGTGTTTGCCCGCGTTGCGATTATATTTTGCCATGCGAAAACTGCTTAGTGCTAATAATTTAACCGACTTTCTGGTTACAGACTGGCTGTAGTTCCAGTATTAATTGCTTCTCACGAACACTCATCTGCGGATCTGCACAAACCTCATCTACCCAATGTGTGGGACCAGCTCTAAGAATGAGCGGGTTATCACCATTCAGGTGAGAGAGGAGTCTTGTGCGAATATCACCCTTACCAACGTAAATCCAGCGATTTTGGCTGAATATGCCGTACACACCGTATTGGTTTGGGGTTATTGCCTCGATGTTTTGCTTCGTGAAGAGTCTTGGTGCTTGTTGTACGAATGCCATGAAGTTGTTCTGACTACCGTTATTATTAAGAGCCCGTCGACACCGAGGACGTGCCTATATTTTCTCACCTGCAGATATATCCTGTCAACTCTGTCATATCTGTGGACAACTTGTTGATTACTTTTGACAGAACACGTATACTGTACCTATGCATCCAATACAAGAAAAACTCTTGCGATTGATCGAGACAAAAAATATAGGTGGCATGACCTTACGGGATATAGGAGCACTTATTGACGAGAAGCTCCCCCAAAAAATAAAGCATCATCTTTTTCAACTTGAACGGAAGGGTTTTATTGTTGTCGATAAAAACAAAGCTTTAATAAGTAGGGTCAGTGGCAAAGTAAGTAGTTCAAATTTGTTTATATCTGTACCAATTATGGGTTCAGCTAATTGTGGGCCACGGACAATATATGCGGAAGAAAACATAGAGGGGTACTTAAAGATATCTAAGAAACTTTTACCTAAAAAGGAACATCTCTTTGCACTTCGAGCCGAGGGAAATTCTTTGAATAAAGCTTCTATCAATGGAAAAAATATTGAGGAAGGAGATTTTGTCATTGTTGACAGTGGTTCTGTGGTGCCCCGTGACGGCGATTACATTGTTTCTATAATTGATAATATGGCAAACATAAAAAAATATGTTTGGGACAGCAAGAACTCACAAATTCTTCTAATGTCTGAGTCAACACAAGAATATTCTCCCATTTTTGTTCACGAAGATGACAATATTTTAGTCAATGGAAAAGTAGTTGAGGTAATTAAGAAGCCAATAGTCAAATAAATCTGATAAAATAAACTTATGTCACTAGTATCAATACCCGAAGCATCAAAGTGGGCTACTGATTACCTTGAAAAGGAGGTTTCACCGACAAATATTTCCTACCTCGTGCAATATGGCAAGGTAAAAAAACATGGTGAAAATGGCTCCACGATGGTTGATTTGGGTGATCTAAAAAAATATTACGAATCATATAACGGGAAACGCGAAATCAGCTGGAAAAAGAACTTGGGGAATGATTTAAACTGGACGCTTTCCTTTGATAATTTACGTGAGAAAGATACCACGAAGCATGTCCACCGACTTCACCCTTATAAAGGAAAATACATTCCTCAACTCGTCGAATATTTTATTGATTCACATACTGATGATTTTAAAAAGGATGTTTATTTTAAAACTGGCGATATAGTTCTTGATCCTTTTCTGGGTTCAGGCACAACAATTATTCAAGCACTAGAAATGGGTATTCATTCCGTTGGTATTGATGTGTCTGAGTTTAATTGCATGATTGCAAGTTGCAAAGCAACAAACTATGATCACGATTATCTGCAAAAAGCGATAAAAAAAATGCTCGCGGCAATAGATACTTTTGAGCACGATAATAAAATTCAAGAATTTGAAACAGAGCTGTTGGCAGAGCTCGCAAAGTTTAATAATAAGCATTTTCCCGGCTCAGATTTCAAATATAAATTAAATCAAGGTAATTTTAATGAGAAAATATTCTCTTCTGAAAAAGAGAAAGAGTTTTTACCTATATACCAGAAATTACTAAAGAAATATTCAATAAAGCTGAAACAGGATAAAACCGATTCATTTTTAGATACTTGGTTTATGGATAATGTGAGAAAAGAAATTGATCATGTTTTTAATACTATAAAACAAGAAAAAGACATAAAAACAAAAAAGATTTTGGCTCTGATTTTGAGTCGAACAATTAGATCGTGCCGAGCCACGACACACAGTGATCTCGCTACCCTAAAAGAGCCACAATTAACTACATATTATTGCTATAAGCACAAAAAGATTTGCAAGCCGTTGTTTTCTATAAAAACAATGCTTAATCGCTATGCATATGACACGGTTTCAAGAATTAAAGAATTTGAAAGGTTGCGAAAACCAGCTCACTATTCGGCTATTACTGGCGACTCAAGGTTTGTTGATATTTTTGAAAAAGTTGAGAAACAAAACCATGAATTTGCAAAGATTCTGAAAAAACAAAAAATTTCGGGTATATTTTGCTCTCCTCCGTATGTTGGGCAAATAGATTATCACGAACAACACGCCTATGCTTACGATTTGTTAGGATTTAAAAGAAAAGATGATTTAGAAATTGGCCCTCTTTTCAAAGGACAAGGACAGGAGGCACGCAGGTCATATTCTCAAGGAATAGCCGATGTGCTAAATAACTGTAAGAAATATCTAAAAGATGATTATGATATTTTCCTTGTAGCAAATGATAAATATAATCTCTATCCAGAAATTGCGGAAAAATCTGGGATGAAGATTGTCAATCAATTTAAAAGACCCGTTTTGAATCGAACGGAGCGAGACAGGAATCCATATTCCGAAATAATTTTTCATTTTAAATCAAAATAATTTATGGCTTTAACTCAAGATCAAAAAAATAGAATAAGCGAAGTTGTAAAAGATATTCTTTTGCGCAGAATAGAAAATTTTCCCGAAGTCGGTGCAGAAATTCGTAACGCCCCATTTCATACGGCTTTTCTTGAATGTTTCAACGAGCGCCTCGGCTCGCTAAATATCGAGACACCGTATCTTGTTGCAATTGCCAGCTGGCTTCACGGACTAAATACCTCACTTGGTAGTGGTTTTGAGAATATATCTCATATTTTATCAGGGGGGTATAAGCGTAAATTTACAGACTCTTATAGACTTAAGGTAAAAAGAACTCAGGCAGAGCACATTGAGAACATTATTCGCGACCTAAAGGCAGGGACGCATTTACCAGATTTGATTCGAGAAGATGATCTGGTGCTTACATTTGATCCACAAGACGCAGAAATTGACTCTCTCCCTTTTACTGTCGATACTTTTATTGAAGAGGATGATGAAATCATTGCGATAGAATTAAAGTCTGTCCGTCCAAACTCAGGAGAGGGCCGTGGAGAAAAGCAAAAGATTTTATATGGAAAAGCAGCGCTTAAATTACAGCATTCCGGTAAGAGGGTACGATTTTTAGTTGGTTTTCCTTTTGACCCCACTTCTCCAACACCAACAGGTTTTGATAAAACAAGATTTTTTGATTATCTAATCGAATTCAAAAAGTTTTTTGCGCATGATGAAATTTTAATAGCTTCTGAATTTTGGGATTTTCTCAGTGGTGGACAGAATACAATGGAGGAAATTTTAGATGTGATTGCTGAAACTGTTAATCAGGTTAGGGGGTAGCTAACCTTCATAGATATCCACAGCCCCAATTTACGATAGTTGCAGGTGATTCTTGGTGAGCATTCTGCAAAAATTTCGTCGCCATTTTTGTAATTTACCATCGTTGCAAAACTCTATTTGCGGATAAAAAAAGAATCACTCATACTTAAAATACTTCGAAAGAAGATACTAACGGTGAAGCTGATTGAGTGACTTGAGATAGGTCGATTCTAAATCTCATGTCGCTACAAGCGCGCCGTTTTTTATTTAACTAATTGAGAACTAACGGATTTATGAATTTAACTCAACAAAAAACATATGGACATGAAAGTTACATATGTACCCGTTGGTTCTCTAAACCCGAGTACATACAACCCACGCAAGTGGAATGAAGCGCAAACTAATGCGCTTAAAGAATCGATTACTAGATTCGGATTGGTTGACCCTATCATTTGTAACTCCGCAAAGGAGCGGATGAACACTGTTATCGGCGGACACTTCCGATTGAAGGTCGCCAAAGACCTCGGCTTCACTGAGATGCCCGTGGTCTACGTGAACATCCCTGACATTGAGAAAGAGAAAGAACTGAATGTACGACTTAACAAGAATCTTGGTGAGTTCGACTTCGAACTTCTGAAGGATTTCGGTGAGGAATTTTGACCCTCCCCCATATTTTTGAACACCAACCTTGTACATTACCAGCCTAGTGT
>CAYWZA010000002.1:0-65365 GCA_964462785.1 uncultured Candidatus Saccharibacteria bacterium | reverse complement strand
TTTCATGCACTTTGATTATCTCAAAGTGTTGCACTTACTTGTTGAACTAGCTGTACATGACTTGACTTAGAGGTCCTTCATCCGCAGGCGTTTTAGTGCGCTTTCTACAAATGACTCTCCGCAAGGGCGCTGTTTATGGTTACGAGTATGTCTTGTTTCCCCTCGGTGATCAACGCCGTGTCTTCTGACGCGTACGACGTGTGCGTAAAGAGCGCCGCGGTGAGCGCTTGTGGTGAGAGATAGCCGAGCGCATAGAGCATGCGCGCGACACAGAGAAGCTCGGTAGTCTCGAGCGGTAGAGAGCGCTCCGCACACGCCTCACGAGCACCCCGCAGTGTATTGAATAAATATTCATTTCGTTCCTCGCCCCGCACGAGGCGCAGGCAGAGCCGCGCAATGCGCGCAAACGTATGCGCCCCTTCCGGAACCAGTTTCGTATATAAAGCTGGTCGCGCACCCGTGACACGCCAGCCGCGGGTGCCGCGCACTAATGAAACCGAGACGGGGGCAAACAACGTAAGCGCCGAGCGCATGCGCGAGCTCATGGTGCGCACTGCGCTCGCTCGCGCATACACCAATCCAAAATCATGCGTGTAGAGCGCAAACACCTTGTCGCGCTCGCCTTGCTCACGCTCAGTAAGTATCACTGCGTCTGTGGTGTACTTTTCGTACATGCCCCGGTAGTGAGAATTCAGCTTGCTCGTCGCACTCTGAAATAGTCTTGTAATCTACGTTTCAAAAGCCGCCGACCTTGGCTGGTTTTAAAATAACGTTCTCTGCGACGAGCATCTTTTTCCTCACGACATGCTTCGTAGTAAATACATCGCCATGTGTCACCTTTGGTGGTTTTGGTAAGACCCTGATTATGTTCTGAAATACGTTTGCGCAAATCGTGCGTGAACCCGATGTAAAGGTCCTTTTGTTTGTTGCCCTCGAGTACGTAAGTGTAGAACATAATCAAGCTGAATTTCTACTACCGGGTGAGCTATTTTAGCGCCATCCTCACTTCGTAGTCATCAAACTCGAGCGGGTCACCGCTATTGGCATCATATTCGATGTGTTCGATCGCCGCAGCTTTCATAATGACTTCTTTCCACTCCTCAATGCGCGTGCGCCCCTCAACTCCTGTGCCGACAATAAGTATGGTGGGCTCTCCCGGCTGCAGCCCTTTCTTTTTTCGCAACTCCTGCACGGCGCGCAAAATATCACGCAGCTCCCCCTCCCGCTTCAGCGCATCGGTAATCACCAGATCAAATACAATTGGCGCATCCTGTTCTTTGTCTGCGCGTATCTCTTTCACATTAAGTTCATCCCGAATAGTCGCGCGTACCTCCGCATCAAAATCATCTTTGAGCGTTGCGCTCTGGAGCGGCTGGCGCACCTTAATCTGCGCTGCGGCGCGCGCTTCAAGCCCGAGAGAGACCACATCGCGCGCTTTCTGCATCATGTCGAGCACATCACGCTCCGCTTTTTTAAGCGCCACTGCTTTCGGCCAGCTATCGAGGTGTACGCTCTCTTTCTTGCCGCCTACCGCTTGATACATATGCTCAGCAAGAAACGGCATTGCCGGAGCGATCAATATAGAAAGCTCGAGCAGTACATAGCGCAGTGTCGCCAGCGCGTGCTTCTTATCCTTCTCGTTGTCCCCTTTGATGCGATCGCGTGAGCGGCGCAAGTACCATGTGGAAAGATCATCGATAAAATCTGCAATAGGACGCACCGCGCGGTCAATTTCATATGCATCGAGATGCTCAGTCATGTCGTGCGTAAGCGTATCGATACGCGCAATGATCCAGCGGTCCAGCACATGCGCGCTCTTGCGCGACGCTGTGTGCACAACATCCTGTTTGTACAATTCATAGAATGAAAGGACGTTGAGCAGCCGCCCCATGTGCTTTTTTACGATCTCCTCGACGGTGCGTTCGTCGAAATTTTTTGACGCTCCCGCCTCATTCACCGCATACATCCAATACCGCAGCGCATCCGCGCCATATTTCGGCAGCACGTTCCATGGATTGATGACATTTCCCTGCGATTTGGACATCTTCTTTCCTTTGTCATCGAGCAAATGCCCCAAACAAATCACATTCTTGTATGCTGCGCCGCGCCCCATCAAAACGCCAATCGCGTGCAGTGTGTAAAACCACCCGCGTGTTTGATCAATCGCTTCGGATATGAAATCCGCCGGATACCCCGCGCCGTCAATCCACTTTTTGTTCTCAAACGGATAGTGATCCTGCGCAAACGGCATCGCCCCGGAGTCAAACCACACATCCAACACTTCCGGCACGCGTACGTATGTTTCCCCATCGTGCTCCAACGTAATCGTATCTATGTATGGTCGGTGCACATCAAGCTCGTAGTCGCCATTCACGGGGAGTGGTGTGAAATCGAGCGCGCGCACTTCCGCGTTTTTCATTTCACCCACCGTGGCAAGTGTTTCTGTTTTGTCGGCGCCGCATGCTGCAGCCTGCATGAGCCACGTCGTATCGCCGTGTGAAATCAGCAGGATGGTGCTGTTCTGATGTTTTGTTTCAATATCATACAGAAAATTACCTGCGCGGCGCTTTACATCCATCCAATTCTCTCCACCTTCGGGCTTGCGCGTAAATTCTTCCATCGTATTTGGAAACTCGGCATTGTATTCATCGAGTGATCGCCCCTCATACACACCGACGCCGATTTCTTGCAGACGAGCATCGGTAATCACGCGGTCATCCGGTATGCCGAATGCCTGCGCGACAATCTGCGCAGTTTGTTGTGCCCGCGTAAGCGGTGACACATAGATGTAGTCGGGGCGCTGCATCTGCTTCGCAGCTTCTTCTACTTGCTCTCTGCCCTTTTGGGTAAGCGGTACCTGCTTATGCGGGTCTGAGTTGATAGTGCGCGTTACGTTACCTTCGGATTCACCGTGCCGCATCATGAAATATGAGTTGCCCGACTTTTTGGAAAGCTTTTTCAATTCGTCGAGCGACCCGACGACGAGCGTCTTGCCGCTTTCTGATCGCCATATAGGAAGCGGCGTCCCCCAGAAACGATTGCGGCTGATCGCCCAGTCCTTCACCTCCTTGAGCCATTCGCCAAATCTGCCATCGCGAATGTGCGACGGCTCCCAGTGGATTTTTTTGTTCTCCGAGACAAGCTTGCTGCGCACTTCCGACATGCGGATGTACCACGAATCGCGCGCATAGTAGATGAGCGGGCTCTTACAGCGCCAGCAATGCGGATACGAGTGCACGACCTCTTCGATGCGCAACACTTTTTCCCCGAGCAGCGTGATGATTTCTTTGTCTGCCTTTTTCACATACATGCCCGCAAGCGGACCTGCGGCATCGATAAACTTCCCTTCTTCATTCACCACGTGATGTTTTGGAAGCTTGTGTTTTGTGCCGAGCTCAAAGTCGTCTGCACCATACATGGGCGCTATGTGCACAACACCGGTGCCATCTTCCGCTCCCACAAACGCGGCGGAGAAAATTTTGTATGCATGCTCAAATGATTCCCGCTGGCTTTCAGGCGCACTATCGCGCAGGTATGGGAACAGTGGTTCGTATGAGAGCTGCAACAACTCTTTCCCCTGCTTGGTTTGCTCCACTGAAGCATCAGGGAACAGCGCCTGTGCACGATCTTTCGCCATCCATACGCGTTTTCCGTTTATGGCAACCAATCCATAGGTGAGATCTTCATTGATCGCGAGCGCGACATTCCCTGGCAGCGTCCATGGCGTTGTCGTCCACGCAGCGATATATTCATCTCGATCTGCCAATTTAAACAGCACATAGATAGATGTGTCGGTGACGTCTTTGTATCCATCGGCAACTTCGTGCGATGAGAGAGGCGTACCGCAGCGCGTACACCAGGGCACGACGCGATAGTCTTTGTAGAGGAGTTCTTTCTCATCAACGGTTTTCAGAATGTTCCATACCGATTCGATATAGTCGTTCGCAAACGTGAAGTACGTCTCGTCATGATCCACCCAAAAACCGATGCGATCGGTAAATTCTTTCCATTCGTCAATGTAGCGCAGGACACTCTCTTTACATTTCTGGTTAAACTTTTCGATGCCGTAGCCCTCAACCTCTTTCTTGTTTTTGAGCCCCAATTCTTTCTCCACCTCAAGCTCGACGGGCAATCCATGGGTGTCCCAGCCCGCTTTGCGCCGCACGCGATACCCCTGCATTGCCTTATAGCGCGGTATCAAATCCTTGAACGCGCGCGCTTCGAGGTGGTGAATGGCAGGGTGACCGTTTGCCGTGGGAGGACCCTCGTAAAATACAAAATCCCCTTTGGGCGCCTTACGGGCGAGGGTTTTTTTGAAAATGTCTTGTTCCTTCCAAAACGCCAGTGTCGCCTCTTCCCGCTGAGCGGTCTGGCTCTTTTTAACGTTGGAGTCCTGCATGCGTTCTATCGTACCATCTCAGCAGTTTTTCTGCCAAAAAAAAGCGCCCGCATCACGAATGTGTGATGCGGGCTGCGAGTGCTTATGCAGCAACTTGCAAATTTTTGACTGCCCACGCAGACTCGACGCCTGCAATTTTGGGAGCAATCTGGTTGCGGAATTGCTCCCATGTGGAAGCGTCTTTTATAACGAAACACTCTCTTTCGACGTACAACACAAAAGGAAAGTGTCCTCCCTCAACACGCTGGCGCAACACGTTGCGCGCCTGCTGAGTCTTCTCCAAATCACCCCGCGGGGCGCATGCTACGAGCTCCATGGTTCTCTCCTTCTTTTTCCCATTGATGAAAGCCGAGTATCTCCGAAGTCCATTACCCACCGCGTTTCCGCGTGAGTCATGCAGTTCGAGTCATTTCTCCTGCTTCACCTCTGTGTATATTGTATCATCCCTGCAGAAAAGCGCAAGTGCTGTGGATAACACGGCTCTACTGAGCCAATTTTACATTTTCTCTGGCGCTTCAATACCGAGGAGATGCAGTCCATTTTTGAGTGTTGTGGCGACGGCAGCAACGATAGCGAGCTTGCGCGGGGCATTATCAGTGCCGTCGAGAATCTGTTCTTGCGCATACCATGCATTGAATGCGCTCGATAGCTCAATGAGAAATGTGGCGATATGTTGCGGTGCGAGCTCTGATGCTGCGCGTGCGGCAATATGTGGAAAGCGCGCGATGAGCCGTTCAACGATGCTCACCTGCTCCCCCACTCGTGCCGCTGGTGACACCCCCGCCTCTCTTCCCCTTGCAAGCAATGCACATGCGCGCGCGTGTGCGTATTGAATATATGGTCCCGAGTTACCCTCGAGGGACAGTGCCTGTGCCTCATCAAACACAATATCTCTGCTCACTGCCTGCCGTAGAATTTGATATTTGATCGCGCCAACAGCAATCACTCGCGCGAGTGTATCAATATCATCAGCGCGACTTTCACGCGCGCGTTCGCGAGCCGCTTCCTCCAAATCATGTAGCAATGATTCGCCGGTGATGACATTCCCCGTACGCGAGCTCATTTTCCCCGAAGGAAGACGCATCATGCCATGCGGCACATGTATGAGACGCGCGGCGGTCTTGGGCTCGATAAGCTCCAACACTTTTCTAATGACTTTAAAATAGTCGATGATTTCGTTGCCGGTCACCACGATGAATTGCGTGGCATCAGGATATTCTTTTGCTTTCATCGTCTCAAGACCCAATTCTTTTGCCTCGTACGTCGGGAGTCCCTGTGCATTGATGAACACCCGCGTGTGCAATCCGTATTCCTCTCCTTTAAACACACGCGCGCCGTCTGATTCGGGAAAAATATCCGGATGAGCAGTTACTATTTCCTTTCCAACCGATCCTGTTTCGCTTTCAAAAAAGTAACGGTCAAATTTCGTGCCGAGCATCGCGTAGATACGCTCAAATGCATCGAGTGATGCTGTACGCCCTGTATCATATATAGCGCCGAGTTCGAGATCGGAGCGGTCGTAGAGTTTTTTGTTGATCTCGTCTATTTCTTTCTTTGCGGCCTCATCCTCCTTATATGCGGTCGCGCCTGCGGCATACGCGCGCCCGAAATCATCCGCGCTTTTGGGGTCCAAGCCAAGCATGCGCATGCCCCATATCGCAGATGCCACGTGCACACCGAGGTCGCCCTGATAGTTTGCGCGCACAACTTTCGCTCCGGTATTTTCTATAAGCCGCGCAAGCGATTCGCCAATCGTATTGCTCATCAAATGCCCGATGTGGAATGCTTTGAATGGGTTGGGGTCAGTGTATTCGACAACCACCTGCTCGCTCCGTGCACTACCTTTCCCCCATTCACGTGGCGATATATAGACCGGCAAAGTGGAGAAATACTCTGGCACAAGGTGGAAATTAATGAAACCCGGACCCGCTACCTCTATTTTTGAAACCCCCTCTATCTCGCCAAGTGCCGCAACAATTTCATCCGCAAACATTTTCGGGTTTTTCCCGAGCTGTTTGCCATACACCAGCCCCGCGTTCGTCGCAAAATCGCCATGCACAAACTCTGCCGGAAACTCAATCTTGGGATCGGGATGCTCCACCCCCGCACTGACCAGCGATTTTTTTAGCGCATCGAGTATGTTTGCTGCGACGTCCATTTCCCCATAGTACGCTAGAGCCTGTCTAAAGTCTTCCCCCATTCTGAACACGCTATGTTTTTGGCTGCAAAACTTCGTCTCGCACTCAATGCAGCTTAAGCTGCACTTCGTGCTCCGACTCGTTTTTCGCTCAAAAACCCGCATGTTCAGGAATGGGTACCACGAGACTTCAGACAGACTCTTAAAAACCGCCGCAGCTAAAGCTGCGGCGGCACATTCAACTACCTCCACCAATCATGTCTTGCACAATGCGAAGCGCCTCCAACTTTACTTCTGCAAGCGGAGCACTCGCGTCGATGATCGCATACTTGTAATAGCCACAGAAATCGCGGAATCCCTTACGCACTCGTTTGTGGAAATCGATGTGCGCCAGATCAAAATGATTTGGTAGGCCGCCACGCCCCTTTGCACGCGCAATACCAAGCTCCGGCTCAATATCGAGAAGCATGTACAAATCCGGCGCGTAGCCACCTATGTAGTGTTCGCGCATCGTCCAAAAGAGATTCACCAGTTGAGGATTTTCTTTACCGCAAATCTGATACGCCCACGTGGATGAATCAAATCGATCGCAGAAGACGTGTTTTCCGGCGTCCAGTGAAGGAATGATGACCGAGCGCATATGATCGCGGCGAGCCGCCCAGAACAAAGCGAATTGAGTTTCAGCATCAGTTTCTTTTGCCGAATCACTTAAAATTAATTCTCGAATCTTTTCCGCATACGGCGAGCCGCCCGGCTCACGCGTGCGAATGGCGTTGTCGCCAAACACTGAGGCAAGGTACATGGAAATCGTCGTAGTCCCCGTCCCCTCACCGCCATCAATGACGATAAATTTTCCTCTTTGCATCTTCTGCTCCTTACTCTTTTTAGACTGTGTCATACCTTACTAAAAATATTACTGCATGAAAAGCGGGCGCGAAGCGCCCGCACTATTAAACCCCGAATCTATCAATAATGAACCGCGCGTGAGTCGTTAGGTTGAGCTCAAGTGGCATATCCACCCACACCCAATCTTTCACACTATCTCCGATACGCAGCTGCGGCGTGCCCACGAGATGTTCAGCCCTGCATACGAACGTATGAAATCGATACACAGTGCCACCAATAGCCGGAAATTCCCCAACATGCACGCGTGGCGGCATGCACCCGATCGTGAGTCCGAGCTCTTCATACACTTCCCGCGCAAGCGTTTCATGTAAACTCTCTCCTTCCTCGCGCTTTCCACTGGGGAAAAACCAGTATCCTTTCTTAAAGACCAACAACGTCCGTAGTACGTCTTCCCGCTTCTGCACCAGCAAACCTGCAACATCGCGCATAACATCCTCCTTTGATGCCTGCATGTAGTGTCCCCCGCACGCGCAACGCGCGTAAGACAAGTTGTATTGCCTCAGTCTCAATTGACTCAAAACAACTTGACTCAAGTCTTGATCGGGTGTGGTATATGCTCACCGTACGTATGGATCCCGTTAGAAATCGCGGACGCCGACTCAGCTACTATACGGATGCATCGGTCATTGTTAAAAGAATTAACCGAGTAGGCGCAAGCCATGCGGCGTACGCGTCCTATTTCTAACGGGATGGAGATGCACATTATTCAGAAGCATATTTTGAAGAAGCTCTCGGAGAATAAAGTGGCACGCTACGCGCAGATAAAGCCACCACACATTGAAGGCAATCAGTTTAGCTACCATCTTAAAACACTCATACGCCGTGGATACGTATGCCGCAAAGGAGCCGGCTACGCACTCACCACCAAAGGTCTCCACCATGCAACGCAGGTGACATTCGAGCATTTCTCTATCCGCATGCAGCCGCGCATCGCCACACTCATCGTGTGCAAAAACACAAAGAACGAATACCTCGTCTACACGCGCAAAAAGCAGCCATTCCTCAATATGGATGGCTTTCCATTCGGAAAAGTGCATCTGGGAGAAAAAATCACCGATGCTGTCGAGCGGGAGTTGCAGGAAAAAACAGGACTCACTGCACAGCTCAAACAGAAAGGTATCATGTATCTTTTGGTTACCGATGCTGCGCATGAGGTCATTGCTCACACGCTATTCCACGTGTTTGTCGGCACCAAGCTGCGCGGAGATTTGCTGCCGGAATCCTCTATTGGTTCCATGCGCTGGCTTTCTGAAAAAGAGCTCATGCGCCAGCCGATCATGCCTGGCGTACTTGAAACATTGCGCATTGCAAAAAATCCATCACAATCCCTAGTATTCGAAGAGTACGCATTTGAGCAAGCATGAATATGGCACTAAGCGACAAACGAATTCTGACAGCGATGAAAACGGGAGATGTTGTCATCGAGCCGTTTGTCCGTAAGAATTTATCCACCTCAAGCCATGATGTAACCCTCGGTGAGTATTACTTTCGAGAGAAAGCGCCTGCGTTGTTAGAGAATGTGTACAATATTTATGATCGCGAACACATGGAGCGTGTCTGGGGCACGAAAGCTGAGCGAGCAAAAACCGCACAAGAGATTTTTAAGCCGTATCACAAAAACATTGCAAACATCCGCCCAAACGATCGCGTTATCATGATTGGCCCGGGTGAAACCATTCTTGCTCACACCAACGAATTCATCGGCGGGCGCAACCATATCACGACAATGATGAAGGCGCGCTCATCTTTAGGGCGCAGCTTTATCGCTGTGTGTAAATGCGCCGGCTGGGGCGACGTGGGATACGTCAATCGCTGGACCATGGAGATCACCAATCATTCGACGCATTACCATGTGCCGCTTGTCGTGGGGTCACGCATTGCACAAATAGTATTCTTTGAAACCGGTGAGATCCTCAAAAAAGATTACGCTGCAAACGGAAAATATCAGAGCGCGAAACATATTACTGATCTAAAAAAACACTGGAAGCCCACGGACATGCTGCCGCGGCTCTACCTCGACCACGAGCGTAATAAACAAAAGCGTTAAGAAACTGTCTCACCTTGTGTCTCGCAATCTTGCAGTCTATAGTCTTGCAAGACTTGAATCAGTATACAAAGAGGGTGTGAATACACATGTGGAGTGGAAAGCGATGCTTGCTGCTTGCAGCAGTGGCGCAAAACGGCGTGATTGGATGCGACAGAGCGTTACCCTGGCATTTACCCCATGACCTGCGGCGCTTTCGCAATCTCACGATGCAGCGTACGGTTGCGATGGGACGCTACACGTATGAAAGTTTACCGCCTAAAAAGCTGCCCGGGCGTGATGTCATCGTCATTTCACGCAACACCGAACTCACCATTCCCAACGCACGCGTCGCACATTCACTGAAAGAAGCGATGGTGATGCCGCGCTTATCAATGGATCTCATTGTAGCGGGAGGTGGTTGGCTCTACAAAGAAGCCATGCCCTATGCCTACCGCGCAGTCATTACGCGCGTCTATGCAGAGCCCGAAGGAGACACGTTCTTCCCCGAGCTCGACCACGATTGGTGCCTCGAGAGTACGCCAGAACGCAAGCGCTTCGCCGGCGATGAACACGACACCGCATGCGAAATGTGGGTACGACATTTTTGATGTTAGAAACAATGAAAGACCGGAGCAATGCTCCGGTCTTTTTACATAGCAAGGTTTGGACCTTGATATACCTATTTCGAAATGAGTGCTTGAATTGCGGGGAGAGGATTATAGTCGACCAACTTAAAGTCTTCGAACACAAAAACATCGATATCGTAGACATCTTCGTTGGTATCACTATTGATCAACATCCGCGGTAGCGAGCGCGGAGCTCGCGCAAGCTGTGTATCCGCCTGATCGAGATGATTGAGATACAGATGTACATCACCAAACGTGTGAATGAATTCGCCCAATTGCAACTTGCACAGATCGGCGATCATCATGGTGAGCAGTGCGTAGCTCGCAATATTGAACGGTACGCCGAGGAACACGTCCGCCGAACGCTGATAGAGCTGGCAACTCAACTTACCGTCCACCACGTAGAATTGGAAGAGGCAGTGACATGGCGCGAGTGCCATTTTGCCGCGTCTAACATTCGCTTGCGGATCAATTGATTCGTCGGGCAAGTCTGCCGGATTCCAGGCAGTCACAATATGGCGACGTGAGTGTGGCTTTTTATTGATGCTATTGATCACGTTCGTAATCTGATCGATCGTTTTCTCGTGATATTCCTTATCGATCCATTCATATCCGACAGAATATCCGCCTTCATACTCAAATGATGACCATGACCGCCACTGCTTGCCATACACCGGTCCTAGCCGACCCTGTTCGTCCGCCCATTCATCCCAAATACGAACACCCTTGTCGTTGAGATATTTGATGTTGGTATCGCCCTTCAAGAACCACAAAAGCTCGTGAATAACTGCTTTCATGTTCACGCGTTTGGTGGTGACCAGCGGAAATCCTTCATTGAGATCAAAACGCATCTGGTACCCAAACACCGAAAGCGTCCCGGTGCCAGTGCGATCTTCCTTGCGCACGCCATTCGTGCGCACATGTCGTAGCAAATCGAGATACTGCTTCATTGCCTTCGCTCCTTTTTTCTTGGAGCATATTCTCATGAAAACAAAAAATTCGCTACGCAGCGAGGTCGAATCGTTTTGACGGGAGTGCGGGCAAGTTTGAGGTCTTCGAGAGCATCGCGCAGCGCGCTATCATGCGTGCTGAAACAGCGCAGTGGTGATATACGTTTAAGCTACCCCGAGTGTGGTGCGAGCGAAGACCTCAAACTTGCCCGCGCCGCTTATGCCACATCGATCCCCATACTCCGCGCTGTCCCTGCAATGATGCGCTCGGCTGCGGCTTGTGAGTTTGCATTCAAATCTTCCATTTTGTGCGCCGCAATTTCTGCGAGCTGAGCTTTGGTGATTTTCCCCGCCTTCTCCGTCGGTACCTTGCCCGAGCCCTTTTCCTTGCCGGCTGCTTTGAGCAACAGCTGGGAAGCTGGCGGCTTCTTCATGATAAACGTGAAGCTTCGATCTTCGAAAATCGTGATGATTGCAGGAATAATAGAACCCATCTGATCGCGGGTCTTGGTGTTAAATTGGTTCACAAATTCACCGATATTGATACCGGTCGGACCAAGCGCCGTACCCACGGGCGGCGCAGGAGTTGCCTTCCCTGCCGGCAGCTGTATCTTCACCATTTTTGTTATTTTCTTTGCCATAGATTTTTTGATTATATTCTCTGCACCTGATCCGCCTCAAGCTCCACCGGCGTTTCGCGACCAAACATCGGCACCATGACTTTAACCTTTCCACGCGCTTCGTCAATTTCCCCCACCTTGCCCTCGAGATCCTTGAACGGACCGTCGATGATGAGCACGGCATCGTCAGTCGAGAGGTCGATAGTATGTTTCGGCTCACCTTCATTCATTTGCGAGAAGATGCCATCCACCTCAGCTTTTGTAAGCGGCACAGCCTGATTTGCCGTGCCCACAAAACCCGTTACCTGCGGTGTGTTGCGCACCACGCTCCACGCATCGTCAGTTGGAATCATATCAACAAGCACATACCCGGAGAGGATTTTTTCACGCACCTCCGTCTTGCGTCCGCCCTTTACTTTAATTTTCTTCTCTGCGGGAACAACCACGTCAAAAATTTTCTCTTTCATGCCGAACGAATCAACACGCTGGCGCAAATTGCGCGCCACGGCGTCTTCGTAGCCTGAATACGTATGCACCGCATACCATCCGCGCTGCGCACTGTGTACTTGTTTTGCCATACTTAGTTTGCCTTTGGAGCCGCTTCGTTGGTAATCGGTGCCACGCTGTCTTTTGCACCACCAGGGAGCACATCAAAATTCACGGGGGTGTTTGTATCAACCGGCTGCTGATTGATCTCAATCGGTGCAGTGGTGGCACCCATGCGGTGAAGGAACTCTTCCAGCCCGCGTGTGAAGAAGAAGTCGAAAAAGCCGATGTAGAGCCCGATGGCAATTGAAATACCAATCACGAGCGTCGTGTATACAAGCGTTTGCAGCTGCGTCGGCCATGCGACGTGTTTGAGCTCAACACGCGTGTCTTTAAGGTATTGATTGAATGACATAAAAAATTATTTCTATATTTCCCCATTTTAAAACGCCCTTTCGGGCGCTCACGTAAAGGTAATTATACTCCCACAGCACTCAAAGTCAAGCACGCCGCCCCGAAGGGGCGGCGTGCTTGTTTCATGCCACCTTTTAAGGGTTTTACCGAATTTCGTAGGTAACGCTCACGTTTGAGACAATTTTGTTTTCTCCTACCGGCAGCTCTGGAGCAGGGGCGCCCCCAAACCCACCCGCATCCATAGCCATTACTGCCATTTCGCGCTTGGCGTACATAGGATATCCACCCCCGTTTTCGTTGAAGCCAACGATTCGCACGAGCGAAACACCGAGTTGCGCCGCAAGCTCTTCTGCCTTGCCGCGCGCATCATCAATTGCTTCCGCACGCGCCTCAGCGTTAAGTTTATCTTCTTCATCGATGGTGAACGATAGACCACTCACGGTGTTTACTCCAAGATTGCCCACCCCCGAGAGGATATCGCCCGCTTTTTCTGTATCGCGCACTTTCACCTCCACTGATTGCGAGACTTCAAACCCAGTCATTTGCTGTTCGCCATGTGGCGGACATGGATAGCGGATGCATTCTACCTGCGTCTCAACCCATTCGTATTTTGGATACACATTGTATGAGGTGGTCTTTATGTCTTTCTCTTCGATACCTTGTGCTTTGAGATACGCAATGATGTCGTTGATTTTCTTCGTCGCCACCTTCTGTGCGTCTTTCACCTCTTTCGCCTCTTCAGTGACTGTCACTGAAAATGTCGCGAGATCCGGCACCGCAAACACCTCTCCCTCGCCCGAGACGGTGATGGTGTTAGTGGCGGTGGTTCCCGAGCCGACAAATTTAAATTCCTTAAACGTCTTGAATGCACTCGCCGCCCCCCAAATAGCAAGCGCTGCGAGCGCAATAGTAGCAGCTTTCATGATCATGTCCGGCGGAACGAGATGCAGTTCGTGTTTTTGTATGTCCATACTGAAAAACTAATTATTAAATGCGTATGAATAAAGACGTGGGCATCCTCACTTTCTTACACCACAAAACCGCGATATGAGAGATAGAGCCCGATCAAAAAGAGCACGAACGCAGTGCACTTCATGATGAACGTGTTGCTCGAGACCATGCCACTTGTGCGCAGCGCCCACTCGGGAACCAGAATGCGAACAATGCCTTTAATGATCATCCCCCATCCCAAGATGGTTATAATTCCCCGCCAGCTCGCCTCCCATATATTGTGCGAAAGCACAATCGCAATACCCGCGAGCATCGCGCACATGCCAAGGAAAAATGTGAGCAACTCCCCTTGTCCCGCGACAAGTGTCTGAATCATATTCGGAACTGCCTGTGGGCGAATAAACATGGCAATACCCACCGTGAGCAACACCGGACCAACTAGTTGCGCAATGTATACGGATGTGTCCATATACATACTAGTATACATCCTTGCAAGATCGTTTTCTGATGCGACGTGGATAACAAAGCTATCGCTTCGGGCTTCTTGATTTTGGGTGCCTATCGGGACTCGAACCCGAGTTGAGAGCTCCACAAGCTCCAGTGTTAACCGCTACACCATAGGCACCATACGGTCTCTTACAACCTTGATGTTATACCAGATTATGGCGCTTTGGCGAGGCTACTTATACTCTGGCGACGTTTCCGAGATGCCTGCACGCTGATTCGCCAAGCGCGCGAGCGCGTAGAGGAGCGATGAAAGACGATTGAGGTAGCTGCGCGTGTGCTCATTAATTGGCCGCTTCCCTTCTTCGTGTACTGCGACAACGCGGCGCTCGGCGCGGCGTGCGAGCGTGCGCGCGACATCAAACCACGCTGAAAGCTCTGTCGCTCCTGAAATTAAAAAACTCTTGATCGGCGGCAATTCTTTTTCTATCGCATTGATCATCTCTTCCACTGCAATGACACTTTCCGTTGGAATGTGTTTATCAGCACCGGCGACTTCAGCCTGCAACGTGAAGAGATGATTTTGCACATCATGCACGATATCAGCGACTGCCCGTTCCCCTCTCGTGAATGATTCTTGCTTTGCACGAGCCTTACACAATCCCAGAAATGAATTACATTCATCGAGCGAGCCAAGCGCCTCGGCAATCGCCGAGCTTTTCGACATCTTCTGATTGCAGCCAAATAATCCGGTCGTACCGCCATCACCCTTCCGCGTAAACAGCGCCATGTGATTATTATATCTTGTTGCGATACGCCTTCCGTGCTTGAGTGAAGGTGGATAACAGGAGTATGAACCGTGCATGAACATGGAAACTACCACTTCTCATACTGCTCGCGCGCAGGGCCGTGCTGGTGCAAACCAAACACATATACCCTCGCACTGCTCATCGCGATTATCATTGCCGTCGTGCAGACATTTGGCTGGCATCATTCAAACAGCCTTGCGCTCTTGGGTGACACCGGTCATGTGATTGGTGATGCTGTAGGATTTGCGTTTGCACTCAGTATTAGCATCCATGCACATTATCGACCCGCGCAGGAACATCATCGCGTGGAAAAGGGCGGTTTTGTGATCCAGATGATACTCATTACGCTAGCGACCGTTTGGATTGCTATCGAAGCATACGAGCGCGCACTCAACCCGCCGCAAGTGGCATCGCTGCCGCTTATGGTCACTGCAAGTATCGGCTGCTTTGGTAATGTGCTGCAGTTATGGCTGCTCGGTGAACTTACCGACCTCACTGCACAAGGTGCGCGCGGACATGCTGTTGCCGATCTTGCGTCGAGCATTGCAGTTGTGAGCGGCGGCATCTTGGTCGCAAGCACCGGAAACTCGCTATGGGACACAGTTGTTTCGTGCATCATCGTCGGCTTGCTGTTCCTCTATGTTCTTTCGCTGCTCAAAAAGGTGTTTGGAAAGACGCCGCATGAGCACCACCATTAACCCCGCATACGTGCGGGGTTTTTATATCAGTAATGACCCTCTGCCTTTAGTAGATCCAGATAAAAACCGAGTACTCGTCTTTTATATTCCTTGAGCCTATTCACTTCATCAGAAGTGATCGTTTGATTACGATTATTACTCTTATCAATTTCCATTTCGAGTTGCCGGCTTACACTGGTCAAATCCTTGATTGACTGCAATGTTTTCGTATAAATATCCTGCTCCAGCATGCTCCCTTCGATGCTGTTAAATTTCTCTTGTCCTGGAACTGGCTCGTTGGCGACAACTCCTTGACTTGGTTTTTCTAACATATGTAAATAAATATTAATGCGATTATTTTATCACATATATATACAGGGCACAAAAAACAAAGACGTGGAATGCTTCGCATTCCACGTCTTTGTTTTTTGTGCCCGGGAGAGGACTCGAACCTCCATGCCCTTAACGGGCGCCACCACCTCAAGGTGGTACGTCTAGCCAGTTTCGCCACCCGGGCTTTCTTTGTCGATAGCTTCCAATGCTACAGACGTTCACCAACTATATCTAACATCTTATCAATTTTCAATCGTTTGCGAGAAAGGCATGTGACTTTATTTGAGTGGTACATTTTCCTCAATACTTTAAGTGAGTCTTTTTTTGCATATTTTAACTGGTGGAAGGTATTACTTTTTGTGTGAGTGATGTGACCACTAACTCCAAGTCTGCTGAAGATTTCCTCCTGCAACCAATCTAAATGCGTCTTGCTTGCAGAAACAAAACAGGTGTAAAACATAAAACTTGATTGCCACCGTGGGTCAAAATATGAATAACTAGAACCATCACCATCAAAGGATCCTCGAAGAAAATCGAAAAAGTATTTTTTGGGAATCTGTATCTTTCCGATAACCTTCGATTTGTTTGGTATGAGCCCAATACTTAGTAAAAACTGGTAGAACAGAACATCCCCAAACTGGATCCGACGTATTTTGGTCGCGAGTGGGTATGAGTTTGTTATATGTGCATCTATTGCCAAAGCTTTTTTAAAATTATGTAGCTGCTCCTCGTCTTTCGAAACTAGAATGATATGCCTCCCACTCGGAGATAAACACCCATCTGCCACCAGTAGCCCTATTGCGTATGCAAAATCAGCCGACCATCGAATTTTTACTTTGCCTTTCGGCTTTGGTCCCCTCTTCCCCATCGCTACATGGTAGCATATCCTCAAGGTAATAGCGTCTACCAATTGTGGGTAAAAAAATTGAAATGTCCGAAGCTTTTATTACTCCTTTTTTTCTTCTGTACCAATTGCCACATCTTCGCCGGCTGGCGCTGCTTCTGCTGCTACCTCGCCCGCGTCATTTGAAGTTGAGATGCTGGCCATGCTCATACGGCGGAGCGTGCGCTTTGCTTCGCGGGCGACCTGCTCGCGGACGTGATAGAGCTTTGCGCGGCGGACTTTTGAGCGGCGCGTGATTTCAATCGCATCGATCATCGGCGAATATAGCGGGAACGTGCGCTCGACGCCCACCCCGCTTGCCACCTTGCGCACTGTGAATGTGGCGCCTGCTTCCGTGCCATGCTTCACCGAGAGCACCAATCCCTCAAATGCCTGCAGGCGGGTCTTACCCTTTTCTTGAATTTTCTGAGATACGCGCACCATGTCTCCGGCACGAATACCGAGCTCGGCTCGGTTTTTCATGTTTACTGGCGAAATAACGACTCCTTTCATATATTTGTTGTTGTCGCACTGTACCAGAGTGTGTAAAAAGACGCAACTCGTCTTGACTTGTGCCCATGGCGCTACACAGAGATACTTTGTGCAGATCATAGGAGAAAGCTATGCATGCCATCCCCACTATTGTATTGACCGGCGGTCCGTGCGCAGGTAAAACGACTGCACTTTCACACGTAACGCAGTGGCTCGTTGAGCGTGGATACACCCCACTCACCATCCCTGAGACAGCGACACTCCTCATGCAAAACGGATTCAGCCCAAGAGATAAAGGTGTACGCTCAAAAGACTTCCAGCGCGCGGTGTTGTCACTGCAAGCACAGCTCGAGAAACATGTCCATGAGATCGCTCTTTCCTTTCCAAGAGAACGCAGGGTGGTCGTGATATGCGATCGAGGTCGGCTTGACGCGAAGGCATACACTAAGCCGAACGAATTCGTTGAGCTTCTGAAAGAGTTTGGCTGGAGTGAATCCTCCATGATGCAATCCTATAAGTCGGTAATTCATTTGCGCACGTCCGCGATCGGCGCCCCTGAGCATTACACACTCGCAAATAATGCAGCGCGTCTGGAAACACCTGAGGAAGCTATCGCGGCAGACGAGCGCACGCTTCATGCATGGCTCGGCCACCCTCATCTACAGGTCATCGGCAATGAACGCTGTGCGAATTTTGAGGAGAAGCTTTCGCGCGTCAAAAAATGTGTCGCCCACGCGCTCGGTATACCTGAGCCACTGGAGATAGAACGAAAATTTTTGGTGGACTCATCACGCTTCGAATCACTTCCTGTCCCTTCGGTGTGCTTACACATTACGCAAACGTATCTCGCCGTGAAGCCAGATGGCGCCGAATCTCGAGTCCGCGCAACCACACATGAAGGACATATAACATACACGCACACGACAAAACGTTTCGTTCGTATGGGTATTCGTACCGAAGAGGAGCGCACCATCTCCAAGCACGAGTACTTGTCGTACATTCGTGAGCGAAATCTGCATAAGTACGCAATCGAAAAAAAGCGCTATGCTTTTGTGTGGGAAAATCAGTACTTTGAGCTCGATGTCTTTGTGGAGCCGCGCGGAGGGCTCGTCTTGCTTGAAGCGGAGTTGACTGACCTGCAAGACACACTCATCTTACCTGACTTCATCCCCATTGTTCGGGAAGTCACCGACGATCCCACATACACCAATTCACAACTCGCCCGCATGGCATGACCTAGACCGTCCCTCCGGGGACGGTTTTTTGTATGCGTTCAAACTCCTCGGGTATTTCAGTGACAAAGGTATGCCGTTCGCCTGAAGGAAGCGTGATTGAAAGCGAACGCGCATGGAGCGCAGGACGTGTGAACCCGAGGAAGCAGGGTCTCCCCTCAGCATAGATATGATCGCACACGATGGGGTGATGAATCGCTTTGAGGTGCACGCGGATTTGATGGGTGCGACCTGTTTTAGGACTGGCTTCAAGGTGAGTGATGCTTTCTCCTGTTTCAGGATCCGTGCCGCGCGTGATGACGCGCCACTCGGTAATTGCCGCGCGCAGCTTTCCTTTTTTCCCGCGCATCGCCGACCAGCGCGGCGGATCTGTCTTGGTGCGACCGATCTCCATCTCAATCACTCCCCCATCCGCTTTCGGATGCCCGTAGACGATCGCATCATATATTTTTTCTGTCGTCCGTTCGTGAAATTGTTTTTTTAAAAACGCATGCGCTTCCTGCGTTTTCGCGATAATCATCACACCCGAAGTGGTGCGATCGAGGCGGTGCACAATACCTGGGCGCGGAATGATCTCTCCCTGTGGCGAAGTCCACGGCTCGCCGACGTCTTTGAGCGCCGGATAGTGTGCGAGTATCCACTCGGCAACCGATGGTTCCTCGGTGCGCCCATCGGAATGCACGATGAGCCCCGCAGGCTTATTGATGACGAGGACGCTGTCGTCTTCGTAAAGAATTGCTGGTGTGTTATTTACCATGACGTCTTTCACGTTGCGCATATTCAGAAAGTATGGAATCGAGTATCGCCTCGCTAAAATCGGGCCAATATTCATCCACAAAGAACAGCTCACTATATATAGATTGCCAGGTGAGAAACCCCGAGAGCCGTTTTTCACCGCCGGTGCGGATGACAATATCGGGATCGGGCATGCCCGCGGTCCACAGATGGGTAGCGATCGACTCCTCTGTAATATCTCCGGAGATCGTCTGCGCCGCGGCAGCAATTTCCGCCCGCCCGCCGTACGAGAAACACACCCATAGCGTGAGTGATTCGTTGCTCTCGCTATCTTTTTCAACACGCGCCATGAGCTCCTGCATATCGGATGCGAACCGGTCACGCTGCCCGACAAAGCGAATACGTATTCCCTCTTTCGCAAGTTCCGCAAAATGCGTTTCTACAATGTCACGGAACAGTCCCATCAAATAGGACACCTCCTTTTCATCGCGATTCCAATTTTCCGTCGAAAATGCATACACCGCGAGATGCCTGATGCCGCGATCGCGCACTAAACGCGCGGTGTCACGCAGTCGCTCCGCGCCCTGCCGATGCCCTTCCAAACTCGGCAGCCCTTTTCCTTTCGCCCATCGGCGATTGCCATCAAGAATGATGCCTATGCATTGCGGCGGTTTTGTAATCATAGAGGGACACTAGAGTACTATCTCAAATGAGTCAAAGTGTTCGCTCGACGGGCGCCATTCTGCATGCACGTCGTCCACGTGCGATAGAATCGATCCTCTTTTCAATCGTTCGATGAGCATCTCAAGCTGCGTTTTCTCTCCCTGCGCCACTACCTCCACCGTTCCATCAGAAAGATTCTTCACCCAACCCACAATCTCCAGCGCCCGCGCCCCGCGCTTCACAAAATCGCGGTACATAACCATCTGTACCCTACCCTTTACGATGCAGTGAATTTCTTGCATCGATATAGTATACTCGCGAGACGGGCGCTTAGCTCAGTTGGTAGAGCAACTCATTTACACTGAGAAGGTCAGGGGTTCGAGTCCCTTAGCGCCCACAAAATAAGAAGCCGGATGCGCCAGCATTCGGCGATTTTATTTTGTGCGGTGATACGGGACGAGAAAGCCGGAGGCGCAGGGTCCCCCGCAGCGGAGCGAAGTGGGAACGCCGAGGCTGGGTCGCGGAAATTTTGTGCAACAAAAATTATCCGTGACCGAGTCCCTTAGCGCGCGCCAAATAGGATTGCCCGACCGTTGTTTTGTGCAGAAATGCCGGCAATCCCCACCCCCCCCGATAACTCACCGCACATGCTACTATGAGCGTACGTTTTATTATTTTGGGCTAATGTATAACTTTAATTATTATGCGTTTCGTGCTTTCCTCGTTCGTCGCTCTATCTCTTTTTATATCAGGATTTGTAACTGTGCCCGCATCAGCGCAGGCTGCACTTTCCGAAAGTCAGATACAAGCCATCATTTCCCTCGTGGCTTCATTTGGTGCTGATGCCGCTACAGTACAAAATGTGGGAGCATCATTGCGTGGACACGCCCCTACCGGCTCAAGTTCATCCAGTGCCGGAGGAACTTCTACTTCAGCGTCATCTTGCATATCTCTTTCCTTTGATTTGTATCTCGATCGTGCAGATGCGCAGACGAATGGAGAAGTGACCAAACTCCAAAAATTTCTTGCCCAAAACTCATCAATTTATCCCGAAGGTCGCATTACGGGATACTTTGGGCCGGCGACCGAGCGCGCCCTGCAGCGTTGGCAAGCAGCACGCGGTGTTGTTTCCTCTGGAGATGCTGATACGACCGGATATGGATACGCCGGACCAAAAACCCGCGCAGCGATGGCGTGTGGTGGCAGTGCACAGACAGTAGTCCCTCCAACTCCTAGCGTACAACCTCAGCCCGCAGCAAATTCATCTAGTCCTACAATCACAACATTTTACGCTTCTCCTGCGAGCGTTTCTTCCGGGGACTCAGTCACGCTCTCATGGTCTGCCTCAAATACTGGAGCATGCGGGATCAGCTCCATCTCTACGGGGGCTCCGGATGTGGACCTAAGTAAAGCAACGATAAATTACTCAACCGGTGTCACATCGGTGGTCATCGGCCCCCTCACTCAAAACGCGACCTACGAATTACGCTGTGCGCCGCATACGGGCATAGGGGGAGCATATGCCATTCGACAAGTAACTGTTACTGTCGCGAATGCATATGTCCCACCGCCAACACCCACCACAACTTTCCAAGCATCCCCGAGCACGATCTTAGTAGGACAGGTTGCAACACTCTCGTGGAGCTCCAGTAATGCAAATCGGTGCTTCGTACAGAGCGGTTCATTGTACGAGCCGTGGACAGAAATTGTTTCAATGAACGGTTCAAAGACTGTCTCGCCTTCCCAAACGACATCCTATAAATTGGGTTGCACCAATGATCCGGGAACCGGTAAGGATGGACCTTCGGCAGAAAAAACAGTGACAGTCTACGTTACAAACCCGACCCATGTATTTAATGGGACAGGAGTACAGATCAATTCTGGCTCAAACGCCGCAGCGTACATGGCGGCAGTAAACGTTGCGCCTGGCAACTCCTTCACGCTCTCTGGCACGGCATCTGTAAGCGGACCACTTACAGTGGCTCTCGTTGAGATAAAATACGCAGGCGGTAAGGATTGGAGCTCTGTTGGAAACATTGTGAAGGGTGGAAGCGGCTATCTTGCAGTATCGAATTCCGCTTCTATTTCGGGAGGAAATTGGTCAACTTTATTCGGTGGACTTTCTGAAGGGTACTACCACATTCTCATATACGACGCGTCTTTCAATTTGGTTGGAAGCGGTTTCTTGACATCGACCTCGAAAGGATGATCCGCCTATAGGCGAGTAGCTCATTCCTGCTGGCACACACAAACATCACGCGCAGGCGGGATGTTTGTGTGTGCCCTCGGTAGGAATCAACCTGACGGTCACTAAGCGCTTTTTGTGGTCACGAGTATTTTTCCTGACGGAAAAATCTCGCGACCCCGGCTCGCGGTTTTTGCCTTGCCTCGCTTCGCGTCGGCAAACAAAAACATCGCTGCGCCCGGCACACAAGCACAAAACCTGCCGCAGGGCAGGTTTTGTGCTTGTGTGCCCTCGCGAGGAATCGAACCTCGATAGCCGGCTTAGAAGTCCGGAGTTTTATCCATTAAACTACGAGGGCAATGTACGCAGAATATCACGCGACTCGACACATTTCTACGCACACATTACAGCGATGGGTCAGGGATTTTTTGCGCTGCACTTTTCTTTGCCTCAAAATCTACCGCGCGTTTCTCATAGAGCTCGAGCGTGGATCTAATTTGCTCGCGCGAGAGCGCCTCTGTGGAATCCTTACCGACGCGCGGCGTCGGCGCCTCTATGCCCGCGACCGACCCGAGCATGCTCCATGCAACAAAACCAAGCGAAAGTGCTGCAACTGACATACACGCCACGAGTACTATTTTCCAAAAACGCACCGCGAGCGCCCTGAAACACCCGGGATCATGCCGTGTATGCCACTCGAAGCGTGCTGTCTTTATGTGTGTAGCAATTTTCATAGATCATTCGCCTGCTCTGCGTATACATGAATCACCGCTTCGAGATGCCAATTTTTTTCACGCCTCTCAAGACGAATCTGCTCAACGCGCGATGGAAACGGCAATAACTCAATCAAAGTGATGAAATGCTGTAATTGCTCAAAGGTGCCCGTCGCCTCCAGAGAAACAATAAACGGCTCGAGGGTGGGATCACTCGCCGGCGCACTGCCCACTTTTACCGCTTGCACCGTCATTTTTATTTTCGCCGCCTGTGCTGCACTTTCAATATCATGAATCACCTTAACCGGATCGAGATGCTGGGTAAGCATGTATAGTTGCTCGCGCTCTCCCGCAATATCGCGGAGTAGCGATTTTATGGAAGCCGAATAGCTATATTTTTGCTGCGCCTCACTGTAGGCAAATTCGAGATCGGCGAGCGCAGCCATATCGGCGCGCACAGTGAGCACTATCCACCCTAATCCCCCGAGTGCCGCACACGCCGCGATGCAGCATATAAACGTAAGAAATTTCGAATAGTGCATAGTTGATTTAAAAAGCGCCGGTCATGGTGATAGCGAAGTCTCCTCCCTCAAGATTTGCCAGTGCCGCAAGCGGGACAGACACTTTTTCGTACAGCGCTTTTGATTTCAAAATATCGGTGTACGTTTTAAACAGTGCTCCATCAGAGGCTTTGCCTGAGACTACCAATGTCGGCTTTGTCCCTTTCCGGTCATACACAAACGACCGAATCGTAACCCCCTTTGGCTTCTCCGAAACAGCAAGCAGTATGGCGTCGCTCACCTGTTGCTTTGTGCCTACCTCAAGTAATGCGGTCGAGCGTTTTTTCGTGCTGCTCAATTTCTCGCGTTCGCTGCGCGCGCTGTCAGCATCACTAACATTCAGTGCGCCGAGCACCGACTCGCGCGCTGTGCGCTCAGCGCGCATTTCAAAATATGTGGGGAGCAGCGCGAGTGTAATACTCCCTGCCATACATATCACGGCAATACTGCCGACCAAAAGCACCCGACCGATACTGCCGTAACCATGAGTGCTGCTATGCGTGAGAAGATTTGCCATATATTTCAGATACCGCGCAGAGCAAGCCCGATGCCCGTTGAAAGCCCGAGAGCATGATGCGAATCAATCGGCGGAATGTATTCATCAAATGAGCACACGTTCTGCCATACGTGTGCATGCCCTGCCGGCGCGCGCACTCTGCCCGCAACATACTCATCGAGTCCTTTTAGATTCGAACTCCCGCCGGTTAAAATCACGCGCGCAACTGGCGTCACCCGCCGACCATGCTCATCGCGCCGCGTGTCCCAATATGAAAAGTGTCTCGCAATTTCATCAGCAAGCGCACCGGCAGTGCCAGCAATCGCCTCGACAACGCGCTTGTCTCCATCGCGCGCAATACCATGTTCATTCTTAAACTCTTCCGCTTTATCGGCATCAACCGACATGGTTTCCATGATGACTTTCGTCATGGCATCTCCCCCCACACTCACGGTTGAGGTGAAAATGGGGACACCGCGGTTCACGATAATGATGCCCGTGCGGGCGCGTCCAAAGTCTGCGATGAGGACAACATCCTTGCTGTGCGCGGGCAACACCGAGCGCACGATTGAGCTTGCCTCAGATTCAAGCGAAAGGAGCTTCATTCCCGCGCGATCGAACGCCTGAACATAACTTTCGACGATCGACTTCGGAAACGCGGTCACGCTAATTTCAGCCCCCTCATCGCCCGAATGCAGGCTGATGACATCGTAATCGTAGACAATGCTATCAATCGGCAATGGCACGTGATCTTCAATCTCAAATTCGATCATGCGCAATACTTGTTCTCTGCTGCCGAGACCAACAACGTGCATCGTAAATACAAAGCCGGTTTCTTCGGGAAGTGCCGCATGTACATATGACCCCGTCCGCGCTTGCGCGTGTAGTGTGCGTATGGCTTGCGCCAGTTTTTCCTCATCGCGCACAATGCCCTCTACCACAATCCCCGGTTCAAGAGCTACCTGAGTGAATGCGCGCACATGAAAGCCTCGCGGGGTTTGTTCCAGCGAAAGCCATTTGACTGAGCTGTCAGATATATCCACCCCCGCTGCGCGGGGAAACAGCACGTTGGGAAGTGGAAACCACCGGTCGAGGAAACCGCGCGATTTGAGTGGCGGCAGTTCACAGCGACACGAGAAGTCGTTCATACATACAATTATATAGGCAAAATATGCCGGATATGCGGCATAATCCACTGTCATTCAATTTACTTAATCCTGGATCCCGCTGGCACATCGGCGTCCGGCACCAGTAATGAAAATCCATCCTCCCCAAACGAAAGTGCCAATAACATACCCTGGCTTTCAATACCCTTGAGCATGCGCGGCGCGAGATTCACGATGTATGGTAATGTTTTGCCGACAATATCCTCCGGCGCGCGATAGAGAGCGATGCCCGAAACAATCGTTCGTGTGCCCAACTCACCGAAATCAACAGTGCATTTGATGAGCTTGTCGGTTTCCGGTACGCGCTCAGCGGCAACAACCCGCCCGATGCGAATGTCGAGTTTGGCGAAATCATCGTATGAAATTTGGTCCATACAAAGACACTATCATGCTTGCGGCTGCACATCGAGAAAGCGCTGCAGAATGAGTGCTGCCGCGCGCGCATCCACCCCCTCATCACTCGCAGCGCGCGCTGAGCTCACCACCCCCCGCGCCTCCCCCTCCCCGCGTGGGGCGCGCGCGGCACCACTCGTGCCCGCCTCGGCTATCCGCACGGCAGAAACTCCCGCAACGCGCTCAAGAGTGCTGATAAAAGTTTCAAGCGCCACGGTTATATCATTTGCCGCTCCGCTCTCGGTGCGTGTATCGCCCACCACAATCCCTTCTGCTCCCTCGCGCAGCATGATGCTCACAATGGCACCTATGGCGTGTTCGTCATTCGGGATCACATCACTCGGAAACGCTATCGTGCCACCGGCATCCGACAGCGCAATGCCGATCTTTTTTGCTCCATAATCAATGCCGATGTATTTCACCCCCTGATGGTAGCACACGCGCGCGCCACTCCGCTTTTCGTGCGAAAATACCAACAGTACACAGGATGAGGAGACCCGTGCATGAGTCACTTGACCAGCATTCGCGCTCTTGGTGAGCGCGACCATCAGGAAGACCGTTACTGTATCACTCCGGTGCGCACAGCACACATCGAAGGGTACCTTCTTGCCGTTTTCGACGGACACGGCGGAGATGCGGTATCTGAGTATTGCCGGAAGCATTTCCAAACATTTTTTATCGCACTCCTTACAAAAAGCATCGCCACGGCACTTGCTGAAGCTACTGCGCGTATTGCGCAGGAGACGGCTCACTATCAATGTGGCTCAACACTCTCTGCCGCTTTTGTGTGCGAAAGCAATGACACCGTGACCGTGGCGGTCCTCGGTGATTCACCGGTCCTTGTGTGTAAAGAAAACGGTTCAGTGTTGATCGCTCCGCAGCACAACGTGCACACCAATATCGTAGAACGCTATGCATGCATCGAGCGCGGTGCTGCTTATTCGTGCGGATATATCGGTGCGCCGAATTCAAATCCGATGCTTCAACTTTCGCGTGCGCTGGGTGATGCCGAACTTCGTTCGGTCATCTCTGATGTGCCTGAAATTTTTACGCTGAAATCTCCGCGCGCGGTGGTGGTGGCAACGGATGGCATTGATGTCGACCCGTATGACACGGAAACGCACACGGGAATCGCAGAAATCATGCAGGGAGCCACACATGCGAAAACAATCCTTGAGTGGCGCCAACGCCGTGGCATTCTCCACGACAACACGACCATTCTGCTCTGGCGCGCAGAAAGGTAACACCACAACACCCCGTCATCATCGACGGGGCGTTTCTTGCAAAAATTATATCTCCAAAACCTTCTTAAAATTGCCGCGGAATCCGCCGGTCTCTGCACCGCCCTCATCCACATCACCCACTTTAACGACCAGATCGCCCCCCTCTTCAAACACGCCGATTTCTTTTCCACCACCCGCCCACCAGCAAATAACTTTTTCCTGTTCGCCTTCGAGCAGATCTGTTTTTTGCTGCGCACACGTACCATCAAACTCGCCAAGTGCGTGCTCCTTGCCGCCTGCAACAAGTGAGATCCGCGCTTTCGGCATGCCAAACTCATCCGGCTCGAGTGCGGTAATCACCCACGCGAAGCGCACGCCCGCGCGCTCCGCCAGCATCGCATCATCAATCGCAGCCTCATCCATAGGCGGCACTGCCGTCCGCATTGAATATATCGTCCCCACCGCCAGAAACAGCATCACCACCGCCAATAAAATTTTTACAAATCCCCGTTCGTGTTTATTTTTCATATACATGAGCATTGTTCTTCTCGAGATTTACCCTTGGGACACAAATTCTACCGTCCACTCAATTCCATATTTGTCCCTAAACATTCCAAAATAGGAACCCCAGGGGCTATCTCCAATAGGCATTTCAATAGCCCCGCCTGCTGAAAGTCCGTTGAATAACAAGTCTGCTTCTTCCCTGCTTTCCGCACTGATTGCAATTTTAGATCTGTTTTCATCTTCGTTTACTCGCCCCATGCTTTCTGGGACGTCGTTCGCTATCAAAAAGTTTTTCCCTATTGGCAAGGCAATGTGTAGTATCTTATTTTCATCTTTTCCTGCTACGGGAAATTCGGGACTTTCCAAATCTTTGAGCCGAATAATTTTCGTAAACTCTCCACCAAATACTGATTTGTAAAAATTGAATGCCTCTTCGGCATTTCCGTTGAAATTAATGTGCGGATTGATTGATGCCATAATTCCTTTATACATTTCTTTTAATAATTCCCCCGAAACCCGTATTCCGTCTCCACTTTTTGGGGTAAAGATCAGCTGCGGAGGGGGTGAGATTCGAACTCACGGTGGGTTGCCCCACGCCGCATTTCAAGTGCGGTGCGTTAGACCACTCTGCCACCCCTCCCTCTTGCACACCCTGCCGCTCATCACTATACAATCTTTTTTGCTTTTTGACAGCTTTTGGAGGCATGCGTTACACCCGCGCTGTTTGGGAGAGGACTTCAATGACAGCGGCGGCGAGCTTGATGGGATCGTGACGGATGTATGAGCGTGTGTGTCCGAGCTCATCGTGTGGATGGATCATCTGGCTGTCGGTTGAAATAAAATCACGGGCAATAACACGGTACGGCTCATCTGTTCCCTCCACACATTCCACAATCATGCCTTTTCCTTCTTGCTCGATGTAGCGCTCGAGCAAATGTGGTGCGGGCGGCGTCGTGTTGCAGAGCAATACATCAATGCAATGTGTGCCAAGATATTCATGAATGACATGTGCATAATCGTGCGCCGTAAAACCGTCAGTCTGCCCTTTCTTGTTCGTAAGATTCGCCACATACATAAGCGGAGCAGCCGTATCGCGCACCGCCTGCGCAATTTCCGGCACCAAAAGCGGCGGCAGCACACTTCCGTACAAATCTCCTGGTCCAATCACGATGAGATCGGCGTGTTTAATGCATTCCACTGCGCGCGAATGCCCCACGACAGGAGTCTGCAGCGCCACACGCTTCACCCCTACTGTTCGCACGCGCTCATCACCATCAAGAAAATGTTCGCCACTCACTTGTGTGCCATCTTTAAGCTCGATGAGCAGACGCATATTGCCCTCAGTGACAGGAATCACTTCACCAGACACGGCGAGAATGCGACATGCCTCGGCAACCGCCGCAGCGAAGCTGCCGGTAATCTTCTCAAGCGCTGAAAGAAACAGATTGCCAAAGGCGTGCCCTTTCACCGAACCCGCCGAAAAACGATACGAAAATAACGCCCGCATAGTGGGCGTTTCCTTTGAGAGCGCCGCAAGGCACTGCCGCACATCCCCCGGCGGCAATACGCCCAATTCATCGCGCAGAGCACCCGTCGAGCCGCTGTCATCTGCCATAGAGACAATCGCAGCGATATCAATGGGATATTCCTTGAGCCCCGTGAGAATGGTGTATTGACCAGTACCCCCGCCGATGGTGACCACCAGTGGGCGGCGCCCTATTTCAGGTTGTTCTGGTGTTGTTTGCATACTATTTTGCGACCTGTTCGACCAGATCCCATTGCCCGTAGTGTAAATCATACTACAATAAAAATACTATTCGAATGCTCGTTTTTTACCCTATTTATTTACTATGGAACCCCGACGTGGATTTACGATGATTGAGCTTTTAGTGGTGATCGCCATCATCGGGCTTTTGAGCGCCGTAGCCATGGCATCTTTTGGCGCGGTACAAAAACGCGGACGCGACGCGCGACGCATATCTGATGTAAACACGATTGCAAAATCACTTGCATCGTATGCCGTGACAAGCGGCGGTGTTTTCCCCATCACGACCACCCCGATTGATATCACTGGCGAAGACGGTCTTTCAACGGTGCTCGAAAATGCCGGAGTCATTAATGCCGTCCCGCATGATCCGGCTTCCCCCGTGCAGGATTATACGTATGTAACACCCGCAAACGGATCTTCATTTACTATTTCATTTTGTCTTGAGACGGATACCATCAAAGGATATTCGGAAGGGTGCGGGAATACCATCACTCCATGAACGAAACGATCACATGGTCTGGTCAAGAACACCAACACATAGAGCGCGGCAGTGATTGGTACTGGGCGCTCGGTATTATCATCATGTCCTCCGCACTGACTGCGGTGCTGCTGAATAATGTGCTCTTCGCACTGCTTATCGTGCTCGGAGGGGTCACGCTCGGCATGCTGGCAAAGCGCCCGCCCGCCGTTGTTGAATTCGCGCTCGGTGAGCGCGGGCTTGCTGTGGGAGATACGTTCTACCCCTATGAAGAAATGCGCGCATTCTGGGTGAGCGAGGATGACGAGCCGACACTATTAATTGACACGCCCCGTATTATGAATCCCGATCTGATCATTCCCCTTACTGATGTTGATCCGAATATGGTGCGCGCATTTCTCGCAGAGCGCGTGCCGGAAATAGAATTGCATCAGTCATTTATATACACCCTCGCAGAGTTTTTTGGATTTTGAAGCTGAGCGGAGCCCGGCAGAAATCTCGAAGCGACTGCGTCGCTTCGAGATTTCTGCACTCATTGCCTTTTTGGGGCAATTCGCAACTCGCAGTGCGCGATTTTCATCAAACTCCACTACCACCTTCCTCCGGATATGCACGAAATATAGGTATCAATACCTGCTTCAGGATCACAGAGGAAGACGGCGTTGCCTTGAGCATCAGTTGCGGTGAACGTGCCGGGGGGCGGTGTGATCGGCTCTTGTGGTGCGCTGGGCGATGGAGTATTTGCAGAACCATCGAAGAAACTACTCCCCTCTTCTGAGGGCAGATCGCTCACTGCGGTGGGCAGCGCTGACGCCGCGGAGGAAGGCGTGGTGCGCATATACGCTTCAGGAATCTCCACTACTTCCGGATCCGTGTCATCGCCTGCGACGCGCACGGTAATGAATTCATGCACAGGCTTGCCTGCATCAGTAGAGCAGACCACCGCAAAGCGCTGTGAGCGTGTGAGATCGGGCGTGTCGACAAATCCTGTCGCCGTCCCGCGCGCAATTTCATTTGAGGTAGGCGCGAGCACTCCGCATGATCGCACGCCCACTCCAGCCCAATTGAGTCGTGCGTGCGTGCCGCTTTCCACTTCGCCCGGAGATGCGGTGAGTGTGATGCGCGGGTGCAGTACGCGCACTGAGCAGCTGCGCGGCGCGCTGCCGCCACACGAAACGCCAAATTGCATGCTCTGCTCGATGGTATCAATACCCCGCTCCACCGATCCCGACGGCGCGCCGCGTGTATCGAAATTCACTCCCGTACTGCGCTCATTACCTGAGCACGCCCAGCGAATCGTTGTCGTGCCACGATTGAGAATAATTGACGGATCGCAGGAGAGAGTCACTGTTGTCGGTGCCTTAGGCGATCCTGTTGGTGATGCATCTGGCTCTTGCGCTCCCTGCCCGGTAAGCATCTGCATAAATTGCCCGAGCATTCCCATCAATCCACCAAGACCACTTCCACCCGATCCTCCTTGTGTGGTGCGTGTAGGTGCTGCAGTGCCACTATTGGGTGGCGTCTGGGCACTTGGAGGCGGTCTCCTCCCTGCGCCTGTATCATCTGGTGGAGGTGCGCCTGCGCCAGTTCTGTCTTTATCTGTATCCGCAGGTGGTGTTTTTTCTGTACCATCTTTTGTTGCATCCGCTCCTGGGGATGCTCCTGTAACACATTTCCTCCCTCCGTCCGATATGCATGTGCCTGTCCTTGTCCCTTGCCAATTGCATGGAACACCGTCGTACCCCGTTAGTGCGCATGTCCCAGCCCACGTTGCGACTATTGCAACACCCGCACACTTCGCCGTCGTCCATCCCCCATTTACACAAGCGCGGATTGTATTTGAAACTTTCTTCATGGCACCCACTGAAGCGGCTGTGGCTGGCGCACTTTGCTGTGCGCTTCGGCTCATGAGTTCTGTCATGTTCGCAGCGGAATCACCAACTGGTTGAGTCCGTGACAATGGCGGAGTTACGCCATCTGTCGGTGCGGGAATATCATCAATCGCGCGTACCGGTGCTGGATTAATGTTGCGCGAGGTAGGTACAAATTTCTGTGTATCACCCGTGCCTGCTATTTTTGAAGGTGGTGCCTGCAACCCAAGTCCTGCGGGCGGAGTGTCTTGTTTCGCGGGCACTGTCCCGTTTGTGGCAGTGTCATCAGTGATCGAAGCTCCTCCCGTGCGACCAGATTTACTCATACCCTCAGTAACATCAGGTTGAGTCCGTGACAATGGCGGAGTTACGCCATCTGTCGGTGCGGGAATATCATCAATCGCGCGTACCGGTGCTGGATTAATGTTGCGCGAGGTAGGTACAAATTTCTGTGTATCACCCGTGCCTGCTATTTTTGAAGGTGGTGCCTGCAACCCAAGTCCTGCGGGCGGAGTGTCTACCCCCTCGGGTATTGGTGTTTGGGATGGTGCATTTGATGTGCGTCGCGTGCTACCCAAGGCGAATAGACCGAATAATGGGTCACCTGGCGTGGGAGGTGCTGACGGGAAGTCGTCCAAAGCAGCATATGCGTCCCGATACATTATTGTTATTCGCTCTGCAGCAGTATTAGCACTATCTCCAACCGCTTTAAGCCATGCCGGATTCGGTTCAAGACTAACACTGACATTAAAGCTGTTTCTAGAAACCCATTTTGATATGTCGCCGGGTACGCCACTGACGATTTGTTTGAATTCAGAGATGCCATCATTGACCCCCCGCATCACATTTTCAACCGCGGCGTTGAAATCTGGTCGCCACACCTGAAGTTCTAGTCCCAGCTTCGGAACGCCTTCAATCTGTATTCTGTCTAGCCAGTCCACTTGTAAAGGTTTCAAATCTATAATTGAAAGTGCTGATGCGGGTTCTAGCGGAATCGGTTCTCCAGAAATCTGTTTTGCTTGGTACACGGTCTCGCCATAGGTTAATGTTTTTCCATCCGGGCTCACCTCAAGGATCGCTCCCTTTGGTATCGTTCCAGTCTCTCCGGATATCTCATACACCCGAGCGATTTCGGCGGTTTCAGGAGTAAGACCCTGAGTCGCACCACCACCTGGCGCAGCATCAGCAACCATCACCGGCTCTTTCTGGGCAATTGCCTTATTTTCTGCAACACCAACGCTGTTTGTCACTTGCTCAGAAAATTCATACGTATATCCCCCGTTAATCTTATTTGCTCCCCGCACTGCCCCATCTCTACCTGCGAGTTGCCACCCCGGTTCCCCCACACCAGGGGTTCCCAGCACTTGATCATACAAATTTTGCATCACTAGAGAACACATTGAAACACACCCCGATGTTGCGTTGGGGCGCTGGCCTGGTGTAACGGCGCGATTAGAAACTCCGTGATACCATGTGACTCTCTCGTTCTGTAATCCCCCATCTATTGACTCCCGATAAAGCGCGCCCACTGCCCAAGCCTTGTCTCCACGATGTTCCCCACCAATAATTTTTGCTACTGAGCCCACTATCGTTTTGTTCGAGCCAATAAAATCTTTTGCCCAATCAATCGGGCCATTAGCTGCTACGCCGACTCTGAGTGTCGGACTTCCCTCCCAAAGAAGGAGCCCGTCGTTGTGTGTGAGCGACATAATGGCAACCCCCTCTCTGCTTCCGCTTACGTTAACCAGCACGATCGGCTGATTATCGCCGGGCAGCGCCTGACCAGCCTCTTGCATCTTTCGCAACATGGTGAGCAGTGGTTGCTCAAAATTTTTGGGCATACCTTTAAATCTTTCGAGGAATATCCTGCGCGCTTGCTGATAGTCAGCTTGGTCTGTGAAAATATTGCGCAACGCACCATCAATATCCACTCTCGCGCTTTCGAGCGCGCGTATTGTCTGCGGACCGATAACTCCATCAACAGCTGTGTCATACCCCTGGGCTCTAAGCGCCTCCTGGACCGCTCTTGCTTCTGCGGAAGTGTGATTGTTAACGTCAAAATTTTTGATCAATGCCGCTGGTGGTGGTGTTTCCACTAATTTCCCTTGCACGTTTTTCATGAAGTCAGTTTCCGGAGTGCCGGGGCGTATATCGAGTGCTTTCGCAAGATCATCGCCTGCTTTTCTAACAGCGTCACCCACCTGCTCCGCCCTTTTTGTAATTTCATCAACTGCGGAATCCACCGCTGACTTAGGGGCGCTCAGTGATCCTGTTTCTATGCGAGGTGCTGTTGGACTTGCGGGCGGTATTTCAGCCCGAGCGAGAAGAGTGGCATCATTCGCAAGCGGTCCCGGCGTATAGTTTTGTCCTGCCAAAACAGTTACTCGTGTATTTTGCAATACTCCCGAATTGTTGCCATATCTACCACCACTTAAATAGCGCATCGAGGCTTCGTTGAGATCGATGATGCGATTGCGAACTAATGGACCGTTGTCATTAATGCGTACAATAAGTTTTCTGCCTTCCGCTTCCACAAGCGCGTACCCGACATTGGGGTATCTGCTGTGCCCCATTCGATACTGTTCCGCCAATCCTGTCTGTAGCGCAGCTTCAAATTCATCGGGATTGTATCTTCCGCCTGTTGCAAGTTTTTCCCCACCCGTTCTCCACCCGACCACATTCGGGTTGTATGTCGACGCCGCACCTGTCTCAACCCCCAAGACACCGTCATGCACTAATTGGACCGGAAGCGCTGCCGGCTTTGCATTTGCCGAACTTATACCCAACGGATTGAGATCGTTTACCAACTGCCCAGGAACAGCTTGCGACCCACAGAACAAGCCACCTATAACGCACAACGCTCTTGCGAATGGAGTGTTGGTAATGGGGGATAAAATTCCAGAAGCGGGTTTTGGCTGTGCCGCCTCTGCTGCAACGACACTATCTGGAACGCCAGCACCTGCTGCGCTCGGCGCTCTTTCCCCTCCCCACGATTCAGCCAATCTACCCAAAGCAGGATCATTGATGTCGGTTGCGATTTGTGCAGCGCGGGCACGCAAAGTGCTTGCATCCGCGGTTGCCTGCGAAGTGTTTTGAGAATCAAGACGACGGGCAGCTTCATTCAGCCGTATTGCCTCCCGTGCTTTTGCGATTTCCTCTAGAGATGCTCCTCCGTATCGGCGCTGCAACAGATCTGTCACGCCATCGGGTGTGACGGCATCATCAACAGTACGAAACACAAATTGATCCGGCTCGTTCGCGAGAATGTTTTCGAGCTCACGCAGTGTCGCGTCATCAATAGCACCTGCGTCCACGCGAGCTGGTGGTGCATCACTGCCAAAACCTTCTCTAAATACAATAGTGTCCCCACCGCCGACACTTGGGAGCTCGGACGCTCGTGGAGTAAACGGTATGATCGTGCCTCCACGCCCCGCTCCCCCTCCATCCTCGGGAGCGCGCGCAAATGCAAACCACCTATTTTCCAAAGGCGGACCTCCGGCAGGAGTAGAGCCCATTAGATTGTCATTCGCCGCACCACCGAAGAGAACGTCGTCGCCGGTCCGACCGAAATTAGACGGGGTGATCAGTGTCGGTGATCCTCGACGCATTGCGTCTGCAAGATCGCCGAGCGGCGAAGTCCCTGGAATAAATGAGGCGGAGGGGGGCGCTCCTTGCACCGCATTGCCACTGGTGCGCGCACCACCTGTGGGTGAGAATTCATTACGCAATGGAGGGGGTTGAGTGACGGAGCGTGATGTGGGAGATGGTGCGTTCGAGGTTAATTGAGGCGGAGGACTTGAGCCACCATCACGCGCGGGCGCAGTAGATATGTTGTTCTCGGGTACCACTGCTAAGCCCCCATCACGAATGATTGCATCCGCCGATGGTCGCCCTGAAAAATCATACCCAAAGCCCGCTCCACTATCGGCAACATTCAAGGCGGATCTGACGTCCGCAATGTTACCCGCAAAGCGCCCCGCGCTGGCGGCAAGGCTATCAGCTCCCCTTAGTGCTAACCCTGCCGGTCCTGGAAATAAGTAGGCACCCGTAACTACAGATAAAGTCCCTGCATCGGTGACATTTCTTACAATATTATAGCCCGCTTCCCCTCCGGGAATTGTCAGCCCGAGAATACTGGTGTCAGCACCATATAGTGTTTGCCCAAGTCCTTGGAGCGACTCAGCCCCGAGCAAGCCTTGTGTGATCTGCCCTGGGGTTTGTAGCAAGAAAAGAGCTGTTGCTTTGCCATATTCTCCCTCCTCCCACGCCTTACCCATTTCCGCGCCAAGATATTCTTGCGTACCGCGGAGCAGCCTTCCCCATTCATTGCTTGCCCGCGAAGCTAATTCTTGTGTGGTTAAATCCCCTACTGGAAGATCCCTTTGAATAGGGTTTTGGTCTGAAAGTTTTATGAGATAGTCTTTTTGCGCTCCCTCAAACTGTCCGCTTTCAAATTGTTTTGCAAGTTCATTGTTGCGTTCAATCGCTTCAATAACATTTTGACAGTCGGTACATCCCGCTAATGATTGAATGAGTGCTTCTTGTTTTGCCTGCAGTTCATTAAATGCAATTTCTTGCGCATTTGAGTTGATGACTGGTTGATAAGGATCCATTCTAAGAACATATCTTCCCATAGCTCCCGCTGCGCCCACTCCCATTGCCAGTCCATTTTTGTCTTGCCAATATTCATCAATGGGTATTTCTTGTTCAGGTCTTAGACGCATATCGCCCAAAAGTGCATTTGCCCGCGCGGCGTCCGAAAACAACGGATCTGCACCTGCCGCATACAGAGTTTTGTCGCGAGCATCTTTGAGCGTCTCTGCATATGTCTTGTATTGATCTTTTGCCAAATTGAGACGATCGGTCTCGTCGCGCAGCATTCCCATTTTATTGATCCGTTGCGTTTCCGTGAGTTCAGGGCGTATTCGATATTGCGGCTTATCAGCTGTTCCGATATTTTCAATGAGCCCTATTTCTTCAGCTCGTTTTATCCAGGCGCTATTCGCGTCTTGCAGAGCGTTGGTAACCGGAGCCGCGAGGGGTAATAATGCCTGGTAGTCTTTTGCTGCACGCTGGTACGCAAGACTTTCTGTTCCCTGTGTATCGCGTACGCCCGAATCTGCCACCACCTTAGCTTCATTCACGCCCGTATTCGCAATGCTCCCCTGCCCGGGGACTTGGTTGTCGCGCGCGCGGATACGATCAACATCCGCCTGTGCTGCCGCAAGCCGCGCTTGCGCAGCTGCTTGCTCCTCACGTGCGGCTTTTATTTCTGCCTGCGCCGCATTGTATCTTTCCACTTCAAAGGCATTGTCTGGATCATAGGATCCCGTGCTGCGAGCGTTTTCGTCTGCTCGCCGTGCGCGCTCGCCCGCAGCTGCGGATGCTTGTTTCGCAGCATCGAGCTCTCGCCGATATGACTCACCTGCGGTCAGCGCTCCGCCGCCTTGTATCCCCGATGGTATCTCGGGTGGTGTCGCGACATCACTTCCCCACCCAAACACGTCTTTGACCGTCTGCCGCAGACCAGGCAATAGCCCGCCATCGCTTAGCGGAGAGTAGTCGAGGATGCCGCCGAGGCGTACTCCCCCTTCACCCAAACCAGCGTTGACACCAACGCCGATATTTTTAAGTGTTTTATCCCAAAAATCAGGTGCGCTGATGTCTCCCGCAAAAATACCCTGCACCCCCTCAGTGAGGCTGTCCACCACATTGCCGAATCCTTTTTTAAACACTTCGAGGCGCTCGCTGAAATCCTCGGCACTCAATCCGCTGCCTTCAGGCGGTTGTTGCTCTGCGATAGCCTTGAGTCCAAGAAAATCATTCGGTGATTGAGCATCTGACACCGTAGGAAGTTGCTCCGAATCCAAACTTTTCAGGGCACCAAGTGGATCTGAAACACTGGGGAGTGTGGGTAATAACCCGTTATTTAAATTCGATAGATCTTGCAGAGTGCTTGGCTGCAGCGGCGCATTCGAGAAATCGAAATTTGATAGTTTTCCGAGGTCGTCATTCCCCCAACCCGGTCCGATGGGGGAAGTTTCATAGTCGAATGGCTCGAACGGGGCGGACCCATCGTACGGGCTCCCAGTTAAGCCACTGTCAAAAGAAAAAGGAGTGAATGAGCTCGGACCAGCACTCAGCCCTCCAGAAATATCACTGCCGACCGACTGCCCAAATGAGTTGAATCCGCTATTATTTCCAAAATCAAAACGATTGAACGCCCCGTCGCTCGGTGTTACGTTTGGATTCCACCCGTTCCACTGATCTCGAAAGGCTGAGTTCGAAAAAGAATCAGGACTGAGCGCTTCGCGTAATCCGCTACCGAAATCGCCCAAGCGACTCTCTGTTACTGCCGGTGCGGGCTGTTGCAATACATTGTTAGCCCAACTATTTTGCAACGCTGTATTCAATGGGGTTTCGGGTATGTAGGTACCGGGTGGTTTATTGGCAATTTCGTTAAGATAATCTGCAGAATCTTGCACTGCATCGCGTGTTTGTTGAGCTTGCTCAAGCGCCGCTTTTTCATCAGCACAACCCCACCAGCACTGATCATAATTTTTTTGTGCCTGTGCCAACTTATATTCCGCGTCGCGCAATGCCTTCTGTGCTTCGATCTCAGGACTTTGAACCCCACTAGAGGAGCCACTCTGTGACCCCGGCGTACCTACGTAATCGGTAGTTTGCGGAGGAGTTTTCCCGTCAATAATTTTTTGCATCTCGTCACTCGAACACTCAGCAGTGCCGGCGTTATCATTCATATAGCAGCTGTCGCTCACCTCGCTGTAGCAGGTGACAATCCCACCGGTTACACTCGAATAGTTTACTTTTGGACACTCCGGCTTACATTTTCCTGCCGCTTGCAGCTCTTTTGTGCAGCTTCCTGTCTGTTGCGTATCTTGTGTGGCGGTACCCTTGTCTTCTCCGGCACTAACGGTGGTGGTAGTATCCCCTTCCAATTCGGTGCTGCAGGTACCCCCGGGCGTACAATTTTTACTTTGAGCTTGTGCTGAGGTTGTGTGGACAAAAGATGCGAGTGTGCATACAAAGATTAACCCGCATAAAACGCGTACCATGGAGAAATTATGGCATGTTTTACTGCATTTCTGCTTTATTGTGTGCGCATATGTGGAAACATAAGACCCCGGTCATAGACCGGGGTCAGCGCTTCTCACTCACCAGTTCACCAAACGAGAAACCGTGTGAGCTGTCTTCCATCTTCGAGAATGAGCACTTGAACTATGCGCGCTCCCGAAGAAAAATCACCAGCGACCGTGCGAGCGTCCACCCAGCACTTTGTTGCAAGGAGGTCGTCCCTCATTGCTGCCGATTTCAGGAGCATGTTTTGTTTGAGATACTCTTGTGCAGACTGCTCGTCCACACAAAAGACCCCTGTTTCCTGTCGAATTTCAACCCTGCTCCCTGGGTTTTCCTCCTGCCACGCATAAGCACTTGCTGTGCTCCATAGCGTGATGACGGCTACCAACATTGCTCTCATCTGTTTTACCTTCTGTTTCCGCCCCATTCCTTTCCAGGGCACCATGTTAATTATACCCCAAACATCGTGAAAAATCAATGGGGCTAAAAACCCTGTTGATAAAAGGAATTCTCTGCGTTAGTGGCAAAACCGAAAATGCGCCCTCGCGGAGCGAGGGCGCATTCTATTGTGTCGTCAGTGCTCGGGCTGTCGTTTGGGGACGAGCAGATCGAGCGCCGCATCTTCGTTGATAGTGCCGCTATATGCGCGCGCAAGCGCATGCACTTTTTCCTGCAGCGGCGGCGTACGAGCATTGCGTAAGATGTTGGCACGATGCGCGAGATATGTCTTAAACGCAGACTCTGCGTTTAAGGGAGCGGCGTCGGGTGCTATGGCGCCGCGCACGGAGCGCGCGGCAACAATACCATCCACTCTCCCCTCGGCACCTGTTGGTTGTGCTTCGCCATGCCCAATGATGTGCGACGGCTCGATTGCAAATGCTTCACTCAGTGCCTTAAGCGTGCTTTGTTGAGTCGCGGTAAGCGGCTCTGACGAATCGCCCTCGCGTACTACATGAAGCGCATTGGTGTTCGCTGCGTTTTCGGCGACACCGTTCATGCGCGGTATGCTCCCCGGAGGTTGCATCCCGTTTACACGTGCGCCGCGAGGTGCCATCCACAGTATGCGTCTGCCTTTCTTTGGCAAAAACGCATGATAGCCAAACATGGCGCATCCGCTAAAGAGCCGTGCGCAATCAATATTTGGTTCATAGACGCCAGTGTCGAGCGCGCGCAGCATACTCGCCTCTGTGGCTGTGCTATGCGCCTCATGCACCACCAGATAGCGAAACGTCGGATCGCGCAGTAGTGTTGCGTCGATCCCGTATAAAGCAGGTCGCGCAACATTTACCACTGCAATAGTAGCAAGAACTGGCGGAGATATTTCCTCCGCCGGATAGAATGCCTGTGCGCCTGGCACCAACCCTCGCGGATCAGTCACCAACACACCGCCGTCCACGCTTTGCAGCAATTGAGATGTGCTGCGGGTGACAATGCCACCCGTAGAACCCCTCAAGTTGAGCAGTGTTTCTTTGCGAAGTTCTAAGTTTGTATTGTTTTCAGTGTGCAGCTGCTGTATGCGCTGCTCGAGCCATACGTCGCTTTCCGGCGTGCCGGCTTCGCAGGAGCACTTATGCCCTTTGCCCTGCTCGGTATTGGGGTGACGTGCAAAAGGAATTCGTCGACCTTCGGCAACATCGCGCGCAAACAAAACCCGAGCGAGTGTTTCAAGCTGTTCTAATGTCGGTGGCAGCAGTGCACTGTGCGCCGGCGGCAAATTATCGATGCCGGGAAGTACGATACCTGTCGTATAGCTGTTCATGTATGCCGCGTGCGGCGCTCGCGCGCTGAACGGACGGAATTGCTTGAACACACCATTACGAGAGATGCATGCGTGATAGTGCGATTGAATCTCTTTGCAATTGAACGACACATCGCCATGAATGATGGTCAGTGTGTCTTTCTGTGATTTTGCCTCCCCTTGTTTATAGAGGCTGTAATCTGCGCGCACTCCTGGAACCACTAAACGCCCGTCGGGCTCATAGTGTGCGTTGTAAGTAAGCGGGGTCATGGGTGCAAGTGTCGGCTCCTCGGGGGCAAATAACCCAACCGGCGGCACCGTACTCGCAAACCACTCATTTGCTACCTTTTCGGAATGTGCGCGAATAATAGCGGCAAAAATTTCGTTGCGCGAAAACGGAAACGCCGTGATCAAATGTTCCACCACCTTCGGCTTCCCTTCGGAATATACGCAGAAACCTTGCTCAAGACATGCCTGCGCCTGCATCAAAAGCACCCGCTTTATCAGATTGTCTATATCTTCTGTCGGTCCTACTTTGATGATGATCGCTGCATTTTTGCCATAGGCATCCATGTCGCCCATCCCTACCCAATCGCGTGCTATCGTGAGCGGCGTACAAATGCCACTGCGACAATACGCATCGATTTTCAGAAAATAGGCAGTCATCGCATCAATCGGATTATCGAATGCGCAGAAAAATACGTTTTCTTTATTCGGCACCGGTCCACCCTTTTTACAGAGTTGCCGACCATATACCGTATCAAGACCAGGGCTCCAGTTTTTAAACTCGATGCCCCATAGATTGTATTTCAGCTGTGCCGGTGTCTTACCTTGGCTTGAAACCGGCGACGTGGCTTGAGCATCTGCCAGCGCATCTTTCGACTCTTCATGCTCGAGAGATTTACTGGTGAGTGTGCGAGTGACGAGCACGCTGTCTGCAAACTGCACAGGAAGTCGTCCGGCTGCTATTTTTTCCTGCAACATGATCTGCAGTGCCGTGCGCGGACCATAATCCCATGTATGTGATCCTTCGCGTGACGTGCATTGCCTTTTGCAGGTGCATTTTCTCTTACCCTTTACTTTCGAGCATTTGCTACAGATTGTTTTGCAGCGACTCTTGCGCGATACCTCATGCCCATTCACGTCGATGTGTGTTACTTGATATGCAATTGCCCTACCCTCTTCATCCTCGCCGGTGGAAAGACCGAGACCAAGATTCGGCTCGAGTCCCATCTCTTCTATCACCAGCACCATGCGTGTAAGGAAGCGGATCTGATGATCAATATCTTTGAATCCAAGCAGATCAAAAGCGCGCGTTGCAAAATCATTCGTGTGCCGGCGACTGCCGACACCACTTTTGTTGCGGTGTGCAGAATTTATGTACACACCGTCACAATCCGCGGCGTCCCACGTACAGGCGCCAATAAAAGCAATGATGATGCCGGGGACGGCACGACCGTCAGGCTCTGAAGCACCGCCCTTATCGCGCGGCGTGAGCTGTAATTTCTGTGCAAACAATTCTTTGTACTGTTCGGGGATGGAATTCTTTTCTCCGCCATAGGTGATGGCTTTCCCAAGACACCCACGACGTTCGCACTCGAATATTTTTTGCAAATCATCAGCGATCGTTTTCGCTTTCTCGCGTAACGATACTGGTGGTTGCGGCGCCTCCTCAATAGGAACGGCGAGCTTGAGATGATCGAGAATGAACTGTTGTACATCCTCGCTTATCGCTGCGTTTGCGCTGGAAGACCCAACGACAAACGCGAGTATGCATGCGATAACAATGCGCATGAAGGTCCTCCCTGTATACTTCTGTCTTCCTTTGTTCTGGTAATAACTATGCGCCTCTCTGCGGCGCTGTGTAATTGAAAGGTGGGGATAGTGTGTGCCATTAAAAAATCCCCCGAAACCCGCCATATTTTGGCTGATTTCGGGGGATTGACTTTGTGCTGCGCTGTTTTAAAGCGCAGACGCCGGTGTGAACCTGAACTTTTTTGCTGCCGAATTTTCTTCGCCAGCAAAGGCGGTGCGGCATACCTCGCCGCAAAACTCGAATCGGTCGAGGGAGGATTTCTCCTCATCTTCCGTGTTCGCTGTTGGCAGCTCAGCAGGCTCAGTCCAGAGTGCGTTGAGCTCCTCCTCGTTGATCTGCTTCGGCATCCAGTCGCCGATCAAGACGCGGTCGCCCGCGGTCAGATTTGCAAACGTGGATTCTTCAGCGGAAGCCTGAGCGGTGCCCAGCCCGAGCAGAAGTGCCGCGATAAAACCAAAGGTTTTCATCTTTTTTCCCTTTCCAAAATTCGCTGCGTCCCCTCGCAGCCTGTTTTAATTATACACCAAGTATCGTGAAAAATCAATGGGGCCAGAGCATGTCTCAAAACCCCTCCCTGCCTGCCTGCGCGGTACGGTTTCCTGCTGCGACACATTCGGCTCGGTCTCAATGTGCCACCAGCACATTTCGCCCTCCGCCGAAGTGTCTCGCGACGGAAACCGCACCGCTCGGCTAGGGAACCCGGGTTTTTCAACAAGCTCTAAAACCCTGTGTATAAAGGGTTTTTATCAGTATCGCAGAAATGCTCCTATTTGATTCTGACCTCAAGATCGACTTTCTTTGTCGCTCCAGCGCGGGTCGTGCATCTGATGGTGAACGTTGTCGTTTCTTCTATCGGCGGTGTGGCAAACACCCCATTGCGTCCCTTTTTCGAAAAGTCAGCATGTTTGTTGCTCGTGAGCTCGCAGACCTCATTCCCTTCTTTCATACCTTTCACAATCCAGCCGATGTTTGCTGTGTCTCCGCGTTTTTCAACAACACTCGGATTGACCACTGCCACGATGAGCGGGCGGTTGATCTCGATCGGGCACAGCGCTTTTTTCTGAGTTGTTCCCTTGCTGCAGGTGAGGGTGAGATCGACGTTTGTCGCATCCGCATTCAGATCCGCGGATTTCAGCTTGGTGGTTGCTGATCCAGATGTCTTGCCATCGGTATTAAAACCATCGCCACTCGACACATCAGCGCCAAAACATTGCCATGAGATTGCAATCGGCGTTTCATCAATGTCGGCAATCGGCGGCGAGCATGCAAGCTCAGGCTCGCGATTATCATTTGGGTTCTGAGTACTGCCATCGCTGCCCACACACCGCGCACCATCCCACTGCTTATCTGCCGGGCATTCGCAGCGCCCGTTCTTTAGCTCGGTGCCGGGATATTGCGCGCAGGTATTTTTAGTACGGCATTCCGTCCCGCTCCATTCTTTATCATTAGGGCATTCGCAACGACCATTTTGGAATTGCGTGCCTGCATATTGGCGGCACATGCTGTTGCTGATTGATTTGTCGAGCGATGCGCACTGCTCTTTGTTGAGCCCGCCCAGCCCGCCGCTTTGCCCGCCGATGAGCGAAGTGATCATGGGAATAATCTGCATGATGCCGCTACCTCCCTGCTGCTGTGAGCTTTGGCAATTCCGCTGCAGGGCTTTGCACGCAGTCGAATTGCCGTAATCAAAACACTCGCGCTCAAGCGCTCGCTGCTCGCCCGGCGATAATCCCCCCTGCCCCGGGTTCTGCTGACCGCCAAACAAATTTCCTAATCCTCCAAGTCCGCCGCCACCGCCACCCGAGCCAACACCCGAACCAACGCCTGAGTATGGATTGCCTCCTTGGCATGTTCCTGCGTATTCTCTAAGACAAAGCTGATTGCCATTCTGACACTGCGCTTCCAGCATTGCACAGTGAGTATCTCTCGACCGGCGTACCTCTTCCGCCGCCCATCTGTTCGCTTCTTCTTGTGAATCCACTCGAACGTGCGTGCATTTCCCAGTGAGTGGATCTGCTCCATAGCCAGATTGCCTGCACAGCTCAATCTGAGCTTCAAGAGCGCGTTTTTCGCGCGCGAGAGCCGGATCATCGGGCACGTCTGCCGGTGGTTTTCTCTCGGGGGAAGGCACTGTGCTGGTTTTGGTTTCTGAACACTGCCACCCACCACTTATCGACCATGTGTTCTTTAACCCCCACGTGCACCCTGCGCGCTCTGCAGCTCGATCACGCTCCGCCAGCTCAGCACTGCAGGTTACTCGAGGAACCCATAAGCCCGCGGCACATTTTTCATAGGCGGCTTGTGCTTCTTGATACGCGTTTTTGTTACTTTCTGTTGGAGTATTGAATCCCGTACTTTCTTTCCACTGTCTTTCATCGTTCACGAACGTGCCGGTAACTATTGGATCAGCGGAAGTTACTGTTGGTTTTTCATACATTTGGACAGCATCAAAAGCAAACTTTCTCTGAAGCACTTCTCGCAATCCCGATTGCTGATCTTTGACGGAGTCGAGTGCCGCCTGCACTCCTGCAGTTTCCCCTGCTGCGGTCTTCTCAAGTAAACTGAGTTGCGTAGCGAGCTGATCCGCACCCGCGAGTTTTTCTTTGTTTTCTGCCGTGAGTTGGTTACTTGTCTCGCCAAAAGCCGCTAAGACCGCGCTATTTTTGTTAAGCCCCGCTGTCGCCAAGCTTTGCGTTGCGGCGTTTATAGCGTTCTTATCATTGGCTGCATACGCTTTCGCGAGCGACGCAACTTTATCTCCCAATCCATTTCTTACCGCAGCCCCCGCTGCCCCCGTCGGAATGGCGGCTTTTCCTGCAACGCAAGGAACCGCGATGTAATCGGTTCCTTCTGGTTTTTTGTATCGATAATATCCTGGCGGCAGTGGAGCGCCTGCTGTCGTTACTGGGTTTACAGTTACTGTTATTTTGTATGCATACGCGCACGTCGTTGTTTGTTCGATGGGTTCGATGGTGTATATCTTCCCGTCATCGCACGCATCTTCTGTTGCTTTTACATCAAGATCTTTGGTGGTGGAGACAATATTCCCCTGAGCATCTTTTGTTTGCTGCACCGCGACAGCGCTAGAGACTTTGCAGGACGTTTCCGCTGCTGCCGCTCCAAAAGGTATCGTGAAAAACACTGCCGCAGATGCACCTGCAATTACCAACAACGCAGCCACTGCCCTGCTCATGACATACATACCTCTACTATACCTTGCCCGCACTCACCCACCTGCGGCGAGTGTGCAAAAGATTTTGTTTTCGTAAAAGCAATTTCGTGTTAGAGTCGTCGAATAGCCCCTCGTCGTTCAATGGATAGGACGCGACCTTGCGGAGGTTGTAATGTCGGTTCGATTCCGGCCGAGGGGACACGTGAGCGAAGCGAAAACTGTCCCCTCGGAGCATAGCGCTTGAGCACTGTGCGTCCGGAATCGAAAGGCGCAGCGATGTTTTTGTTTCCCCGAATGAAATGAGGGGGAGACAAAAACCGCGAGCCGGGGTAGCGAAAAATCGCCGTCAGGCGATTTATTCGTGACCGATTCCGGCCGAGGGGACACGAACGAGCCGGCGGAAGCCGGCGCGAGTTGTGACCATAAACAATTCGCAAACTCCGTCAAAGAGAAAGCCGCCCCTTGGGGGCGGCTTTCTCTTTGAGCGAGCTATTAAATCAAATTCTTGAGCCAATTGAATACTCGATTGAGAACGTTGGTTTCTTCGGGTGAGCTATTGCCGCTGCCGAAGAGACCCGAGGATGGTGCGAGAGTATTCAGCCCTTGCGCAGCTTCGCGCAGAGCATCGCGGGTTTGCGGAATTTCATTCACTGGCATGCCAACGACCTGCTTGATCTGCGCGCTTGTAGGAGCTGCGCCATGTTCGTCAATAAATGCTTTTACGTATCCCTGAATGGCGGGCTTGCTTTGCGCAGGGACGGTTGGATCTTTATCTATCTCCCCAGCGATGCGCGCCAGTGCTTCTTCCGGAGTCTCGCCACCACTGCCACTTCCGCCAGTCAACCCGAAAGTTTTCTTAAAAGATTCGAGGAAATTTGAGAGCGTGCCGCTTCCAAAGTTTGCCGCCGGGTTCTTCTCTTGGCAGCCGGTTGCTGTTTTCTCCTGTCCTTCTGGGCATCCCTTATTATCTTCTGGTTGTTTTGGCGGCTTCTCTTTTGGTTGTGGCATCTGTGGCATACCTCCCCCCTCTCCTCCCTTTTTTTCACCTGCCTTCTTTGCAAGATCTTCTGCTGCCTTTTTAGCAGCATCCATTGCTTGTTTTGCCCCCTCATCGGTGGCTTTATTACCAGCATCGTCCTTGTCCGCACTACATACGGTCGCATTTGGAGTTATGTTTGGGGCCATCCCAAATCCGCATTTACCCGAACCGCCAGGCTCGCTACATGGCTGGGTCTGATTTTTTGTGTCGGCCTCTTGTTTCCATTTTGCATCATTCCCTTGGGGTGGCGGATAATCAGCCTGTGCTTTCTGATAGAAACCTTTCCAAGATGCGCCACAATCTATATTTGAAGATCCTGCTGCCGCCCCCATGCTCTGCGGAAGAATTGAGAATGTGCCCAAAATGTTATAGCCAACCAGTGCAACTATAAAAATAGAAAAAGCGATGACTTCAACGTTCGCAGACTTACGCGCTTTACGCATAAGGTAAGTATAGGGGTTGTTGGAGAAAGCCTACTTCGCCCCTGTGGACATCCTCCGCGTCAATCTTGATTTCATGCGCGCGGCGGTATTAGCCTTGATCACCCCGCGCTTTACTGCCTTATCTATCGTTTGATAGAGCGTAGAGACATTTGGCGTCCCCTTTGCAGTAATGGTCTTTTTGAATTCGCCAACGGCGTCTTTCATGGCGCGTGTGCGGCGCAGGTTAAATATCCGGCGACGCTTCGCTTGCCGATGGGCTTTCTTGGCTGATTTTATGATTGCCATAGTTCGTGCACTGTACACAATATATGGATATTTTGCAATGCGTCTGATCTGTGGAGCTTTGCTATGATGGGTATATGATTGCACGGCTTCGGGGCACTGTGGCAGCGATACGCGAGCACGACGTGGTGCTCGATGTCTCGGGTGTGGGCTATCGCATCTTTGCCACACCGGCAACACGTGCCACTCTCAAGGAGGGGGCGTCTACGACACTCAATATATATACCGCCGTGCGCGAGGATGCGCTCGATTTGTATGGATTTTTGGAGGATCAGGAGCGCCGGATGTTTGAGCTGCTTTTGAGTGTTTCCGGTATTGGTCCGAAATCGGCGCTCTCGATTCTCTCACTAGCGGGCATTGATACACTCGCGTCAGCGATTGGCGCGGGCAAAGCGACATACCTCACGAATGTCTCCGGCATCGGTAAAAAAACTGCAGAAAAAATCGTCCTTGAGTTGAAAGATAAAATCGAATCATTGGGCATCATTGCCACAGGGCACGAGGGCGACGAGGGAACGCTCGAGGCACTGCGCGGCCTGGGATACTCGCTCAAAGAGGCGCGCGATGCGCTCGCGCAGGTGGACGACGATGTCGTGGGCGAAGGTGCGCGGCTCACCGCGGCGCTGCGCTCATTAGGGGGCAAGAAAAAATAATATGGCGGGAGTAAAATCTTCAGTGCGCGAAGCTGTCCCCTCTCCACTGCTTTCCGTGTATCACTTTCTCTGGGCGTGGTTTGCATCGCTTGTGTTTTTTATGCCGTCGCGTCGGATTACGCTCATCGGCGTTACTGGCACAAAAGGAAAAACGAGCACGACCGAATTATTGAACGCTATTTTTGAAGAAGCGGGCTACACAACGGCAGTGCTGAATTCGCTGCGCATAAAGACGGGAGAGAAGACCAAGCCAAATACATTGCGCATGAGCATGCCCGGGCGCTTCGGCATTCAGCGTTTCCTCGCGCGCGCAATTGATCATGATTGCACGGTCGCCATCATTGAAATGACCTCCGAGGGTGCCGCACAATTCCGCCACCGCTTCCTCCATATGGATTGCCTCGTGTTTACCAATCTCGCTCCCGAGCATATCGATTCGCATGGTTCGCTTGAGGCTTACATCGCCGCAAAACTCTCGCTCGGCGAGCAGCTCGCCCGCTCGAAAAAGCCGCGCCGCGTTATCGTAGCGAACGCTGACGACGCGCTCGGGGGGCGCTTCCTTGCGCTCGACGCTGATGAACGCATTCCTTTTTCACTCAAGCAAGTGGAGCCCTATCATGCAGATCACACCGGCGGGTCATTTCATCTCGGTGATACCGACATGCGCATAACACTCCCCGGCTTATTCTCTCTCTATAACGCGCTCGCAGCGGCCATCACCGCGCGCACTTTCGATATTCAAGAGCCGGTTATCGCACGCGGGCTTGCGCGCGTCACCGAAATTCGCGGGCGCGCCCAATCGATTACCGAGGGGCAGCCATTCTCCGTCATTGTTGATTACGCGCACACGCCCGATTCACTCACTGCACTCTATGACGCATACAAGGGTAAGCGCCTCATCTGTGTATTGGGTGGCACCGGCGGCGGGCGCGATCTTTGGAAGCGCCCGGTGATGGGAGCGATTGCCGATGAGCGCTGTGCTGAAGTGATTCTCACCACCGAGGACCCCTATGACGAAGATCCCCGATCTATCGCGGATATGATCGCGCGTGATATGAAAAAGCCGCCCACTATTATCCTCGATCGTCGCCTCGCGATTCGCGAAGCGCTTTCGCGCGCGCTCGGCAATGACGCGGTGCTCATCACCGGCAAAGGCAGCGAGCCATCCATTCATGGCGCGGGTGGGCGCAACACTGCATGGAGCGATGAGGTCGTGGTGCGCGAGGAATTAAAGGCGCTTATGTCTGCGCGGAAGGTATAATCAGTGGATATGCTTCAGCGCCTTTTATTACTCTTCCTCATCATCGCCGCAATCGGCATTCTCATATTCCGCCTCAACGACTCGGGAGAGGAGATTGAACGACGCAAACAATTTTTCACCAATCCATTTACACTCATTTTTGAGAGCCGTAATGCCACATCAACAACCGATGCGCCATTTCCCTTTCCTGCCGTACCTGATATTCCTACTGATTACCCGGCATTGAGTTTTGATGATATCGGCGATTCGGGTTCATTTGAACAATCGCCGAGGGATGAACTGCTCTCAATCGAGCGACAATACGACGAACTCTCTGCTCGCATCGTGGATGCAAAACAATTTGGCAGCCCTTCGCCCTATCGCGGGCTCGTGCGCATCGGTGAATCATATTCCGGCGCAACATCAGATGACCCTTCACTCGAATACATAACGCTCATCGCCGATAGCGAAAACACCGCGCCCGTGCAGATTACCGGGTGGACGCTGCAGAGCGTGTATTCGCGCGGGCGCTATACCATCCCCAGTGGCACGCGCCATTTTGTGATGGGTGAAGTGCCACAGACAGCAGCGATATCGCTCGATGCTGGTGATCAGGCGCTCATCGTCTCGGGGCGCTCGCCTGTGGGGACATCATTCAAGGAAAATGCGTGCACTGGCTATTTAGGGCAATTCCAAACGTTCGTACCGAGCTTGGATGAGCGCTGCCCCAGCCCTGAAAATGAGGTCTTGACTGAGCCGGCGACCAGCCGCACTGCTGATCCCGCGTGCGTTGCATATGCGCGCTCATTGCCTATCTGTCGCTTTATTTTTGGCGAGCCGCCACCTGTGAGCGATACCTGTTCCTCATTCATGCGCAATGCCCTCACCTATAACGGCTGCCTCGCCCGCCACAAATGGCGCCCGTCATTCGACGGAGATACGTGGCGTATTTTTTTGGGAGCAGCGGGAGAATTGTGGAGCAACGATCATGAAGTGATACGTCTTTTGGATGCGCAGGGTCGCACCATAGATGTGTGGACATATTAGAAACTGTGTTACCTGCACCCAAACAGAATGATTCCTGCAGCGACAGACACATTGAGCGACTCCTTTTTGCCACGCATGGGGATTTCAATCAACATATCGCACTGCGCACGCATTGTGTGCGAGAGTCCACGTACTTCGTTGCCGAGCACAAACACACGCTTTAGAGGAAGCGGTTCGCGATAGTTTTTTGCCCGCGCATCTTGTTCAACGCCGATAATACTCCAACCGTTCGCATGTAGTTTGTTGATGATCTCTTGTGGTGTTTTCACATACTCCCACGGCACGCTCTTTTCGGCACCAAGCGCTGTTTTCGCAATATCCTTTTGACCCCGCCCAAATCGATCCACAGGGCGCGGTGTATAGCCGCTCAGAATTATCCGCTCCACCCCCGCCGCGTCGCTCGTGCGAAATATCGAACCCACATTGTGCGCACTGCGAATGTTGTGAAGCAATACCACTGTATGCCGATCTCTCATGCACCCCACCTTATCATCATGCTACGATATGTGCATGTTGAGCATGTTTCCTGAGCTCTTGTTTCTTACCCCACTCTCCGCGCTTATCATCCGCGCTGCAGCGGCGGTGGTATTTGCACTCGCGGCATACATCCACGCGCGCGGTATTCGATCTCCCCTCGCGTACATCATGGCGTTGCTTGAGTGCGCATGCGCCCTCTCCCTTATGCTCGGCTCTTACGCACAGCTTGGCGCTCTTTTGGGTGTACTGCTCACTCTCGCATGGCTCATACTCGGTCGCCCCGCTCGACCTTTCCCTTTGAGCACCACACTCCTTCTTTTGGTAATGTCTTTCTCAGTCATGATCACCGGTCCGGGTGCGTTTGCGTTTGATTTGCCGTTATAGTTTGTTGTCACAACTCTCGCGCGCTCGGTCGCGGTCATTACATGACCTGTACACCTTTTGGCGATTTTGTTCGTGCTGGCGCACTCCAAAATCGCTCAAAAGGTCTTGCGCTGCTGCAAGTATTCGCAGCTCACCCGCCTCGCGGTTTTTGCCTTGCCTGCGCTTCGCTCCGGCAAACAAAAACATCACCACAGGAGTACTCCCAGTTTCTAACTCGCTTCACTCGAAGAAACTTTGGTCGCGCTGCGGCTCGGACATGTACCGAAAAACCTGCATCAGTGCAGGTTTTTCTGTCATGTCCGCCCTGTTGGATTCGAACCAACGACCAACTCCTTAAAAGGGAGCTGCTCTACCAACTGAGCTAAGGGCGGATGCGCCCATAATATACCACTATTTTCTATAGCGCCAAATCGACAGTGAGAGTTTCGGTGATCGGCTGCCCGTCGAGTGCGGTGCAAGTTGCAGTGAAGGGAGTGGCTCCAGTGATGGGGACGGTGGATGCACCACCACGCTCGCCTGTTTGCGAGAAGCTATTTCCTTTCACGGTGCATGATCCTTTTTCAACATCCTGCGTATTCCAGCGAATGACCGCGCGCGACCCGAGGCGAACTGTTTTTGGTTCTGACCACACCACCACGCGCGGGTTCACAACCTTCACTTCACATGCTGCCTCAAAATTATTCGAGCACTGTATGCCATATACCGTGGTCTTCTCCGGGCGGACAATCACCCTACTATCGTTGACCCCCGCTCTGAAGCCGACAGCGCGCAGTAAACGCTCACCAGTGCCGCAGGAAAATTCCAGCGCCGCCTCCGCCCCTTGGCGGATAATGACCGGTGCGCAGCGAATACCTTTTTGCATCTCTCCGCGCGCATTAAGCGCCTGCTCTGCAGCGGCGCGCTCTCTCGCCGACTGCACCATCTCGGTGGCATTCACCGGCACTTGGGTCGCTGGATCATACGGTCCAACGTGGTATCCCCCTTTGCTACACATGCTGTCAAAAAATGATGGTGCGACGAAACGTGCGATGAGTCCTGCTGCCCACGGGCGCGTCTCGCACACACGACCGATAAGCGAAAGATCGGCATTCGGACCAAATGTATTTGCATTATAAAAACCAGATACGCCGCTGCTTTCTTTTTTGGGGGTCGTCGCGCTGGTGCCGGTGCCTTTCTCGGTGTCTGGGCGCGTCGCGTCTATTGTCTTTGTACTTTCATCCGTTTTCGTAGGCGCCTTTTCGGTAATACCAACCGTCACTTCAGTAATTTTGTCAGTGATAGTGTTGAATCCTTTGGAGACTGCGTTTAAAAAAGTCGCACTTGGTTCTTCAGCGGCTTTTTGCGTTTCTGTATCAGTGTTCTGATTAGTGGATGCACTCCCTGACGCGCCCGAAAAGAAATCTGCCGGTGAAGGAGCCACGTTGGGAAGTGATCCTGAGCTGCCCGTCGGTGGCGGAACCTCGCCACCACCTGCGCCCGCGCCCCCTCCCTTACCCAAAAGACCCTGAATCATGCCCATCGCCTGCTGAAAGAAGCCCATGGCATCTTGGATTGACTTCGTATCACCTTGTGCGTCGGTGTATGATTCCGCATTGCATAATGGTCCTTTGCAATGACCGGATGCGGAACCCCCTGTTATTTGCTGAGAGCATGCGGGCGGGTTTGATGCACAAGGTTTCCCCTCACACTGCTTCCACCAGCTGGCGCAAATTTTATTCGAGCTATCCACCTGTCCCGCGGTCTCTTGCGCGGCTGCATGATGCACAGCGAAAGCTCCCGCAACAATCACGCTGAGTAGAATGCTGAGTGGTATTCGCATTGCGTACATACCGGCTATTAATTCGCTTCAACGGTCACACTGTCTCGCGCTTCCCTGCCTGCCTCATCGTGACACACAATAGTATAGGTAACGCCGGTGAGAATAACTGGAGTAGTCGCTGCGCCGCGAACACCTAGCTCTTTGAGCCCAGGGCCCTCGATGACACATGAGGCGACGTGCTCACTCGTCCAGAAAATTTCAGTGCGCGCACCAAGGCGCACCAGTGCTGGATAGGCGGTAATTTCTGCACGCGGTCGTTCAATCTCAATGAGACATCGGGCGCGACCACCATTCCCACAACGCAATTGGTATTCTGCGGTGTCTTCTGGCTGCAGCGCAACACTGCCGGACGGGCTCCCGCCCGTATCAAAACCAAGACCAACACTCTGCGTTGCGCCACAGTTCCATGCAATGTTCACCGTGTCTCCAATTTTCGCTTTATGCGGGCACGTAAGCTCAGCACCGCCAAGGGCGCTGCCAAAACGTGCATTGAAAACATCTGAGCGACCATTCTCGAGTGCAAAACCCTGCCGTGCACACAATGAATCAAAGAAGTTTTCAGAAAGTACCCGCGCAACTAGAGACGCTTGCCATGGTCGTGCTGTGCACAGGCGCCCGAAAAATGATACGCCATTATTCATCTGCTCATCCCGACCGAAAAATCTATCGAAAAACGATGTGAGATTCATTGCAACAGCGTCATCTTTTCCCCGCGTGATGATGTCATCCTTTGGATCTCGTTTGCTGTTTTTGTTGCGTTCTGCTTGCGTGCTCCCGACCACGGGTTGTGAACCTTTGAGGGCGGACGCGTCTGTGTTGTTTGCATTATTCGCTTGCTCGCTGGCTGCACCACCCACAATGGATGAGAAGATGTCCGCAGCCGCGTTGGTAATACGCTGCGCGGCGGTTTGGGTAAAGCTCGCGGTGCTATTCGTCCCCGTATTAAAAATGCTCCCGAACGTGCTTGTTGCGCTATTGGTATTGAAGTTTGCGGCATCAGGAGGAGGCGGAGGAGTATTTTCAAACGGCGGTGTTTCACCTCCTGCGCCACCCCCTCCCCCACCAGATTTGCTTTTAAGGGCGTCCATGAGCTGCTTCGCCATTTCCATGGCTTTTTGTGCCCCCGCATCGGATGCCCCCTCGGGCTGGTCACCACACTTCAACCCTCCACAGACATTTGCAATTGCTCCGCCTCCCATGGGGAAATTACATAGACCGCTACACTTTCCACTGCATGCTGTGGCTAGGTTTTTCCCGTTAGCTTCTTGCTGACATGCGGCAGCACTTGCACCCGGCCTCGCCATACACGCACTGTAATATCCGGTCCACGAAGCTTGACACTGCGCATTAGCCCCAGCATCCACCTGCTGCGCATGTGCCGGCGTGCTCATTCCAACAATACATAGAATAAAAAGTGAGGAGATGGCTACAATGAGCTGTGTTCGCCAGCCCGTAAAAGAGACATTCATACCATCATGCTACGTGGTTTATGTTGCCGCGCAAACAGATAGTGTGCATAGTCGTGGGCTAGCTCCCTAGCGCAGATTTAAGCGAGCATCGCGCAGCGCGTACACGTGCGTGTAACAATGTCGCAGTGGTGATGTTCATACAAACAACCACTGCTATCGTGCTCGCGAAAACCTGCGCTAGGGAGCTAGCGGACTACATCACCCCCAACGCAAACAGCTCGAGCGCATATTCCATATCCATGTTTTTGCGCCGTGCGCGCTGGGGAAGCTCGGCGAGCGTGCTCACGAGTGCGCGAAGCTCCTGCTCCTGCCAATTGCGAAACCGTTTTTCAAGCAGCAGCTGCTTGGCTTTCCAAAAAAGCTGCCCGTGCACCTGTTCAGCCGGAGCACCTTTTAACAGCGACGTGCACACCGATTTCCAGAGCCGCTCACTATCCCGCGACTCAAGCGCGTTTGTTGCGCTCCAGTCCACCTGCTCTTTTTGTTTTGCATCACTCTCCCCCATCAAAGCTTTTGTCGCGTGTTTTAGCAGCTGGGTTTTGAATGTGGCGCTTGGATTTTCTTCAAGAATGAGAAACACGTGCTCCGATTGCGCCATCTCTTTGAGATGATCCACTGCTACTTCCTGTGCTGTTTTTTCTTTGAACGCGTTGTCGAACACTACAATGCGCTTCGTATAAAAAAGCCCTTGCGCCGCGAGTAAATCGGGATAGGAAACCGCCGCAACGTCCTCGTCAGTAATCCGCAGCAGATGCGCGAGCGGCGCGCGCTTCTCGAGCGCGGCGAGCGTCGACCGCATTTTGATGCGTGATTTCACCGAATCCCCTCCGTATACATAGAGCATATTCGCTATTCTTTTTTGATCTTTTCCATTTCACCCCAGTTTTCTCCGACCGAGGCGGTCACTGCAATAGGAACACCTCCGAGCTCTTTTGGTTCAACGACCGTCTCCATAATGCGTGCCATTTCGCGTGCGACGCGTTCTATCTCACTTTTTTTCACTTCAAATACCAATTCATCGTGGATTTGGAGCAGCAGGCGCACCGAATCGCGCATTTTTTCTTTCTCAATCCAAGCGTCGGCGGCAATCATGGCGAGTTTAGTGATATCCGCCTGCGTACCCTGTATAGGGGCATTGACCGCCATGCGCTCCGCCTGCGCTTGGATATGTGGTAACGGTGATTTGAAGCCTGAGAAGAACCGGCGACGACCGAAGAGCGTCTCCGTATAGCCGTTGCGCGCGGCATCGCGCTTTGTTTTCTCGAGAAATGCCGCGAGACCGGAGAAATTGTTGAAATATTCCTGCAAAAATCGTGCCGCTTCATCACGCAACACATGATCGCCCAGATTCGCGCGCAACGCGTTCACCCCCATGCCATAAATGATGCCGAAATTGATGACCTTCGCGCGACGGCGCATCTCCGCATCCACCTGTGCAGCAGGTACTTTAAATACTTCAGAGGCAACCGCGGTGTGAATATCTCCTCCTTTTTTGAATACCTCGATAAGTTTTTTATCCCCCGAAAGACCCGCAGCAATCCTAAGCTCGATCTGTGAGTAGTCGAGCGCGATCAGTTGATACCCTCGCGCTGCAACAAATGCATTGCGCATCCGCCTGCCATATTCAGTTTTAATAGGAATATTTTGCACCCCGGGGTTTTGCGATGCCATGCGCCCCGTCGCCGCACCGGCTTGGAGAAAGGTGGGGTGCAGCCGCCCATCCTCCCCCACCATCTCCGGCATGTTGTCGATATAGGTGGAGAGCAGTTTTTGCAGCTCGCGATACGCAAGAATGTCATTGATGATCGGGTGTGCGTCGCGCAACTTTTCAATTTCCGATTCGCGCGTCGATGGCTTGCCGGTGCCTGTTTTTTTGTGCCGCGGAATACTGAGTTTGAGGTCGGTAAACAACACCACGGAAAGCTGTGCGGGAGAGTTGATATTGAATTCCTTCCCCGCGTGTTGAAAGATGCGTTTTTCAAGTGCACTTAATTCAGTGTGATACTCGCGCGATAATTTTTTAAGATACGCGGTGTCGAGCGCGATGCCATCTGTATGCATACGCTCGACGATGGAAATGAGTGGTCGCTCAATTTTTTCAAACACGTCCCACAGGCGACCGGTGTCTTTCAGTTTCTGCATGAGTGCTGCGTGTGCGCGCTCGACACTACTTTCTTTTGTATAACGCAATACGTCTTCGACTGTTGGGTTGGTCATATCTGATGAAAGCAGCCAAAGCGCGACTGCCGCTTCGCGCGCGGTGTTGGGGTCTATTGGCGTCTCATCTTCTTTTTCCTCCGGCGTTTCGGCGGGCTGCTCGCCACCGAAAAGTGCGCGTGCCCGCGCGCCAAGCGAGCGAAACTCAAGCTCATCAAAGAGTGTGAGCATGTCATCTACCGGCGCTTCCCACGGTTCTTTTGGAAGGGTGAAGGTAATAGGGGCGTCGCGCCGAATGGTCGCGAGCATCATGGAAAACGCCGCGTCATCCTCCCCTTCTTGCACCAGCTTCATCACGCGCGCTTTGATGCCTTTCTTTTCAAATTGTTCTGGATGCTTTTTGAGTGTTTCGTATATATCGGGCATGCCACCAAACGCGAGGATGAGGTCGGTTGCCGCTTTCTCTCCGATGCCTTTAATCCCCGGAATGTTGTCTGAAGGATCACCACGCAGCCCTTTGTAATCGGGAATGAGCTCGGGACCGAAACCAAATCGCGTACGCACTGCATCTTCGTCATACGTCACCGTATCGGAAAGCCCTTTGCGCAGCGTAAACACTTTCACCCGATCGTTGTCGACGAGCTGGAGTGTATCCATATCGCCGGAAGCGATAATAATTTCAACATCATCACGATCCTTGAGTTGCTCCACGATAGTGCCGAGGCAATCATCCGCCTCGAAACCCTGCGCTTCGTAGAGCGGAATACCAAACGCTTTGAGCACATCTCGCGCGCGATCAATTTGCATCACGAGAGCATCTTCCGTCTTCACCCGCCCCGCTTTGTATCCGTCAAACACTTCGTGTCGGTGTGTGGGACCCGCAAGATCGAAACATGCCGCGATGTAATCTGGTTTAAGCTCATCGATGAGCTTCAGGAGCATACTGGAGAGCCCATAGAGCCCACCGGTAGGCTCGCCCTTGCTTGAGGTGAAATCCGGCAGCGCGTGGTATGCGCGATGAATGATAGCGTGCGAATCAAGCAGGACTAGGCGCTTTCTGTTGTTCTTTTTTACTGCTGTTGACACCCCACTAATGTATCACAGCGAAGCCTATCGGTTGAATCCAAAAATCGCCTGTATCGCCGAAAAGAACGGTGTCAGAACGTTTGCAAACTGAGAGCTTGGTGATGTATTGGATGCTGTGGTTGTAGCAGTGGGTGCTGTAAGTGTGATGGTTAAATCTTTCGAAGCAGATACTGTATTCCCCGCGCTGTTTAATGTTGAACCAAGGCATGTAAGATTCAGTGAGGCTACTTTGCCCTGATTAAAATCCGATGTTGTTTGTCCGAAAACAAGTGTCTTCGATCCTGATAGAGGGACATCGTCTGGAACGTTTCTTTCTACTGAAGCCGGGCTGTAGAAAACGCATCGTACGGCATTTTTACTTTGCCAACTTACCGTCACACTGCCTCCAAGCGGAATAGAGTTTGACGAAGTGGTGAATGTGACAATCTCAGGTAACGCCGTTGGTGGTGGCAAAATTGCAGGGAGAGTAATTGTTGACCCCGAATATTCACTTGAATACGAATCAATAGGGAGACCGATTTTTGCAGTAATACCCTGATTGCCCGCATCGCGCGAAATGTATTCGCGTACTAGGTACGTGGGAATTGATCCGACAAAATCGGGTACAGCCGCTCCTGCAAGTGAATGCACCACTATCGCTTTTATTTGATTAACCGCCGCCTGATTGTGCACCCATCGCCAGCGCACCGGATCGTATGAAGATAGCACCAACACCGCGGGAGAATTTATCGTGGGGAGATTGACGGTAATATCTCCGTTTACCTGATCGTTAGAGATATATGCCGCAGCGGCGAGAACTTTTAGATCCGGATATTGCGTTTTGAGTGCCTTAAGCGCCGTAGTGACATTCGCGCTTGTTGTGTATCCCGGATTGATTAATAGCCCCATGCGAAGCGCGAATGTCCCCGCGTGCCACCTGCTATCGTATTCGATTTCAATAATGTGTGTACCACCGGTAAATGTCTTGGTGAATGTAGGTGATCCGGTGTTGTTGCCATACGTGTGTGCCAGCACTCCGTCTATATAGAGGCGGGCTATATCCCATTGCGGATTCGAGAAATCAAATGTAACAGGAATTGATTGGTTTGCTGGGTACGCAAATCTTCCGACAAAATATCCTCCGATTTGTTTGCTGAGCGGCTGTTGATACCCTCCCTCAAAATTTATGTAGGTCAAGTACGGCTGATCGAGCACGATCGGGGAACGAAGTGCGGTGGATGGTGCGCCCGTAGTGTCGCGCTTGAAGACGTGCAGGCGGAAGCGACCATCGGGGATATCGGCGGCAGCGACAGCAAGCTTCTTGCCCCACGGTGATCGTGCAGTCACTGTCTGCTCAGTACAGGTTGCGTATTGGTACGTTGCCGATCCTGACAACACTCCGTTGTTGCATGTGCGCACCTGCCCAAAGTCACCGCACATCTTGCCTACAGCGACTGTTTTTTGTGAGTAAAACATCGCCTGTTCTCCATTCGAAAGAGTCACCCCGTCGAGTGTGCATGAACTTTGCGTTCCGGAAACAAACGAAAATGGCGCATCACTTTTGTCATCAATGTAGCCAGTGCCATCTGCCTTTTGACCGGTGACATATATTTTGTAGACATTTCCAGCACTGGGCAGCGAGCTAGCTTCGGCGGGACCGAGCGTGACGGACGGATTAAATTCCCACTGGCGATACCCATTTACCTCCCCTTCGGTTCCGTTAAAGCCAGCCGCTTCTCCAATCCACTTTATCCACTGCTCATTTTTGTAGAGCGCAATCGACATCTGGCTAATACCTGCAGTTTTAAATTTAAGTGTGAATGGTTTGTCCACCACGAGCTGCTCTCCCCCGTTGGGGCTTATTACTTGGAGTACGGGGGCTTGCGGTGTGCCTGCGGTCACTTGTACATAATCAGTTACTTGCGCACCCATACCTGATGTGTTGGTGACGATGCACTGGATATATACTGTTGTGCTGGTGTTTGTGCCAAAGCTGAGGCGGCTGCTGATTGATCCACTACTTGCAACTACATTTGACCAAGGAAGCTGATCAACACTGGTGAGTTGGCAGGTGTGCACACCGCTCGTGCTCGGGGACGACCATGACACAGTGACCGGATCAGTGGCGCTATTGATGACCACCGGTCCGTCAGATCCGTTTATTTTTAAGTCGATTGGTTTTGGAGCAATGGTGAAAGATTTGTCGCTACGATCTGTCGCACCAGTCACATTGTTCACTACACGAATGTAGTACTCGCCGGGTGGCACGAAGTTGCCGCCCATAGTTGCTGAATCAAGCTCTCCGGTTATCCAATGAATCGATGCCTTGCCGCTTGCCTCAACTTTTCCTACGGTGGTATAGCCCCTCAGAAGCGACCATCGCTCGAGGTACGCCGTCACATCGCTTGATGGGTTTTGCACTGTGGGTGTGTAGCTATATGGAGCCCATGTAACTGTATTCATCACCCCCTGCTCCCACCGCTCCCCGCCATTTGGTGCCGTGACGGTGATGCCGGTGCTCGGTGGCGTGGGTGGGATTACCCCAAGCCACACTGCCCCCGCGACACCAACCCGATACCCTCCTTGTTGTTTTGATGCAACAGTTACATACACATAATATTTACCAGATGTAACTACATCCCCATAGAGCCCTTCTTTCGCCACATTCCATGTAAATGTGTGTGGAAAAACACCACTCTCTTTAACGCGCGCGATTCGGATCCCTGCAGCTGTTGGGTTGTTGTAGGGTCGCAATTCAATACCAGTATCCGGAGCATACCCATTCCAACCAACTAATTCGAGGTCGGATATCGGATCGACTGACCATTTTATTACCAGCTGATCACCAAACGCAAAGGCTTCCTTACCATTACCAGTAGGATCTTCAAGTGTGGCTTTTACGGTCAAGCCGGGCCCTTGGGTGGATGATGTCACGGTGATCTGTGCTGTGGACAGAATGACACTTGTTTTTTGGTAGCCACAGCCTGAGTCGGGCAAACCATCTTTCCCCACGCCGCCAGTCGTGCATCGATATACAGATTGATACAACTTCGCTGTGTACACTCCGGGGTTGTTGTATGTGTGAGTTATTCCAGAGACCGAACATGACTCGCCTGCTTTGTCGGTGCAGATAACATTGTCCGTGCCGTCGCCAAAGTCGACAAAACTACCTTCAGAGCTCGGTATGTGGAATTTTACTTGTAGCGGCGCTACCCCGAGGGTTGTGGATGGTATGAAGATCGTGTTGTTTGGGGACGGGGTTGTTTGTCCGCCGCCAATAACAATCGGCGTGTCGCTGGTATCAACCGCGAGTGTCGGACGATCTCTTTCTGGGTTGGTGGATGGTCCGAGTAGTGTGATTTTCGCTGTGTATCTTCCGGTGGCAAGATTGTATCCCGGGTTTTGGATAAGTGTGCCTGCAAGAATGCCTTTGTGCGTACTGCCTCCTGATCCACCTCCCACATCGCGGCAAGAGCCAGTTGGTGGAAATGCGAAGCTGCCGCCTGCGGCTGTCGTCAGCGTACCGCACACCTGCGAGCCCGCAGGAAAATTCTTTCCGCTCCACACAAGCTGGAGCGAGTCTCCGATGTTATACGTTTCTCCCCCATTAGGAGATACGAGCGTGATGTGTGCTCCACCAGATGGTGTTGGTGTCGCCTGACCACCACACACACGCGCAATCGCGGCGCGGGTCATCGATCCGGCGATGCCGAATGCGGGCAAGCCTTGTTCTTGTTGGAACCTCACCACATAGCTTGCGGTTGTCTTTCCAAAATAGCCGGTCACCACATCCTCTTCGTTTAGCCCAAAGTGCTCCGCGAGGAACAGCTGGAGCTCGGTGACTTGGTTTTTACTTGTTGCGTCTCGTGATCCTCGTTTCAGGAGTACGGTCAGTGTTGGACATGCTGGTTTCTCCTCTCCTGCTGTGGGGTAGTCATCAGGAAGTGTGTTGGGGGTGTTTGGTTTGCTGGGGTTTACAGGAGGGACAGGAACGGGTTGCGGATTTTGAAAATTGGAGAATGTGCTGGTGTTTCCACCAACCCCACCTACTGCTTGTGCGGCTTGCGCTGCTCTTTGCTGTTCTAAACGAGCACGCATTTCACTCAATACACTTGCTGAGGTGGCGAGCGGAACCAGAAACGCCAGCACCACACCAATCACCGCCCACTTTTTAAACATATGTTGTGCCAAATATAAAAATACTAATGCACTCATTATTGCATGAGTTTTGTTTCCCCCCCCTCTTGGGGGTGTGTGTTAAGAAATCGCTACCGTGCGTGTTTGTTCGTCTATATAAGTGAGCACTACGGGTGTGTGGTTGGCGGGCAGTACTTCCCTCACCCGTTCCGGCCATTCGACGCACATAATACACCCAGCATCTGCACACACATCACCCCAGCCAAGCACGGTCAACTCTGCTGCGCTTTTGAGTCGGTAGGCATCAATGTGTACGAGGGTGTGATATCCGCGTACATCGATGGGATATTTTTTCATAATGACAAATGTCGGGCTGGTGATTGGTTCATGTATTCCCAGCGCACGAGCTATCCCTTGCACAAACGTGGTTTTCCCCGCTCCCAAATCCCCCGAAAGAGTAATCACTGTAGCCCCGTGCGTTTGTGGGTGTAGTGAGGCAACGAGTTTTTCCGCTTGTTGGTTCATTTCTTCAACGCCGTGTAGGGTTTCCATACAGAAGTGATAGCACGTGCTAAAATATCAGCAATGACTACGCAGTTCCATGACCAGAAAAGTACCGAGCGCGTCGAGCAGCTCCGCAAACGCGAGGAAGAGGAGCTCGCAAAGGCACTCGCGGGAAAATACAACGTCGAATACACCGATCTCACCAGCAAATCCATAGACACCGACGCACTGCAGTTGGTGCCGGAAAAAGACGCGCGCGAAGCGGAGGTGGCAGCATTTCGCAAGATCGGCAAGCGCCTGTTTGTCGCTATGCGCGCCCCCGAACGCGCTAATTCCCTGCAAAGCGTCCAAAATCTTGAACGCCTTGGCTATCAGGTGCGCCGCTTTATGGTATCGAGCGCCTCCCTCGAACACGCCTGGGATCGCTATGGTGATCTTTCTCTCGCAACGGAAACAGAGGCTGGTGTGCTCACTATCTCAAACGAGGCAATTCAGAAAATGCTCTCCGAACTTAAAACAACCCAGGATGTGAGCAGCCACATCGGAGAGAATGTGGGTAGTAAAGATGCACACCGCATTTCGCGCGTACTTGAAATCATCATGGCGGGCGCTCTTTCGCTGCGCGCGTCCGATGTGCACCTCGAGCCCGAAGAAGGGTTGGTGCGTATGCGCTACCGCCTCGACGGCGTGCTGAGTGAGATCCTCACCTTTGATCACACCACCTATGCGTTGGTGTCGTCGCGCATCAAACTCCTTTCTGGTCTTAAATTGAATCTCAAAAACATAGCGCAGGACGGTCGTTTTAGTATTGTGGTGAACCAAAAGGAAATTGAGATTCGCGTGTCAGTGCTCCCCGGCAACTACGCCGAGACGATCGTGATGCGTATTCTTGATCCATCGACGATCGGTCTTTCTCTCGATAATTTGGGTTTTGATAAGTATCTGATGGATATTTTCTTGAAGGAAATCGAGCGCCCTAATGGCATGATTCTCAACACCGGTCCCACTGGATCCGGTAAAACCACCACGCTGTATGCGTTTTTGAAGGCGGTGCACAAGCCGGGGGTGAAGATTGTTACTATTGAAGACCCGATTGAATATCATCTCCCCGGTGTTGTGCAAACACAGGTATCAAAAACGTACTCGTTCGCGCAGGGTTTGCGCAGCACGTTGCGCCAAGATCCCGATATCATCATGGTGGGCGAAATTCGTGATGCTGAAGTTGCATCGACCGCCGTGCACGCCGCACTCACTGGTCACTTGGTGTTTACCACACTCCACACCAACAACGCTGCGGGCACATTCCCCCGTTTGATCGACATGGGTATTCAACCGGAAATCCTCGGCTCATCGGTAAACGTGGCGATGGCACAGCGTCTCGTGCGTATTTTGTGCGAGCACTGCAGAGAGGCGGTGCCAATCACAGGGCGCGCAAAGGAGATTATGGATAAATTACTGAAAAACGTGCCGCACCCGGACGACATGCCGGAGAATCGGGAGACGATGTGGCTTCCAAAAGGATGCCCTGAGTGCGGAAATATGGGTTACAAGAAACGCATCGGTATTGTTGAAGCGATATTTATGGATGAGGAGCTGGAAAAGGTTGTTCGTTCCACATCGAGCGAGCGTGAGATATGGCGCTCTGCAGAACGGCAACAGATCCGCCGTATGTCACAAGACGGCATGGTGAAAGTGTTGCGCGGTATTACTTCTTTTGATGAGGTGGAGCGCACAGTAAACTTGGACGCCGACGTAAAGATGTACTCGTCATAGGTACAGTGCAACAAAACCCTCGTTTGCGCGAGGGTTCTTTTTTGTTGCACATCAAAAGTCAAGAGTTTCTTTTTCTAAACGGGGTGCTACCGTTCAATGTAGTGGTGCCTGAATGTTCGGGATCAAAAATCTCTCAACGATGCTTTCAATGAGGTATCGAAAGACGAGCTAACACCTAAGGAGAGGGGCCGCAAGGCTCCGCCGTGGCGAAGTACCGCCACCATCCTCGGGAAAACTCTCGATCGTTGAGAGATTTTTGACTCTGAACCAACTTCGTTTGTGATAGAATAACCATAGGGAGTATATCACTCATGACTCCCTTTGTCAATACCCTTATGTCATCGAAAAAACATGTGCCGGGTGGGTCGCAAACACTCGCTTCCCTCGATCAAGCACTCCGACCAAGTGTGTGGAGTGAATATGTCGGACAGGAAACTATCAAAAAGAACCTCCGCGTGCTGCTTACCGCCGCACAAGAACGCAAAGAACAGCCTGAGCATGTGCTTTTGTATGGTCCGCCTGGGCTCGGAAAGACTACTCTCGCCCATCTGATGGCAAAGGAGCTTAGTGCACAGCTTAAATCTACATCCGGTCCGGCAATTGAGCGTGTCGGCGACCTCGCTTCCATCCTCACCAACCTTTCCCCGGGAGACGTGTTCTTTATAGACGAAATCCACCGGCTCAATAAAACCATAGAGGAGGTGCTCTACCCCGCCATGGAGTCGGGAGTTTTGGATATCATTATTGGTAAAGGACCGTCGGCGCGCTCAGTGCAGCTGGAGTTGCCCGCGTTCACGCTGGTCGCCGCCACCACACGCCCGTCGCTCCTCTCTTCGCCGCTGCGAAGTCGTTTTTCTGGCGGAACTTTCCGCTTGAGTTATTACAGTGAGCCGGAACTCACATCAATTCTTGCACGATCAGCACAGATTCTTTCCATCTCTGTTCCTAAGGATGCCTTGCATGAAATCGCGCGGCGCAGCCGCGCGACGCCACGCACTGCAAACTATTTATTGAAGCGCTGCCGTGATTTTGCTCAAGTCGCCGGATCGGCACTCTCGACAGAGACAGTGCGTGCGGCACTCGCGCAGCTGGAGATTGATGAGCTTGGTCTCACCCAACATGATCGCGACATGCTGACAGTAATTATCGAAAAATACGGCGGCGGTCCCGTTGGTCTTTCTACTCTTTCCGCCGCACTTTCCGAAGACGTAGGAACTATCGAGGAGGTACACGAGCCGTTTTTGATGCAGCTCGGGCTCGTCGAGCGCACGCCGCGCGGTCGCACCGCGACCGCGCGCGCGTATACTCATTTGGGATTTGAAAAACATACACGAGACGACTAGAATGCCTGCATGGCAGGACACTCCAAGTGGGCACAGATAAAAAGAAAGAAGGCGGTAACGGATTCTGCGCGCAGTAAGGTGTTTGGAAAATTCGCCCGTCTTATTGCTGTTGAATCGAAAAAAGTCTCTGGCGATGTGTCAGCGCCGTCGTTGCGCGCGGTTATTGAACGCGCGAAGCAGGCAAACATGCCAAAAGACAACATCGATCGTGCGGTTGCGAAGGGTGCTTCTGCTGACACGGCGGCACTTGAATCGGTGCTATACGAAACGTACGGTCCTGGCGGGGTTGCAATACTCCTTGAGGCGCTCACTGACAGTCGCAATCGCACCTCGCAGGAAATAAAAATACTGCTTGGTGAGCACGACTGTTCTCTCGCCGCCCCTGGCTCTGCCGCGTGGGCGTTTATGAAAGGTCATGAGGGGTATGTTGCACAAAGTACTGTAGAAATATCCAACAATGACGGGGAGAGTCTCGCTTCTCTTTTAGAAGCGCTCGATGAGAACGACGACATTCAAGCTAGTTCAACAAGTAAGTGCAACACTTTGAGATAATCAAAGTGCATGAAATA
>CAYWZA010000001.1:0-67531 GCA_964462785.1 uncultured Candidatus Saccharibacteria bacterium | reverse complement strand
AATCACACGAATACCACCGTCCTCTTCAACTCGACCGACACCGGGGAGACGATCGATGCAGGCGGCTCGCCATTTTATAACCTGACGTTCAACAATTCCGGTGGCGGATGGACTATTACACAGAACGCCACATCAAGTAACAGCACGACGCTCACGAACGCGAACAGCTTTGCGGTGAGCAGCGGCAAATCACTCGAGGTGCGCGGCACATTCACCAACTCCGTCGGCGGAAGCGCGACGACATGGAGCGGCTCCACACTGTACCTCAACTCAGGCACCAGCTATTCAGCAAATGCAAAAACCGTTTCCGAGACGTACGGCAATCTCCTCATTGGTGCGAATACCGATGTGAAGATGTGGAACTCAACGAGTACGATAACGACTGTTGATTCGACAGGCTCTCTGTATTCGCAGGATCATAATTCGGTTGATGGCTCGCTCTACATATGGGGAGATTATGTAAAGAGTTCCGGCAGCGACTACTGGAGCTATGAGACAGATTTCGATGGCACGACGTTGAGCGGCGGCTCGGTGCGCCAAGTGAATGTGCGCATCGCTTCGAGCTCGACGGTCACATCTTCAGGTGGTGTGTTTGATATCCTCGGCACGACGACAGCATCGACCACGATTGCCGTGCAGGGGACAGGAAGATATTCGGTCGCAGTTTCCGGAGGTACTTTCAACGCAAGTTATTACCAATTCAGAAATCTTGATCAAAACGGTCTGCAGCTTTCTGGATCGCCGACGGTGACTAACCTTTCGAGTGGTGATTTCGAATCCGACGTACCGAACGGAAATGCGATGATGACGGTTGCCGGATCGGTGATCGATCAGAATCAGCTCAAGACGTTTACCAACAATCGCTTTGCAACCTCAACCGAAGTCGCTACCACTTCAAACGTCACGGTGACCGGCACATCGGTATCGACATGGAACTTCGATGCTCACTACGGCAATCGTGCGAGCGAAGCTTACGATGTTGATCCGGCGGGCGATCCGGGCTATGTGCGCTGGGATGATAGCGCCTCGGCGATTACCATCTCCGGCAATGTGTATGCCAACGAGGGGTATGGTGTGAGTAGCGTGTGCGATGGGACGACTTTGGTGGTGCGGCTCCTCGTCGAAGGGGGAGGAACTGCATCCTCAACCTGTAATGCCTCGACGGGTGCATATAGCATTTCAGACATCTTCTTCAATCCGGGGGAAACCATCACGGTCTTTCTTAACACCAACGGTGGCGCGCGCGCGGCAAACATCACCGAAGATCCAGTGACCAATATCTCGAACATGCACCTGTATGAGAATCGCGTCATTGTGCGCCATGAGGATACGTCGCCCCTCACGATTGCCGATATGACCATCTACGATTCCGATCAGGACTCAGACATTCCGTTTGATGCGGAAGATGCCGCCACCGACACACTCACACTGCCGCCCGAAAAAGAACTCTTTGTGTGGGATGGAAAAACATTTGCGCCGGCGGGAAATGTGACACTTGAGAGCGGCGGCTCAGGTGCTATCTATGACGGGCGGCTGCACCTCGGAACCGGCGCTACGTTCTCTGCCGCAAGTACGCAGGCGCACTCTGTCGGAGGTGGTTTCCTTGCATCCACAAGCGCTTCGCTCTCGCCCGCAAACTCCACCTTCACTTTCACTGCCACAACAACCGGAAAAACTATCACGCCGCAAAACTCAAGTTTCTATAACATCACCTTCAATGGCGCCGGAGGCAACTGGGCGTTCTCTGGCGGCAATGCCACCTCGACGAATAATTTCACCATCACGAATGGCACGGTGACGCTGCCTACGGGCACGACGACCGTAGGTAGCTCCTTCAGCAATACCGGCGGCACCTTCATGCACAACAATGGCGTTGTGGTGCTCACGAGCACGGCGACAGGGAAAGACATTCGCACGAATGGATCGAGTTTCTATAATCTCTACGCGAACGGTTCGGGGGGCGCGTGGACTATCCAAGATACGAACGCGACTACTTCAAATAATTTCACTATTGTCGCGGGTACGGTGACGCTCGCGTCGGGCACCACTACTGTCGGCTCCTCATTTGATAATCAGGGCGGCACTGTCACACACAACAGCGGCACGGTGCGGTTTACCGCGACGGCACAAAGCAAAGTGATCCGCGCAGGCGGTTCGAACCTCTACAACGTGATTCTTGATGGCGTTGGCGGCGGGTGGCGCTTCCTCGATACCAACGCGACCATCGCGAACAACATGCACATCACCAACGGCTCGACGACCTTGCCTACGGGCATACTCACCGTCGGTGGATCATTCGTAAACGCTGGCGTCTTTGAGCATGCAAGCGGCACCGTGAAGCTCACCGCAACGGCGACGGGGAAGAGCATCACTGCAAATGGATCAAAGTTCTACAACCTCACTCTTGATGGTTCGGGTGGTGGATGGACGATGACGGACAGCGCGACGACCACCAACAATATGACACTCACCACCGGATCGGGCTTCACGCTCACGAGCGGCACAGCGCTTGAGGTGCAGGGTATCTTTACCAATGCAATTGGCGGATCGGCGACGACATGGACAGGCTCTACGCTGTATCTGAATGGAGCGACCACCACGAGTATCAATACGAAATCTGCCGGCGGCGATGGATACGGCACACTTTTGATCGGAGCAAATTCGGACATCAGTATGTGGAACTCTTCATCCACAGTGACCACAGTGGATTCTTCAAGCTCGCTGTATTCGCAAGATCATTCTGCTGTTGATGGCGATCTCTATATCTGGGGCGAATACATCAAGAGCAGCGGCACCGATTACTGGAGTCGCGCCACTGATTTTGATGGCACTGATATTTCCGGATCGCCGCGCACTGTCAATGTGAAAATCGCGACCTCGTCAACGCTTACCTACAACGGCGGCACACTCAATATAGTAGGAGCTGCAGGTGCGACAACCACGGTCGACAACCAAGGCGTCGGTCGGTATGCGCTTGCCGTATCCGCGGGCACGCTCAACGCGCAGTACTACCAGTTTAGAAACCTCGATCAAAATGGGCTTGCACTTTCCGGTTCGCCCACAGTGACGTCGCTTTCAAACGGCGACTTTGAAATGTCGGTGCCCGCAAACGGCACGATGATCACGGTAGCTGCCGCCACCATTGATGCGAACGCAAGCAAGCAGATCGCGAGCGTGCGGTTTGCGACCTCAAGCGGCGTTGTGTCCGGCTACAACGTCACGCGCACCGGATCGCCCGCCAGTGCGTGGACGTTTACGAGTCACCACGGTGATTATGCAGGCGAAGCAAAAGACAGCGATGGGGGAGATGCCTGTGGCAACATTCGTTGGAGCGACAGTTCCTGCTTGTTCGTAAGTCAGGAACACTATCGTTGGCGCAATGATGATGGTGGCGAGGGAGCACCTTCGAGTGAGTGGTACGACGCTTCGTGGAGCAAGCGTAAAAAGATCGGCATCACCAATAACACTGCAACCTCGTATACCGATCTTTCGGTGAAAGTGGTCGTTGACTACGATGCTGACATGCAAAGCGACTTCGACGATCTCCGCTTCACTGATTCATCCGGCACCACGTCGATTAACTTCTGGCGTGAGCGCTACACAGCATCCGCTTCATCGACCATGTGGGTCAAGGTGCCGTCATTGCCCGCATCAGGATCAGCGACTGTGTACATGTATTACGGAAACGGCAGTGCCGCGAACACCGGATCAGGCACCACCACATTCCAGTTCTTCGATGATTTTGAGGATGCAGGAATTACCGAATACTCGGGAAGCGATACCGCCAAATTTGCGGTAGGCACAACCTATGCCCATAACTACACGTATGGTCTCGATGCGTCACCTGATCCCACTGCGCAAACCACGAACGGCATACGGCAGACAGGATCGCTCACGGATCCGAGTGGGACGGGTGACACGATACGCTTCTTCACCTACGTGGATTCCACGCAGGACGATGAGCCCTGTACGCTCTTTGGTGTGCAGGGATCCGGGCAGAACTACGCGGTGTGTCTCGATCAATTCCCCTCGGAGGCGGTTGTCTTGGCAAAGAACGTGACGAGCAACGATGGTAGTGGTACGTCGCTTACTTCAAGTGCCGTCACGTTCACTACGGGATGGTATGAAGTGGAGGTTGATTGGCGCAGCTCAGGAACGCGGATCGATGTCACTGTGTATGATGCGAACGGCTCGGTGTTCACCACACTGAGCTCAAACGACACCACCTATACGTCGGCGGGTGGTGTGGGTTTCACTTTCTGGGGTCAGCATGGAGGATGGGATTTCTACAGCGTGCGTGATTATATCAGCAGTGATGCGACATATGTCTTTGGGCAGGAGCAGGGGAATAGCGGCGCTACGTGGATGGCTGCTGAAGACACGGTAGCGGCGCTTACAGCAAACACAAACACCCGCTTACGTTTCTCGGTGCAAAATACCGGCGCTGCCGCAGTGTTCAACGAGCTCTTCCGGTTGCAATTTGCACAAAAAGGTGCGGCACTTTCCTGTGAGGCGGTTGCTGATGTGAACTACAGCGATGTGCCTGTCTATGCAAGCTGCGGTAGCTCGGCGGTATGTATGGCAACATCAACACAATTCGCTGATGGTGATACGACCGCGGGGCTCCTTTCATACCCCGCGTCGCTGAGTTTCTCGCTCGGAAAGATGGTTGAGGACACATCGAATCAAACCGCATCTTCCACCATTGCTGGAACAGCAGCAACTGAAGTCGAATATGTGATCAAAATGACTGATAACGCAAGTGCAAGCGCCTACTGTCTCCGTGTGAGAAACGGCGCACAAAATCTCGACAACTACTCAAAAGTCGCCGAGATGTCTATCGCGCATACGCCCACTCTGAGCAACTTCACATTCAATAGTTTACAAAATATCACGCTCACCGAGGGTGCCTCGACCACTATTCACGCAACGGGAACAGTGACCGATCTCAATGGATACGCTGATCTCACATCGGCAACATCCACCATGTATCGCTCGGGGGTGAGCGGAGGCGCCGCCTGTACGCAGAATGAAAATAACTGCTATCAAATTGTCGCTTCGACGACAGCGTCGGCATGCGCATTCACGAATTGTTCCGGCAATTCCTGCACACTCGATTGCCGTGCCAACATACAATATATTGCGGAGCCGACCGATGTGGGCAGCACGTACGCAGCAGAAAATTGGTTCTCGCGGGTGCAAATTGAGGACTCAACAGGGCGCGATGTCGTAGAAACATCACCGAGCGTCGATCTCCTCACCCTCTACGCGCTCTCGGTGAATACAAACATTGCATTCCCTGATCTCTATGTGGGTGAGGACACGGGGGCTACTAATGCGCAAACCGTTGTCACCAATACCGGAAACACCCCGATTGATATTCGGCTCTCTGGGACGAGCCTGAGCGGCAGCGGTACTCCAATTGCAGTCGGTGAGCAGAAGTTTGCCACCTCGACATTTACGTACGCAAGTTGTTCCATCTGTACAGCATTAACCGGCAGCGCCACCCCTGTGGAAGTTGATTTGCCGAAGCCAACAGCAACCACGTCGCCGATTACCGAGGACGTGTTCTGGGGTCTTAACGTGCCTGTTGGCTCGGGCGCGGGCTTACAGAACGGAGTGAATTATTTTGAAGCGGTGTCTGATTAATGTAATCTAGTACTCATTTAATATATGCGCATGAATGCACTTGTGGCGAACAAAAAATATGCTGCCGGTCTTGGGGTACTGTTGGTACTGGGGTGTGGAGCGTACATATATTATAGAGCGACTCAATTTGCCAAAAGCTATGACGCATATGCGGCACGTGCTGCAGTGCATGGCAATGCGGCGCTGATACCGGCGGTTAAAGATAATCCGCTTCGAAAAGAGCTGAACCAAACACTTGGACGCGCGCTCAGCGATACCAGCATTAGTAATACCGAGCGTCTCGCACTTGCGCAGCGCGGACTCAGTATGCTCGATAGTATGGAGCTACAGATCGATGCAATAGGTGAGGCGGGCGAATCGATGGAGGGTGCGATTATGCGGATGGAAGCATATGCCCTGTGGGCAACGCGCGCAGATATCGTCGCGGCTGCGCGAGAGCGTTTTGGCATTATCGCGGACATTCGAGGTCTATCATATAGAGCGAATTTTCATACTGCCGAGATTTTCAAGCGTATTATCAAAGACGAGGGGAAGTTGACCGACGCACATGTCAGGGAACTCAATGACCAAATACCGGTTGTCGAACAGGAGTTCGACCGCCGCACCAATCTCTATCGCGACCTCGAAAGCGCCAACGCCCGGATTGAAAAATTACAGGGAGAATTGAGTCAATTTTACTAGCATGCGTATGCACAGTACAATATCTCCATGGACGCTTTAAAGAGGTGGGGTGTGGCGTTATGGGCACGCGCCCGCCGTCTGGCGCGACTACTGTGGCTACTCTCTATATATAGTATCGATCGTGGCGTCGATGTGTTTTTGGAATATAGCGTTATTGTGCGCCGTGAAGCCGAGCTTTTCGGAGGCGCGGCACTCACTCTCGTCGGTCTGCTTAATTTTGAAAGCGACAAGTATTGTGATGGCAACACCGCAAGCTACCTTTCCTGCACACGTCCCGCAACCTACTACTATTTCAATGGCTTTGAGATTGCGCTCGTCGTGATCGGGGTATTTCTCATACTGATTTGGTATTTGAGACACTTGGATGGCAAGTAGTCGTGCATAGCGGGAAGAGGGCACCAAAATATTGATACAATAGATGTATGTCACGCAGTCTACCTATAGGCGCGTATCTTTTTGCCTGCACACTCATGCTCTGGGTAGTAGCGGTAGAGAGTGCGCACGCGACTGAGATTTCAAACGTATCTGCTTCGACCACCGACAACGCCGCCGTCATTAACTGGACAACTGATGTCAACGCCGATGGCACGATTAATTACGGTCTTGATCAGAATGTGGGCACCGTGCGTTATCCAAAATACGATACAAAGACGCACGCGCTTGTCATTGACGGTCTCGATCCGGCGACCACCTACTTCTTTCGCGTTATTTCTGCAGATGAAAAGGGGAATAGAAGCGCGACCGCAGGACTTACATTTACAACAACTCACAACGATCCGGCGCAGACAAAGAAAATAATCAAGGAAATTGAAAAGATTGAAGATCCTGAGGAGTTGAAAAAAATTCTTGAGAAAGCGAAAGAGCAAGTGTCCGACACACTGAAGCCCCCGACGATTCTCGGCGCAACAAAAGTGTTTCCCGATACTACCAGCGCGGAAATATTGTGGACCACCGATCGGGAATCAAGCTCGGTTGTCTATCTAGCTGCAGAGGGAGAGTACAGTGCGGGGAGCAAGGACCCATACACAATCACGCAAGGCGATCCGAAAGAGCTTGTCACCAAACACACCGTGACGGTGGTCGGTCTCGATCCAACAACAACCTACCATTTCAAAGTACTTTCCGAGGATCAGTTGGGTCTTATCGCTGAAACACAGGACGATACATTCAAAACACGCTCGATACTGCCAAAAATCAGCAATATTAAGGTGAGTCGTGTACAGGAAAATTCAGCAACGATTAGCTGGTCAACGGGCGACGTGAAGGCGAAAGGCACTGTTGAGTATATAAATATGCGCACCAAGGCAACCAAATCAGTTGGTGATCCGATATACACGACGAACCACAGCATTCGACTTGCCGATCTTGATTTCGGCTCGCGCTATCAAGTGGTGATCACCGCAACAAACGAGGGAGGAGACACCATCAATAGCGAGCCATTTTCATTCATCACCATTCGCGATGTGGTGGAGCCGGCAATTTCAAAAGTAAAAAATGAATCGACGCTCTTCCCCGGAGAGGATACAAAAATACAGACGATACTTTCATGGGAGACTGATGAGCCGGCGTATTGCCAAGCATTTTATGCGCAAGGGCTCATTCGACAGGAAGGGGATGAGGGAGAGGCGCTGCCGAAAGAGCCAAATCCAACCACCGCACACACGCAGGTCATCGTCGGTTTTGCGCCCGCAACAGTGTATAAATTCTGGATGAAGTGCGAGGATGAAGCGAAAAATGAGACGCAGTCGGAAGATTTCGTGCTCATCACCCCCGTAAAGGAAAAGAGCATCATCGATATCATTCTCGAAAACTTCGAGGGCACCTTCGGATGGGTGAAGAATATAGGCAAATGAAGGTCCCCGGGGTATCATCGGAGTTCGTTTCACTCACTCAGTCACGCCGCAGAGCGGCGTGGTATTGGACCTGCATTGCGTCGTCGCTCGGAGAAAATGCAAAGCTGCGCATTGCATTTTGCCCCTCGCTAGCCGCAATAAAACACGCACGCATTTAGCTACGCGTATATGTGTGGTCGAGCCATGCGGGGATGGACTGGATCATTCCACCCATATTTCCCGAGGTAAGCAAGAGGACCGCATCGTTTTCTGTGAGCATGTTTCGCAGAGTGTCTTTCGCGCTTTCAAAAGAATCTATCGGCGTTGCATCAGCGCCGGATGCCCGAATGCGATCGAGAATCTCATCGAGCGTTGTTTGGTCGTGTGCTGTGGCGCCCTGTGTGGCGGGGGGATAGACGAGCACCTGTTCAATGCCGGCAAATACTGTGTCATACCAGTGCAGCATAGCGCGATTGCGCCAGCTGAAGGTATGAGGCTCAAATAAAATGATAATACGACGTGTCGGGAAATGGAGCTTGAGTGCATCAATCGCCGTCTTTGCTTTTTCATATGAAGAGCCGAATCCCTCAAATGCTGGAATATATGACTGCGTGGTTTTGCGGTCAAGACGGCGGACGACGCCGGAGAATTTTGAAACTGCGGCGGCGATTTCTGCGGGGGTAACTAATTTCCTTTCAAGGAGCAGTGCGGCGACGCCAATGATATTCTGGACGTTGTGTGTACCGAGGAGTGATGTTTCGACGCGAACCACGTCGTCTCCATTGTGCGTGAGTGTGAATGTTGCGCCATGCTCGTGATACGAAATATCACGCGCGCTCCACTCCACTTCCGCGGATATACCATAGCTGATGTGTGTATGCTTTGTGTCAGCAAGTAGCGTGAGCACGTGAGGGTCGTCGGCGCAGGCGACAATCAATCCATCGGGGGGGATTGATGCGATGAGTTCTCTAAAGGGGGCAAGGTACGATTCGTGGGTAGGGAAGATATTTACATGGTCGTGCACTGCGGAGGTGAGCAGCAGATCATGTGCGTGGTAGTGCAAAAATTTTGAGCGCGGATCATCGTGACCGGACGGATATTCGTCGCCTTCAATGACAAGCACCGGATGCGTACCCAGCTGGGATGTGCGGGGTAAATCGTGAGCGATAGCCCCCACCATATATCCCGGGTCTTTGCCCGCGTGGAATAAAATCCATGCCATGAGTGCAGTTGCGGTGGATTTGCCAAAACTTCCCGCAACGACGATGGGCTCTCTGCCTTTCAGCATGTCGCCCAAAACCTCTGCGAAGTTTTTGATTGGCACGCCGCGCTCATGCGCTGCCTGCACTTCCGGATTTGCGCGGGTGAGTTTCGCATTTTTGCCTATGACGATGAGATCGACATGCTCTGGGATATTTTTTGGATCGTAGGGGGTGTGAATGGTAATGCCTTCGCGTGCGAGGTAGTCGGACACGGGAGGATAAAAAGCATCATCTGAGCCGGTGATGACCCACCCGCTTTCCTTGAGCAGTATCGCTGCTGCACTCATCCCTACGCCCGCGATGCCGATGAAATGTGCTGTTCGCATTACTGCCAATATAGCATCGCAACCGCGGACGCACAGGTTCTCTCGAGCACGACATACGGAGGTGGCTTGGATGTGTATCACCACTGCGGCAGTAGTTCACGCATGAAGACGCATTGCGCGATGCTCGCGCGAACCTGTGCGTCCGCGGTTGCTCCAAATGAAAAACCGGCGGTCGCGAAGCGACCGCCGATGAGGATTTCCTCAGTCGTCTAATTCTATCGGGACAATTTCACCCGTTTCGTCCATTCCCAACGTGATTGCAGGACGTTGGAAAAAGATCATAACTTGTTCAGTCTGTATGAGGGCACCATTCTGAATCGCACACAGGGGAATGATACCCGCTACCTTCCAATTCCTATTGCGTCTGCTGATCATCTCCTTGATGACTTCAGAACTTTCTTGCAAGGAACAACTCTCTTGTGCGTACTTAATTCGCTCTCTCACGGCGCTTCTCCTCGCGCTTGCCAACCGATGTGAATTGTAGCATAATCATTTTGTTATGTCAAAAATGGGCATTCTGTACGTTGTCGCGACTCCGATAGGCAATCTGGAGGATATTACGCTGCGAGCGCTGCGGGTATTACGGGAAGTAGACGCAGTGCTTGCGGAAGACACGCGGGTGACGAAAAATCTCTTATCTCACTATGATATTCACACGCCGATCGAGCGACTCGATGCGCATGTAGAGGGGAAGCGTCTGGAGGAGATCATTGCGCGCCTTGAGGGTGGAGAGCAGGTGGCTTTGGTAAGCGACGCCGGCACACCGAGCATCTCTGATCCGGGAGCGCGATTAGTGGCGGCAGTTCGCGCAGCGAACTGCCGCATAGAGGCAATTCCCGGCGCTTCGTCGCTTACTACTGCACTCTCCATTGCCGGTGTTTCTGCAGACGACTTTCTGTTTCTCGGATTTTTGCCACATAAAAAAGGAAGGCAGACTCTCACCAAGCGCATTGCAGATCACGAAGGTGTTGTGGTGCTTTTCGAATCTACCCATCGCATCATGAAGTTGCTCGAAGAGCTAAAATCAGCAATCGGGGAGCGTCACCTGATACTTGCTCGGGAGCTCACTAAAATGCACGAAGAAGTTCTGAATGGTACTGCTTCAGAACTTGCCGCAATCCTTACCAAGGATCCCGTGAAGCAAAAAGGGGAATTTGTCGTGATAGTTGCGGAAAAGTAGCGGGGGCGCTAGCATGGCTCTAGGTAAAACAGGAGTGCTAAAATGAATATCCAAGATGTGCTGCACGTCATGTGGGCAACTGTCGGATGGTTTCTTGTCATCATAGGGTCTGTGTATCTGGCAGGATGGTTCCCGTCAGGGCAGTCATTTATTGATGTAGTCGTTAACATACTCACGCAGCCTAAGGGGTGGCTCGTTGTGCTGTTCTGTGCTTTGGCAGGCGTTGCGTGGTGCAGATGGCTTAAAGGGTAGTGTTGATCCAACCGGCATGCGTTCGCGTGCCGGTTTTTGCGTTTTCAATCATCCACAATATACTGTATGCATGCGCAAAGATGTTTTACTCATGTTGCTCGGCACCTTTGTAGCCTTTCTGCCATTCCTGGGATTTCCCAATACATGGGATGCGGTTCTTATGATCATTGCTGGCGTGAGCATCATCAGTGTCGCGATTGCTGTGCGTCGTGCAAAAAAGCCGCCAAGCTATCCTCAACTATTCTCACAGCGATCTGACAGCCAATTATGAAACGCGCAGCGCCGCTCGCTGCGACAACGCTGTTTGCGGGGATTGCCGCGGTTGCTTTTTTCGCACCAAATTATGCGCACCTCGTTGGTCTTGGGTCTGCGCCCGCATCGTTTACACGAGAAGAGACGCCGGTTGATCTGCCTCCGCCACCGCCTGCGGTTGAACACGTAGCGACACCGGACGCGGTGAAAGCGGTGTACATGTCGCAATGTGCCGCCAGCTCGTCTGAGTTGCGCGACAGTCTATTTAAGCTCGCAGACGAAACGGAAATAAACGCAATTGTTGTCGATGTGAAAGATTACACAGGGACGGTGTTTTTTCCATCCACGGTGGCTATCGCAGGAGGGAAGGGGTGTACCACCTCAACATTTCGTGAATTGGTGAAAGAAATGCATCGCCACGGCATCTATGTCATCGGGCGCATCACCGTGTTCCAAGATCCACTGTATACAAAAACACATCCCGAATACGCGGTGAAAAAAGCAAGCGACGGCTCGACGTGGCATGATCACAAAGGTCTTGCGTTTGTCGATGTCGGCGCCGAGCCGTTTTGGAAATATATAGAAGGCATAGCACACGAGGCGCATGCACTCGGTGTTGATGAGCTCAATTTCGATTACATTCGCTATCCGTCTGACGGTCCGATGAAAGATGTGGCGTACACGCATTCGCGCGGATCATACCAAGAAAATCTCGAGCGATTTTTCGTGCATCTCTCCCGCGCAGTGCGCGTAGAACAGGATAAACACACACCCATACTCTCAGCAGATCTGTTTGGCATGACGACAACAAATACTGATGATTTAAATATTGGGCAGGTCTTGGAGCGTGCGATGCCGTATTTTGATTACATTGCACCAATGGTGTATCCGTCGCACTATCCGCCAAAGTTCCATGGATATCCCAATCCCAATAAAGAAGTGTACGGGGTCGTGAATTACTCGATGGGGGAGGCGGTGAGGCGCGCCGAGGCGACGACGACTCCTATCGCGTGGTTTGGCGGTGAAAAAATTCCAACGACAACTCCGCAACTCTATACTAAAAAAGCATATCCGCGCACGATGATGCGCCCGTGGCTGCAGGATTTTGATTACGGCGGCGACTACGGACCCGTCGAAGTGCGTGCTCAAATCCAAGCCACGTACGATGTCGGTCTCACCTCGTGGATGCTCTGGGCGCCATCAAATCGATACACAAAGGCGGCGCTTGAATTGGCGAGTACTACAGATGCAACTCATTGACGAAGTGGTAGAATGAGGGCATGAACCAGTGGACTCCGGATCCTGAACGGATCACGTTTTTGGCGGCAACACACACGCGCGGGAAGCACGTGGCGTTTGGCATACGCGCCAAGGATAGGGATAAACACATGTATGTGATCGGCAAGAGCGGTATGGGTAAATCCACCCTGCTCGAAAACATGGCAATTCAGGACATTCAGAACGGGGAGAGCATGATCTTTATCGACCCGCACGGCAGCACCGCGGAAAAGCTGCTCGATTTCGTGCCGCAGGATCGCGTCAAAGACGTGATGTATTTTGCGCCCTTTGATACCGAATACCCCATTGGCTTCAACATTCTCGAAGATGTCGGCTACGACAACCGCCACAAAGTCGTGGCGGGGCTCATGGGAGTCTTTGAGCGCATCTGGGCGGACGCGTGGAGCGCACGCATGCAATATATTTTGCAAAACACACTGTTTGCATTGCTCGAATACCCGGGCGCGACCATCATCGACGTGAATCGTATGCTCGTAAACAAAGCGTTTCGCGAGGAAGTCGTGAAGCATGTGACCGACCCAATCGTTGCGATGTTTTGGAAAGAAGAGTTTGCCGGCTATTCGGATAAATATACACAGGACGCGACGCCCGCGATTCAAAATAAAATCGGGCAGTTTGTATCAAACCCGCTCATTCGCAACATTCTCGGTCAGGCGAAATCAACATTCGATTTCCGGCAAATGATGGACGATCGAAAAATCATCATCGTGAATCTTTCAAAGGGGCGTATGGGTGAGGCAAACTCCGCACTGTTGGGAAGCATGCTCGTGATCAAAATATATCTTGCCGCGCTTTCGCGCGCCGAAGAGTCTCCGGCGACCATGGCTAAGCTCCCGAACTGCTATTTCTACGTCGACGAATTTCAAAACGTTTCCAATCGCGCGTTTGAAAATATTCTTTCAGAATCGCGCAAATATAAACTGTGTCTCACCATTGCAAATCAATACATCGAACAGATGGAAGAGGAGGTACGAAACGCTGTATTCGGCAACGTGGGCACAACTATCATTTTCCGCGTCGGTCCTATGGACGCGCAATTCCTGGAACCGGTCTTCGGGCCCACATTTTTACCTGAAGACATGGTGGGTCTTGGACGCGGTGATATTTATCTCAATCTTATGATTGATGGCGTCGGCTCCGCGCCGTTTTCTGCGCACACGCTCTCGCCCGTCGAGGCGCCGAGTGAATCGTATCGTGAAGACATCATGCACTGGACGCGCCATCGCTACGGCAGAGCGCGCGAGGTAGTTGAGCGAGAGGTGAATGAGGCGGGTGAAAAGTGGCAGGTGGCGGCGAAAGAAAAGCACAAGGTAGACAGTGCCAAAGGACAAAAGCCGGCAACAAAAAGCGTCGGAACAACATATGGCACGCGACCGAGAGATGAGGCGCCACCACCACCCGTGCCGCTTGCTCCCGCGGCACAGTTTCCGCGTCCGGATGTACAGCGCGACGCGCGCCCACCTCGCCCCGAGGGGCAGCCGCAACCAGCGCCCATTGCGGCGCGCTCGGCGCCCACTGCTCCGCGCCCTCCTGAGCGTAAACACGAAATATTGCCCGAGATACATCAGCAAAAAAGCCCCGCTGATATTTTACGCACGATGCACACCAAGCCTCAACAACAACGTCCATCGACAGCTCAGCCAGATGCGCGCAGTGCACTCAAAGACGCGATTGCCTCTGCTCGTTCCAATCCTGCGGCACCACAGCAAAACAAATCAAATGGTTTGCAGCACGCACGGCAGTTTGTGGAACAGCCCACACCGCCAACGCCCCGCCCCGCACCAGCTCCGCAGCAGCATACAGCACCGGCACAGCGCCAATCCGCCCCACAACACCAAAGCCAACCAACTCAACCTCCTCCATCAAAACCTCAACCCCCACAAAACCCGCAGTCCCCACAACAGAACACACAGCAACCAACGCGTGGAGTTGACCCTGCGGAGTTGCGTAAAGTACTCTACGGCGATGATGGAGCGCTCGATTAGCATAGGATCCTATATCAGTCTTCTTGTTGGGGCACTGCTTTTTTCTCCCACGAGCGCCTTTGCGCAGGTAGTCATCAGCGAAATCATGTACGACCCCGCCGGTACGGATACCGGCAATGAATGGGTGGAAATTTTTAATGCCAGCGGATCAGCAGTCGATATCACTGGATGGAAAATTAATGACGGCTCGAATCACGTATTCAACGAGCCGCCGGAAAATGGGAGCAAAGGCTCAATGAGTATTCCCAGTGGTGGGTATCTGATCCTCGCGTCAGATGCATCCTTATTTGCAAACGCATACCCATCCGCGTCGAATGTTATCGATACCGTGCTTGCGATGAACAACACCGGCGACACTGTCTCGCTCGTCAATGCTGATGGAACAACTGTTGATACCGTGAGCTACATCGAAAGCAGCGGCGCTGCGGGTGATGGTAATAGCTTGCATCGCGGGAGTGCGGGGAGCGGCACACTAATTCCTGCATCGCCCACGCCCAGTACCGGCACGCTTGTTGCAAGTGCATCGAGCAACACAAGCACAGCGCAGAGCGCCACTACCACTTCGCAACAAACACAAACGCAAAGTTCGAGCTCTGGCTATACCTTTGAATCCAACATGCTCGCATTTGCCGGCGAGGATCGCGCAGTGATCGTGGGAGCAGATACGATATTTGAAGCTAAGGCGGCAACGAAAGCGGGGGAGCCGATGGGTCCTCTCGGCGTGCGCTTTGTGTGGAACTTTGGTGATGGAAAAGCCATTGAGGGATCACGTGTGCTGCATGCGTTTGCGCATCCGGGGCGCTATGTGGTCACCCTCAATGCATCGGCAGATACACACTCCGCGACGGATCGCGTAATCGTCACAGCCAAGCCTGCGGCATTCGCGCTCGCCACACTTCCTGACGGCAGCGCGGTGATTGAAAATACTGACTCGACCGACCTCGATCTGTCGCTGTGGATGATAAAGAGTAGCGAACATATTTTTCACATTCCAGAAGATACTGTCGTGCTCACGAATGAGCGAATTATCATTCCACCCGCGTCACTCGGATTTGAGGCGGTGGCAGGGTTCGCACTACTATATCCAAACGGCTCGGTGGCTATCGCCACCTTACCAGCAAAGCCCGCGATCATTCATGCGCCAGCTGCGCAGCCAAAGGCATCTGCACAAGCAAAAGAAGCACCGCGCGCTGTGCCATCTGCCCCGGCGTCTGTTGTCGAAACAGAACCAGTTGAAGAACCTGAGCTACAACTCCGCGCTGCCGCAGCGGCTGCAACCCCGATTCAGGCGCAAGAAGACGGGATTATCAACATGTGGACGATTGCCCTCGTCGCTCTCATAGCGATCGGTGCCACCGGTGCATACTTCGCCTCCCGCACCAGCGGCACCGCCGGCAACAAAGAATGGGATATTCAGGAAATTGCATGAAGTATTGACGACCATTGAAGAGGCAGGCTAATTATTGTATTATATTTTGGTGCAGCCTAGAAAGACAGTCGTCGTGACAGGCGGAGCTGGGTTTATTGGCTCCCATCTTTGTGAACGTCTAGCAAAGGACGGTCATCGTGTTATTTCTCTCGACAACTATTTCACCGGGTCGGAAAGCAATCATGTAGAGGGTGTGGAGTATCGGCGCGGGCATACAAAAGATATTGCAAAGCTCATCCCGGAAGATCCGGATATCATCTACCACCTAGGGGAATATTCTCGGGTGCGGCATTCGCTCACCGAGCCACAGGTGACATTCGATCTGAATCTCCTTGGCACCCTCGGTGTACTTGAGTATTGGCGTGAAAAGCGTTGTAAGTTTGTCTATGCGGGTTCCTCGACCAAGTTCACTTTTCGGGATGAGGATGGCATTGAGGGAAGAAATCTTGCGCCGTACACGTGGTCCAAGGCGGCAATGAGTGAGCTTGTGGTGCAGTATGCGCGGTGGTTTGAGCTGCCGTACGCGATTGTCTATTTCTACAATGTATACGGTCCACGAGAGCGGGGAGATCAGTATGGCACGCTCATCGAAATATTACATCAGAACTGGCTCCATGGAACACCGCATCGTATTGCAGGTTCGGGAAACCAAAAGCGGGCTTTCACACACGTTCTCGACACGGTCGAGGGAATCGTGCTCGCGGGAAACAAAGGGCAGAACGATGAGTTCGGTATTTGTGCCAAGGAGACACTCAGCCTGCTCGATGTTGCACGCATGTTCGGCGGACATTTGGAATATTCATCACCCACAAAATCAACGCGGTCGTCCGAATCTGTAGACACTTCCAAGCTCGAAGCGCTTGGCTGGCGACAACACCACACACTTGCAGAGTATGTGAAAATGCTCAAAACTACTGAGGCACACACACGACGTCAGGATATGACTGAATTCGTAAACCTTAAACCCAAGAAACGAGTACTCATTTTTTCGCTCGCGTATTATCCGAATTTTCACGGCGGTGCAGAGCCGGCAATCAAGGAGATCACCGATCGTATTTCACCGCAGGATATCGAGTTTCATATGGTGACGTGCTGGTGGAATTCGAACATTCCGCGTGTGGAGCGATATGGGAATGTGCTGGTGCATCGAATTGGTTTTGGGGTGCCTGACCCAGCATTCAGGGATTATGGCGGAAAATTCATTCTCAAGATGAACAAGTACCTGTTTCAGATCCTTGGCGGGTTGAAAGGGCTTCAGCTCCATGCGAGATACCGCTACGACGGCATCTGGTCCATGATGGCACACTCAGCAGGCATTCCTGCAGCAATTTTTAAACTGTTCTCGCCGCGCACCCCGTATGTTCTTACCCTTCAGGAGGGTGATCCGATCGAGCACATTGAGCGGGTGATGCGTCCAGCGTGGCCACTTTTTAAACGCGCGTTCACGAGTGCCGACATAGTGCAGAGTATCTCGAACTATTTAAGCGGTTGGGCGCGCTCGATGGGATATACAGGTGAAATCGTTCTCGTGAAGAACGGCGCCAACCCGAATGATCTCAAAGAGACTTTCACGCAACATCAGATCGATGAGATGAAGAAAGAACTCGGAAAGAAAGAGGGAGACATCTTCCTCGTGAATACGTCGCGCCTGGTGCACCAGAAAGGCTTTGACACCATCATCCGTGCGCTTGAGCACTTACCCAAAAACATCACTTTCGTCGCTGTAGGTGATGGAGAAGATGAAGCGAAGCTCAAAGACCTTGCTCGCATTTTGAATCTCAAGGACCGAGTGATTTTCACGGGTCGTGTTGATCGATCTGTCGTTACGCTCTATCGCAAAGCCAGTGATATCTTCGTAGCCCCGTCGCGCTCAGAGGGACTTGGTAATGCGTTTGTATCGGCACTGGCATCACGATTGCCACTTGTCACGTCCGGCGTCGGAGGCATCGCCGATTATGCTGTAGATGGGGAGACTGCCTGGATTGTACCACCAGACGATCCGCAAGCGATTGCTAAGAAAGTAAAAGAAATAATAATGAATCCAGAAAAAGCCAGGCTCATTTCTGAGAATGCTCGCAAGGTGGTGGAGCGGGACTATGATTGGGATATGATCGCGAAAGATATGCAAACGAAAGTCTTTGGAAAGGTCTTGGAATAATCATGCATACCATATTTGAACACCCGCTCGTTCAAAAGGCTCTTGCCATCGCAACAGCGGCACATGAGGGACAGGTGCGTAAAACCGATAAGACTCCCTATATTAATCATCCGATTGCGGTAGCGCGCATGCTCGCTGGGCAGGGCTTTGGAGAAATTATTGTTGCTGCAGCACTCGCGCATGATGTGGTCGAAGATACTGATGTCTCGGAAGAAACATTACGCAGCGAGTTAGGTGACGAAGTCACCGACATTGTAAAAGCTGTCTCGGAAGATAAGGAACTTCCCTGGGAGGCGCGCAAAGAGGCATATGCGGAATCGGTACGTCGTGGCTCGGACGCGGTGAAAGCCGTCTCAATTGCGGATAAAATTCACAACGCACAATCAATTATTGCCAGCCATAAAACTATGGGTAATTCGATTTGGGAATCGTTCAATCGTGACAAAGAAACAAAACTTCGTAACGAAGAGCATATGCTCGCTGTGTTTAAGAAATCATGGCAGCACCCATTGATCAATGAGTATGAGAGTGCGATTAGCCAAATGAGGATGCTGGATTAGTGCAGTCCCTGCTGGCGTTTCTTCTCGTCGTCACTGCGGAGCGCATCGCGTGTGCGCATATATTCAGTGCGTACGTCATCAGACATACGCCGACCTTCGAGCATTTCCGCAAGCATGCGGAGCCAAAAATGCATACGGACGGTGTTGAGCTGACGAAGCGGTTCTCCCGCTCGATCAAGCGTGACCGCGTAAAATGAGGCAAGCTCAGTGAGTCGGTAGAGACGCATGAGTCGAAGCGATTGTTGCTCTCCTTCAGATCGATTGAGTGATACATATTCAGTCAGCGCCTGCTCGAGTGGGGGATTATAGAGTGCCATGAAGTTTAGGAAACGAGCCCAGCCATCATACTTGTTCCCGAAACGAAGCGATGAAAAATCAAGCAAATAGATGATCCGATCTTTGATGCGGAAGTTGTGGGGTACGAAGTCTGTATGGGTAAGGAATGAACCATAGCGATTAATCACTTCCGCATGGTCCATGAATAGAGCCTGCACACGCACCCATATTTCGCGCTCAGTGGATGTGCTCTGTGCGAGATGCGTTTCGAATTTCTTAAGATGTGCGAAATACCACGAGGCGTCAGCAACTTCGAACACATTGCGAATGAGGCGTTGGTGTTTGTGTGTCGTGGCGCGGGCTCCCTCCTGAGCTTTGAACGCACACAGCGCAAAGTCAAATTGCTCTGCGAGGGGGCGTTCCAAAAATGTCTTCTCCTGCTCAATAAATTCGTACACTACGATCGTACGGGTTCCGTCTCGCACGAACAGAAGCTCGCGAGGTGTGGCGAATATTTCGTATGCGAATCGCAATGTGGCGATTGCGCTTCTCGCGCGACGCTCATGCTCGAGCTCTTCTCGCCCGTCTGGGTCTACGCTCGACTTAATAATGACGCGCTCATTACTCGCCGTCCGCCCCACGAAGACAAGCTTCTGACCGCTTGCGGTGGTCATTGCATTCATCACATATCGTTCGCCCATGACGTGCGGCTGTTCCGGCTCAAGTTCATAGCCGTAGTGTTTGAGCACGGGTACGAGCGCAGCGTGCTCATGCGCTACGTACATTTTCCACTCTGCTTTTGCTTCGAGATTCTTCATATGACGCATCGTGTCAACGCGTCAAGATGGCGCACCCACGATACCTCATACTGTGTGAACGCCTCCGCGGGATGCGGGGTGAATGGCAGAAGTTCCGGTCGTGGGAGCGGGGTGCCTACGAACACTGAATCAGCGCGCAAACGCGCAGCTCGGTGAATTGTATCGAAAATGATATGGCGCTTGCGAACTGCACGTGCCCGAACGTCACTGTCATGTAGGATTCTTTTCACATGAGTAAAGAAAGATGTGAGAAAAAACGGAAGCTCGACCGAGGGCCCATTCTCACACATGATCACATCCACGTGTTGTTGCAATTGCAGCAGTGCACGTGCATAGTGCATCAATCTTATCGATAAAGGGGCTTCCTTTGGTATTGGATGCAATACAACCCCTACCGTTGGTTCCAGAAGTGCACCGTAGGCGAGCACAGTGATCGTATGTCCACGAGAGGTGAGCCGGGTGGCGAGTTCTTGCACGTAGCGCGCAGACGGCTCAGTGTCTGGTGGGTAGAGTGGCGTGCAAATGAGAATGCGCATAGGAAAAGGGTATCATACACACGATACCACCGACTAGGAGTTACAGAGCTTTGACATGCGGTGAGATGAGCAGATACTAAAGATGGAAGGAAAGGGAGGGTGTCATGCACCCATATTATGTGTTGCCTTACATGGTTGGAGCTTCGTGGGTGATGGCGTTCTTCGCAGCAAAATCCATGTGCGATCCGAGGGCTTTCTGGATCCTGTGGTCCATGTCTCAACGATATCCAGCACCAGACAAAAATCAGCGCTCGGAAGAGCGCTGATTTTCTCGCATTTCTGTCTGCACTGCGCTAGAGTATACACATGGCGTCAAGAGAGCAAAAAATAAGGCTTTTTGTCCCGACGGGGGTATATCCGCCGGATATTGGCGGACCGGCGACGTACGTGTCCGTACTAGAGCGATATCTGCCCGCGCACGGCGTTGATGTTTCTGTACTCCCGTTTCGCATCGTGAGGCACTTGCCGAAGGGAATAGCGCATTTGATGTATTTTTTCAAAGCGCTTGTGCATGCACATCGCGCAGACGTCGTGTATGCGCAGGATGCGGTGAGTGTCGGTTTTCCTGCCATGCTCGCAGCGCTCATCACGCGGAAGCCGTTTGTCGTGAAAATTGTCGGCGACCATGTGTGGGAGCAGGGGAGATTGCGTTTTGGTGTGACAGAAGGGCTCGACAACTTTCCGCTGCGACCGAAGCGCTTCTACCTTAAATTTCTACGCTGGGTACAGCAGATGGTGGTGCATTGTGCGCACGCGGTGATTGTGCCCAGTCAATATCTTAAAACTGTGGTTTCTCGGTGGGGTATTGATGCGAAAGTCATACATAACGGCATAGATATGCCGCACGCCACGCAGCGCAAAGGCGATCTGCCACACCCGCTTGTTATGTCTGTCGGGCGGCTCACTGCATGGAAAGGATTTGACGGATTGCTTGATGCGGCACGCGGAAGTGTGTGGCATACGGCGATTATTGGCGAAGGCACCTTGCACGCGCAGCTTGAGAAGCATGCACGCGATATCGGTGTTGAGAATCGTACGCACTTTCTCGGTTCATTCCCACGCGAAAAAATGCATGAGGTACTCGCACAAGCAGACGTGTTTGTGTTGAACTCCAGCTATGAGGGCATGCCGCACACACTCATCGAAGCGATGGCGCTTGGTGTGCCGGTCATTGCTACAGACATTCGCGGCAATCGGGAAGTATTGCGGGATGACGAGGGGTTGTTTGTGAAAGTTGGAGACACTGAAGGGCTTCACATGGCGATAGCATCAGTGCTCGGAAATCTGGCTGCGGCACGAGAGCGGACTGCTCGTGCGCGTGTGCATGCGGAATCTTTTTCACCTGAACGCACCATCTCAACTCTCGCCAAACTCCTTAAAAATATCAAGGTTTAACCTTGATATTCTTTCAGATATGAAAGTCACCATTTTTTCAACTGACAAAAACACTCTCATTGCCGGCACGCCGGCGTATGAGCGCCAGCAGGCGTATGCGAAGCACTTTGATGCTTACGATATTATTCTCGTGCGCGGGCGGGGACTGCTCGGCATTCTGCGCGCACGGCACGCGAATGTCATCTCCGCACAGGATCCGTTTGAAACAGGTCTGCTCGCATGGCTCTGCTCGCGCGTATTCCGCACGCAACTGCACATCCAAGTGCACACCGATTTTTTCCCGAAAGGATTTGTGCGTGGGCATATGCTCAATCGTGTGCGCAGGATAATTGCGCCGTTTGTGCTGCGCCGTGCAGAGAGGATCCGCGTTGTATCCGAAGGGGTGAAAGAATCTATTGAGCAAAAAATTAAGCCACCAGCGCCTATCACGGTGCTGCCCATTTTTGTCGATGCTGCGCGCTACGAGGGTATCGCGCGGGTGAAGCACCCGCAATTTAAAATCGCATTGCTTGTTGTCTCGCGCCTGGAGCGAGAGAAAAATATCCGCTTGGCAATTACCGCGCTTTTGCGCGCCCGCGAAGCGGGGCACGATGCGGGGCTCACGATCGTCGGCTCGGGACGTGAGGAGAAAAGCCTCAAAGAGCTTGTACGTACACTTAGACTTGATCGCTATGTGGTATTTGCTGGCGCGGGCGATCCACTGCCGCATTATGCGAGCGCCGATGCGCTGCTCGTTCCCTCACTCTATGAAGGCTATGGGATGGTGATCGTGGAAGCGCTCTCTGCGGGCATACCGGTGATTGCGACAGACGTCGGTATTGCACGCGAAGCGGGGGCGATCGTCTCTTCTGAAAAAGATTTTGCGCAGACTGTCGTGCGCTGGATCGAATCGGGTCCGCGACAGGCGGCGCTCATGAGCAGCCCATATCATTCCTTTGAAGAATATGTCGAGAAGTATTGTGCCGATATTTCCGCAACGACAGTTTGACGATATTGAATCAAACGCGTAGGTTGCTGTTAGCAACAATGTGGGAGACACAAGATGACTGTAGTAATCTCAGCAGATACCGAGCGGCGAGTGAGGGCATTGATCGCGCGTTTTGGTGGGCAAACAATTATCACCTCTGAGAAAGATGTCACTCGATTTATTGATCGTCTGGTCGGAGAATGTGCATTCAGTACAAATGACCCGACGACAGGATTGCATCAAGCAATCCGGCAGGCGGCAAGATTAAGATAATGCTCGAGAGAGACACAAGACCCGACGGATTTATCCGTCGGGTCTTTCAACGCAACGGTATACACATAGTTTCAAGAGCTTTCTGCATGGTACATTTTCTGAATGAAGATCGGCTTTATCGGGCAGGGCTTTATCGGCAAGAGCTACGCGGATGATTTTGAAAACAGAGGATTTGAGGTCGTGCGCTATACGCGCAGCGAGCCGTTTGTAAAAAATAAAGAAAGAATTTCGGAATGCGATATCGTCCTCATTGCCGTGCCTGCACCGACGACACCGAAAGGCTTTGATGGCATGGCGCTTAAAAACGTGATCGCGCTCGTGGGTAATGGGCGCACCGCCGTTATTAAATGCACGACGCCGCCCGGCTTTACCGAGAAGATGCAGAAAGCATTTCCGAAAAAAATAATACTGCACTCGCCGGAGTTTCTCGTCGAATCGACTGCTGCGTATGACGCCGCACACCCGACACGCAATATCATCGGAATTCCCAAGGAGAGCAAAGCGCACCGCGCTGCGGCGGAGAAAGTGGTGAGCGTATTGCCGAAAGCGCCATTCTCACTCATCACATCCTCGCGCGAATCAGAGCTCATTAAATATGCAGCAAATTGCTTCCTCTTCACTAAAGTTATTTTCGCAAATCTTTTTCACGACATCGCACAATCATATGGGGTGAAATGGGACGACGTGCGGGATGGGCTCGGCTCCGATCCGCGTATCGGCATGTCGCATCTCAAAGTGGCAGACGCAAGCAGACATCCGGGGGCAAAGGTGGGGCGCGGCGCGGGCGGGCACTGCTTCATCAAAGATTTTGCAGCCATTCGAGGCGAATACAAAAAGACAAAAAATCCGGATAAGGGGTGGCTTACGCTCATGAAAGCACTCGAGGAGAAAAATATTGAGCTCCTTATGAGCACGGGGAAAGATATCGATTTGCTTACAGGCGTGTACGGAGAAAAGAAAATAAAGAAATCCCGCAAGAAAAAACTATGATGCAAGAGGAGGCACTGAAAATCCTGAAGACAGGTGCAAATGTCTTTCTCACCGGCGAGCCGGGAAGCGGCAAGACGCATACGATAAACGCGTATGTGAGCTGGCTGCGCGATCACGGCATCGAGCCCGCGATCACCGCATCGACAGGCATCGCCGCGACGCATATCGGCGGGATGACGATTCATTCATGGAGCGGCATCGGCGTGCGCGAATATCTTTCTGATTACGATCTCGCGGAGATTGTGGAAAACAAATCTGCAGCACGGCGCGCGAAGGGTGCAGACGTGCTCATTATTGATGAAGTCTCCATGCTCTCCGCCTCCATCTTGGAAATGCTTGATCAGGTGCTGCGCGCGGTACGCGAGCGACAGGTGCCCTTTGGCGGGATGCAGGTTATTGTCGTTGGAGATTTTTTCCAGTTGCCGCCGGTCGTGAAGCGCAGTTTTAATGAGGAAGAGGAGGGTGCGCCGTTTGCATTTCGCTCGCGTGCGTGGGGTGAGCTCAATCCGCTCGTGTGCTATCTGCACGAGCAACATCGGCAAGAAGACGCCGCGTTTACCGGCATACTCAAAGCGATTCGTAAAGGAACTGAGCTTGAGCAAGCGAAGCATGCGCTTGCGAAACGCGCGGTGGGAGAGGATAAGGCTCCACAAGATGCACCGCGCCTTTTTTCGCACAACAGGGATGTTGATAGGATCAATGAAAAACGTCTGGAGCAGCTCACGGGCAAGGCATACACCTATGAAATGACCGAGCGCGGACCGGATGGTTCTATTGCATCGCTCAAGCGCGGCTGCCTCTCTCCTGAAAAGCTCACGCTCAAAAAAGGTGCGCGCGTGATGTTCACCAAAAACGATCCTGCGGGGCAGTATGTAAACGGCACGACGGGCGAGGTGATTTCATTTGCGAGCGATGGCGCGCCGACAGTGCGCACGACCGCGGGGCGCGATATTGAAGTCGCGCCCGTGGAGTGGATCATGGGCGAGAGCGGGCGCATCATCGCGCGTATTTCGCAGTTGCCGCTCAAGCTTGCGTGGGCGATCACGGTGCACAAATCGCAAGGCATGACGCTTGATGAGGCGGTCGTCGATCTTACGGGCGCATTTGAATACGGGCAGGGATACGTGGCGCTTTCACGCGTGCGCTCGCTCGATGGCTTGCACCTGATCGGCTTTAATGAGCGTGCGCTCCAAGTGCATCCCGAAGTCGCGCGCGAAGAGCGGCAATTCAAACAGCGCTCGGCAGATGCCCGCGCGCGATTTGCCGTGATGGAGGATAGGGAACACCGGGAAATTTCCGAGCTCTTTCTCAAGGCGTGCGGCGGCTCGACTGCGGGTGGTGTTGCGCCGAAGAAGAAACAGGTGCGAGCAAAGAAAGGTGATACGCAGGAGGTGACGCTCGCGCTCGCGAAGCAGAGCAAGAGCATCAAAGACATCGCGAAAGAGCGCAATCTCAAAGAGGGGACTATCATCGACCACCTACAGAATCTTTTCATGCGCGAGGCGCTTTCGAAGCGCGATATCGAGCGGATGATTTCCCCCAAACTCCGCGACGCCCTCCCGAAAATCGCCGCCGCTTTCAAAGAGCACGGTACCGAGCGTCTCACCCCCGTCCACCAAGCACTCAAAGGCGTCTACTCCTTCGATGAGCTTAAGCTCGTCCGCATTCTTCTCTAAGTATCAAGGTTAAACCTTGATAAAAGTTGCGGAGGAGGGGAAGTTTGGTAGGATGCATGAATGAATGGGGCTTCAAACGCAGGGTTTTCTGTGTATAAGCCGATCTATAAGCGATGGTGGTTTTGGGTGGGGGTGGTGGTGCTTGGCATCGTGGCTTTTTACGTGAAGGGGTATATCAATTGGCAGGCGCAGGGGGCGCAATATGATGAATACGCGCGCGCGACAGCGGAATATGTCGCGCAGCAAAAGGCGCAATCCGCTGCGCTTGAAAAAGCATATCGCGAAGATATGTATGGCGGTGCGACGCCGGAGGAAACTTTGAAATTGTATGTCGAGGCTCTTGAGAAAGGCGATTTTGAATTGGCGAGTAGGTACTATATTGCGGAGGAGCAAAGTGAGATCAGAATGCAATTCGACGAGATGGAGAAAAATGATTCGCTAACAATGTTCATCTCTATTTTGAAATACAGAACTGAAGTTGCAATTTCGGACGACAAGCAGAGGGCACAGGTGAGTTTCTTTGATGCAAAAGGCATTCAATCGAATGTTGAGTTTTTGCAGATTAATCCTTTCACTCAAAAATGGAAACTGTACACCAATCAGTAACACGAGCCACTGCTCTAGTGTGTGTGGTAGGCGCATTTGCGCCGACTTTTGTACATGCCTATAAAACAAACACCCACCAAGGTATCACCAAAGCAACTATTGAATCATACGAAAGTGCGCGCGGTGATGCGTTTACCATAGAAGAGGAGCAAGTAATGATTAAAGGATCGCTCGATGAAGACGAGAGCACGCGACCGCTCCAGCATTTCTATGACCCGGTAAACAATCGCGGGCTCACGGTGATTAAATCATGGGAGGCATCAAAATATTGGGCGGAGGATACTGTGGCGCAAGCAAACTATTGCGCGTGGGGCATTTGCTTCAAGACTATCGGATTTTACGACAAGTATTTCAGCTCACCGACGGATTTTTCTTGGGAGCGGGCGGTGTATGAATACGCGCATGGCGATAAAACACGTGCGGCGGAAACATTAGGGCATATCCTTCACCTTGTACAGGATTCGACGGTGCCCGCGCATGTGCGCAATGATCAGCATCTCAATCACGAGGGATTTGGCGATATGGATCCATACGAGGAATACACGGGCACATTCGGGACAGGAAATATTTCGAAAGAATCAATCTCTGTTGCTTCAAAAAGTGGATTGCCAACTATTTTTGATGAGACGGCAGGATATGCTAATAATAATTTTTTAAGTAAGGACACTTTTTTTGATAGATTTAGTTTACCGAAACAAAGCGACAGTGTAGTGAATGGTAAGTTTGCTTATAGTAATAGTACGGGCAGAAAGATTGCTTTCGTGACCTCAGACTTTGATTGGCAACAAAAACAAATTGTTCAGCAGTGGTTCATAGACAATGAAAATCATGACGTCGCAGCTGACAACTGGCAAGCACTTTCGCACAAAGCAATTGAATCCGGAGCAAGTATCATAGACCTATTTTTCCGTGAGGTCGCAAAAGAAAAGCAGACGCTCGCGCTCCAAGAGAAAAATAAAAGTGAGTTTGAAAAGCAGCCAACGAAGCTTGCGCTCGGCGGTTTCGGTTTGGTGAAATCGCTGTATGGATCGAGTTTGGAGCAGGGGGATGTGGCGGAGCTTTTGGGTGAAGGGCAGGCGGCCGCCGTCGCGGCGCAGTCCTCGCTGGAAGCGGGGAGGGCTCTCGCGGCGAGCGAGCCGGAGACGCCGGTGGATGCTGCGGGGGGTGAGTCTCCGACAGCGGCAGCCGCTCCTGAGGATGTGCCAGAATCGATCTCAGATGCCCCTGCAGAGCCCAAAATTGCCCCTAAAACGGCACTTCTTACGCCGACGGTCGTGAACACGGCCTTAGAAAAAACGGCTCCTCCACCTGGCATTTCTTTGCCTGCCCCAACCTCGCCTCAAGGGTTTTCGGCAGGCGATGGCGCATGGGGAGGAGGCGGGGGACACGCGTCACAGGAGGTTGTTTCAACGCCACAAGCCGCTCCCGCGGCTCCAGCAGTTGTACTCCCGCAAGACCCTGTTGTGGCGACGCCGCTTGAGGGCGCATCATTCGCTACCACCTCGATCACTGCATCCGGTATGTCCGATCCAAACAACACCATCACACTTTCATACACCGGAGGCATCGCAACGACGAGCGCAGATGCATCGGGCAGTTGGTCATTCGCGCTCGATCTTCCCGAAAATTCCTACACATTTTCTTTCACCGCAAGCGACGGCACCAACAATTCAAACACCATCACGAGAAACGTTACGATCGATCTCACTGCACCAGCATCACCCGCAATCAGCTCCACACAGTGCACGCGCTCGCTGAGCGCGAGCTTCTGCCTCATTGCCGGAAACACCGTGCACATTTCGTGGGCTGCAATCGCAGACGCTACGCGCTACGAAATTTTTGCAAACAGTACATCAGCGGGCGACACGACTGGCACTTCATTTTCCGTGTCACTCGCCGCAAACGCCACCAACACCATGCACGTCATCGCGTACGATGCCGCCGGCAATAACACACAATCAAACACGCTCACCATAAGAACGATTACTCAGCCAATCATTATCAACGAAATCGCGTGGTCGGGCACCAGCGCATCCGCGAGCGACGAATGGATCGAAATTAAAAACATCAGCAGCTACAACATAGACATGAGCAATGTCGCGCTTGTGCGCGCGAGTTCCGCACTCACGCTGTCAGGAACGCTCAATGCGATGACGAGCGCAAACAATTCAGACCTGTATCTCATCGAGCGACGCGCGCAAGCGACGACTGCCGATCATCAACTCGAAACACTTTTTGATCAGCTCGACGACATGGGCGAGCAATTCACCCTCGCACACGCATACGGCACGGGCACAACGACAATAGACGAAACGCCCGAAATCGCAACCTGTGCAGGATGGTGTGCGGGCTCGCTTGCGGTAGCATTCCGTACATCAGTCGGCTCCGCAACAACCACATTCGCAAAACTTTCGATGGAACGCATCGCGACCACCACCGGCACACTCGCATCAAGCTGGCGTTCCAATGACGGATACACTGTCGCAAACGGGAGTGATGCTTCTGCAGGCACGGTATACGGTACACCCGCAAAAGAAAACAGCGAAGGACTTCCCGAAGCGGGATGGTATTGCGGATCGGGAAGTATGTCCATCACAGCGAATCAAACATACACACCCTCCACAACAGGTTGCTATTATTTCTCCCGGTTCATCGGCGCAACTTCGGATAGATACGGCGGGCTGTACAAAGGCACGCTGGGAAATGCGACCGAAGTAGCGACGCACGCCATGGGAAAATCCAGCAAGAGCAATCAGGCAGGGCATATCACTGCTGGTTCGGCGATAGGTCAGCAATTCTTTGTGGCGATATGGGAAATCCGCATCAGCCCCGTCGTAAACGATGTATCTGATTTCCACGCATATTTCCAACACGGCACGACGACAACAGGCGCATCGATTCCACCACATAACAATTATCGTGTGATTCCATGGGTTTATGGTCCATAATGTAAGAATCGGTACGTATGAACATCCTCATTTGCACACAAACAGTCGACAAAAATGATCCGGTGCTCGGATTCTTTCACAATTGGATAAAGGAATTTGCCAAGCATTGTGAAGCGGTGACGGTAATATGCCTGCGAGAAGGAAAGCATGAGCTGCCTCCAAATGTGCGGGTGCGCTCGCTCGGGAAGGAGAAGGGAAGGAGATCACGCGTCGTATACGTGCTCAAATTTTGGTATTTCTGCCTCCGGCATCTCTTCAGTTACAAAGCGGTGTTCATCCACATGAATCACGAATACGCCGTCCTGGGATGGCTTATTTGGAAGCTTGCGGGCAAGCGCCGCGTGCTGTGGTATACGCATAAAAGCACGCCGCTTTTACTTCGCCTCGCAAGCCGCATAGTCGATACCATCTGCACGGCATCCGCAGAGAGTTTCCGCCTCAAGCGGGAGAACGTGGTCGTCACGGGGCATGGCATCGACACAGAAGTTTTTTCAGCACCGCGCGCAAAGCCCGTGGATTTCATGCGCATCGTAACGGTGGGTCGCGTGTCGCGTTCAAAGAAAATAGGCACGATGCTCAAAGCAATGCCGCTGTTGCCTAAAAATGGTGTTGCGTATCGATTCACGATTGTTGGTACTCCCATCACTGCCGATGATCAAAAATACCAGCAAGAATTGTGGGACAAAATCGAGGAACTCCACATCGGAGACTTCTCAGGGTTTGCCGGTCCCAAAGAGGCGAGTGAGATTCCGGATATTCTCGCGGCATCGGATATTTTTCTACACGCGAGCGACACAGGGAGTTTAGACAAAGCAATGCTTGAGGCGATGAGCGAGCGGTGCGTTGTCATTTCTTCAAACGACGCAGCGAAGCCGATTCTAAATGCCGTGCAAGATGGGCTTGCGGTGGAGAAGACAGATCCGGAATTATTTGCGCGTGCCATCACACGGGTGTATGAAATGGGTATCGATGCACGGATAAAGATAGGGGAGCGGTCTCGTGTGCTTGTGGAGCAGGAGCACTCACTTACAAAATTGATAGAGAAACTCATATGGATTCTGAACGGAAACAAGTAGACCGCAGTGCGTACGATTTCTTCCGCTATTGCGGATTGGATCGATGGGCGAGTTACCATTACCAAATTACAGAAATACTTTCTGTCAAACCGAGTTCGGTTCTCGAGGTTGGGGTGGGGGATGGAGTGACCTGTGGATATCTTTCTCGGAACACCGAGATCGCATACACGACCGTCGATATCGCAGACGACGTGGGAGCCGATGTCATCGGCTCCATTACAGCACTGCCGTTTGCAGACAAATCGTTTGATGTGGTGTGCGCGTTTGAAGTATTGGAGCATTTGCCATTTGAGAAGCTCGACACTTCCCTCTCTGAGCTCGCTCGTGTTGCACGGAAAAAAGTCATTATATCTGTCCCCCACTTCGGTCCCCCGCTCAAATTCCTCCTGAAACTTCCCTTCCTGCCCGAAATAAAAATAGCGTTCAAAATCCCCTATCCGAAGCAGCACGAATGGAACGGTCAGCATTATTGGGAACTTGGGAAGCGCGGATGTACAGTCGCGCGTATGCGGCGGCACCTCGAAAAGCTGTTTGTGATTGAGAAAGAGTATATCCCGTTTGAAAATCAGTACCACCACTTTTTCGTGCTCACCCCGCTCAATTAATTTTTACCTTATAAGGTAATGTATGAAGATCATATATATCGCCAACGTGCGCTTGCCGACTGAAAAGGCGCATGGCATTCAAATAATGAAGGCATGCGAGGCGTTTGCGCGTGGCGGGCACTCACTCGAGCTCGTCGTGCCGGATAGGCACAGCCCCATTCCCGACGATCCTTTTTCATACTACGGCATACAGCATCGTTTCCCCCTCACGAAGCTATTTACGATTGATACGGTAGGATGGGGAAGTTTAGGCTACACATTTCAATCAGTGATGTTTGGATTGCGCGCGGGTCTGTATGCGCGCGGACGCGGTGTCGATGTGATTTATGGACGCGATGAAATAGTGCTCGCTATGGTCTCGCTGCTCACACGCAAGAAAATGATATGGGAATCGCACGATGGTATGTGGAATAAGTGGGCGCGATTTGTCGCGAAGCGAGTAAACGGCATCGTGGTCGTCACACAGGGCGCAATCGATTTTTATACAGAGCAGGGAATTCCTGAAGAGAAATTGCTTGCCGTATCGAATGGCATTGATCTCGATGATTTTGCTCACCCCGAATCAAAATCGCAGTCACGTGCGCGGCTCGGCTTGCCGCAAGATGCAAAGATTGCGCTCTATATCGGCAAGCTCGATGGTTGGAAGGGTGTGGACACATTACTTGAAGCGTCAAAGTTGATGAAGACGGTACGCGTGTGCATTATCGGGGGCACCGATGCGCAGGGCGTAGAGCTTTCAGAAAAATATCCGCATGTTATTTTTCTAGGATTCAAACCGTTCACCGAGCTTCCAAACAATCAGGCAGCGGCTGACGTGCTCGTTGTACCCAACACGGCGAAGGATCCAATTTCCGTACGCTTCACTTCCCCACTCAAATTGATTGCTCACATGGCATCTGGGCGCCCCGTTGTTGTTTCTGATCTCCCCAGCACGCGTTGGCTTGCCGATGGCGCGGCTTTCTTCGTCCGCCCCGACGATCCGCGTGCACTCGCGCACGAAATCGAGCACGCGCTTATGAGCCCCACGGAAAGTGAACAGCTCGTCTCCCTCGCTGCCGCCCGCGCTCAATCGCTCAGTTGGACTCAGCGTGTCGAGAAGATCGCTTGCTTCATTGAAGGGGTTGCGCGGATATGCGTTGCTGATTAAGCTTGAACAAGCGCTCAGAGCGCACAATCTCGTTTCTCAAGTATGCAATGGATTAAAATGACATTCTCCATGCTTTTCAAGCTGCAGATCGTCCGGTATTTGTTTTCAGGAGGCATCGCCGCACTCGTGAATCTCACTGTACTGCATGTTCTGGTTCGGTTTGTGGGCGTGCATTATTTGGTAGCGTCAGGGGCGGCATTTTTCGTCGCGTTCCTTGTGAGCTTCACGTTGCACAAACTAGTGACATACCAGGACACGCGAACCGAGCGAATACCGCTCCAAATATCTCTGTACCTGGGCTTGCTCGGGTTCAATATTCTGCTCAACCTAAGTTTCATGTGGGTACTGGTGGGTGGTGTTGGTATTTCGTATCTAGTGGCACAAATTGTGGTAAGCGGCGCCATTGCCGTGTGGAGTTTTTTTGCCTATCAACACATCGTGTTCCGAGTGCATGCTACAACACTTCCGCAAAGCGATATCCGTGCACAGTATACCCCCCCGGAGTTGCAAAAGTAATTGTTACATCAGTGACGCGTGGTGAGAGGGCAAATGCATAACTTTGATTAAGATCAATAAGAATTGTGTAGCGTTTCGTGACGCCAGGGAGTGGTTTGCTGTATTGGTCGAGTCGTATGGTAACCATAGCGTCTTTGCTAATGGGATTGCCAAAGCCGATTTGGAGGTAGGTTTTTTCATGCTCTACAGGAACACTCACATCGATAGCGAGCCAATACTGTTTGAGTGGGTCGACCGTCCGTGGTTGCAATACGATAGTGCGGGTCCCGTCACTGATAAATTGTATCTGCGTGCCCTGAATGCGTTCAGTGCCGTACCCAACCTCTATTTCAGCATTAGCGAGGTATATTGAACGGAGGCGGTCATCCGTCTGCAATGCTTCAGTAAAATAATGACTTGTCGAGGCTGCATACGGACCGTGGCGCACATCGGTGAATGCTATATTGTCGCTGAGATTCAGAAACGCTCGATACTGGGAGGCGTCTTTGCCAAATAAAAACGGATTAATATACGATCCGCGTACATCCGGCACAAAGACCACATCATTCGTTTGCGCGGCGAGTTCATTGAGGGCGGGTACAAGCAGATTCTGCAATCGTTCCACATTGTGTTTACTGTCCAACACCTCCTGCACATTTTGGTTTTTGTAGAAAGCAAATACATGCTGTGCGGATACGATCAAGATGATACTCAAGAGCACCGCCATAATGCGCTTAGTGCGCTCCTCCCCTATACCGGTATGGACATACTCGCACGCCATTATGGTGAGGAGTACGCACAGCCAAAAGAACGGCATAATGATTTGTTGTACAGGAAAAAAAGCGGCAGGATGCGTTGTCGGTCGGCCAAGTGCCGTGAGCAAGCCGGTCCCAAGCATAAGAAGTAGAACGAAAATCCCGTATGCACGGGTTTTGGGATTAGCGTGGCGTACAAACGTATAAAAAAGAATTGCAAAACAAACAAACAAAAACACCATGAGAATTGTCCACAAGGATAAAAAGGGCAGGAAGCGCGGTTGACTTACAATCAGTCCTGCGCTTGGCAGGAAAAGTTGGGCGATTGTGCCGGCGGTATACACATCATACATTTGCTTAAACAACCCCAGGGATAGAGGCTGTCCACTGCCAAGAAATTGCTCGGGTTGTATTGTGGCAAGCTGGACAAGGTACAGTCCATACGTGATAAATATCAAAAAAGCGCCCGTGGTTGCAATTGTATTGCCACGGATGAATGTTGCGGGTGACCACTGACCACCTCGGGCGACCCAATGTGTGTATGCGAACAATACGTAAGCGCCAGAAGTCCAAATGCCTGAGATATCAAAAAATGTTGCGGCGAAAATGAAGAGTAACGATATAAAAAGGAGCAGCCGTCTATATTTCGCTGAAGTGTATGAGCGGACATACGTCCACAGTGCGATTAGGAAAAACAGAAGTACCTGCGGGTATATGGCTAGAGCATAAAACCCAGCAAGAAATTCACTCGCGATAACGGATGTTCCAAATAAAGAAAATAGAATACAGAATGACGTGCGACCGTAGCCAAGTTCCCTCAAGAATAGGAATCCTGCAAAAGGCAGAGATGCGATGATAAGCAGTAGGAATAGGTTGTAAGGCAGCGGATTCGTCCCGAATATGTGGTAAAACAAAGACGTCTCGACCCAGTTTAAAGGCATTGCATGTTGACTGTAGGGCATCCAAATAAGCTCTCCCCATGAATGCATAGCGACGCGCGCGGTCATAGAAAAATCGTCTGAATGGAAATATCCATAGACAATCCCCGCCGCATTCAATGAAAATAGCAATCCTAGAGCGCAGGAAAATAGCAGAATGAGACGAGTGTTGGGCGGCAGGGATTGGTAAAGGTGATCAGTTTTTCCAAATACCGCGCGCACTGTGCGTCGAAAGCTTGCCGAAAGGGCATATGCGAGAAACAGAGTTGCGCACACGAAGAGAAAGATACTAGTCTCGAATAGTGTCCCACGCGCTCCCTCGATAAAGAGCGTTGCGAGAGGGCTTTCGTTGGCACCATAAGAGGCGAGTACTATGGAGGCACTGAGGGTGGCACAGCCTATCGCAGCAAGCATCAAAGAGATAAAAAGACCCACGAGGTGAGTATAAGGGGGAATTGTATGAGGTGTCCAGAACACGTGGCCATGGTACTATTTAGCATCCGCACCATGGCACATCGTCTCGACATAGTCATTCCTGTTTACAATGAAAGGGAAAATTTTTCGCACACATATAAGCACGTTGTTGCAAGTGTGCGATCGGATTGGAATATACTGCTCATTTATGATTTTCCTGAAGATACGACCCTTGAGACGGCAAAGCCAATCGCACACAGTGATCCGCGCGTGCGATTGATCCGCAATGAAGGCAGGGGAGCACTTCAGGCAATAAAGACCGGCTTCAAGGAGACAAAAGCTCCCGCGGTCCTCGTACTTATGGTGGATGATTCCTCCGAAGTCATTCAGAGTATAGATCACATGATTGAGCTTTTCTACAGAGAAAACGCGGTCATAGTTGCGCCCTCACGCTATGTGAAGGGCGGTGTAGCTTCGCAAACACAAGCGATCAAAGGTTTTCTTTCGTGGCTCGCGGGCGTAACCATGCACATGCTGATCCGTATTCCGGTACATGATGCGACGAACGCAACGCGGATGTATAGAAAGTCATTCTTGGATGTGACGCCGATCCTCTCAAAGAAGGGGTTTGAGTTTACACTCGAGCTCACGTTGAAGGCGTATTTTTCAGGTGGAAAAATTATTGAAATACCGACGATTTGGCGTGAGCGCACCATCGGCACATCGCGCTTTAAAGTACTTGCGTGGATTCCAGCGTATCTGCGCTGGTATCTGTATGGCATCAGGCGCCATTGGCTTGGTTGAGTGAGTCAACGGTCTTTTGTAAGCCAGTCTTCAGTTTTGTCCGTGCGCGCCACTTAAGTAGCCGTGCCGCCTTTTTAGTCGAGGTAGCAAACTCATTGACACTGACTGCTGGCTTCGCATTGTTTTGCGTCTCGGTAATACGGATTTTTGTACCGCGCTGTTTTCCGATGATCTGTGCGAGTGTGGACACCACCTTCTTCATGCTCAGTGGTGTTCCCGTAATATTGTAGATCTGATTTTCTGCGCGCGCGGGTGCGTTTAGTGCCTTGAGAATTGCATCAACAACATCGCCCGTATAGCTGAAGTTGCGACGAGTCGAAAGCGACCCGGTTGTTATGTGATTGTTTGCAGACATTTTGGCAACAGTATCAGAAATGAACATGCCTGAGCGTTGATGCGGTCCATAAAAACTTTCTGACCGAAGAATGATATACGGGATGCCATAGAGTGCGTGATACATAACGCAAAGTGTCTCGCACATCATCTTTGAGGCACTATATGGCTCGAGTGGGAAGGGCCGCTCCTCTTCAGTCGCGATACGCTTTTTAGTGTGACCGTAGAGCTGGGTCGTTGAGATGAAGATAACGAGGGGTTTTTTTCCTGAAAGTCTCGCTGCTTCAAGCACCGAGAGTGTCATTCCCACATTGTGATCGATGCGTTCACGTGGGACGTTGAGTGACGGTCCGATTGCGATTTCGCCCGCAAGGTGAATGATGGCATCAGCCGCATGTACTGCCCCAGCAGGCAGTTCTTTCAGAAGGTCAGCAGTGTAGTAAGATATCTCGTTGCCAAAGGTGCGCTGTGCCGAGCGCCCCACAACAGTTACTCGATATTTATTTTTTAGGAGCATCGGAACAAGATTTTTCCCGAGAAACCCGGTCGCTCCTGTCACCAGAACACGTTTTCGATGCATACGTAGGCTAGCGAGAAGAGTGTGAACGGCCGATGGCATGATAGGTAATCGCGGGATTGAATTCTTTTGGAGCGAACATCCTCCAGGGGTCGACGATGATCTTTTTTCCCGACACCTTGCGCAGAAGGGCAGGCAGAGTGCGGAAATGCTCGTCTCTGTTCGAGATAAAGATGATGTCACTCGAACTAAGCAGGTCTTTTAATGTCGCTGAGTACCGGGCTTTCTTATCGAAACGCGCCTCAGCCTCGCGACTGTTAAGAGGCTCATATATTGATAGCTTATATCCGCGTTGCACCATCTCTTTTGCTATGAGGAACGCTTGGGAATCTTCCGTAAGCGTCGTATTCGGCTTGTAACTGATACCTAGAAAGCCGATACATTTTGTTTTGCGGATCTTCGCAAGTTTGACGAGAAGGCGGGCTATGTTACTCGGCATACCTTTGTTGAATTCGTCCGTGGCGCGTGCAAGCGGAGTGTGAACACCGCGACGTGCGGCCATGTGTGCAAAAGCGGTGTTGTCTCGCGGAAAGCATGGCCCTCCGAATCCGAGCCCGCTTTTGATGTAATGCGAGCCGATGCGCTTGTCTTTGCCAAGTGCGGTCGTAATCTGATCAACATCGGCGTGCGGGATATGCTCACAGAGTATTCCAAGTGTGTTTGCAAACGTGATCTTCATTGTTACATATGAGTTGAGCGCTATCTTTGCAAGTTCTCCGCTCTCAATCGACATGTGCTCGGGGGTGAGCTTTGGGTAGAGTTGAGCATAGATCCGCGTGAGCATTCCATCGGATTTTTTATCGAATGCACCTAAGAAAAGAAAGTCGGGATGCTCCAAATTATGGAGTACATCGCCAATAGCGATTAAGCTCGGGCTATAGCAGAATCCAAAATTAGGGCCACATTTTTTCCCTGAGGCACGTTCGATTGCGGGAATCAGGTTTGAGCGGCAGTCCTCAGGAAGAACGGTAGACACCAAGACCACAAGGTGATAACCATTCTTTTTAGCTAGTGACTTTCCGATTTCGGTACAGGCAGTCATGGCCGGTGCAAGCGAAAAGGCGCCCGTACCCTCACTCGGCGTGGGCACGATTATGAATGTTGCGTTTGATGCGCGGACCGCTTCCTGCGTGTCATATACAGCACGCAAACGATTTTTGTTCTTATCTATATATGACTGAAGATTGGGCTCCTCGACGGGCGCGAGACCTTTATTAATCGCGTCTACTTTTTTTGCATCTGCATCAGTGCCAATAACGGCGAATCCATGATTCGCGCAGAACGCGGCGTAACATGAGCCGAGCTTTCCCAGCCCGATCACCGAAACGGTTACTGCCGCTTCGTCTTTAATACTTGTTGTTCTACCCATAGGTATGTCTTCTCCATGCCCTCTCGTAATGGTCGCGCCGGCGTCCAACCAAGCTGCTCTCTAATCAGCCGATTGTCGGAATTGCGTCCGCGCACACCCTGTGGCCCAGGTACATGATTAATGGCTGCGCGGGGAACGCCACTGATCTCGAGCACCATCCGCACAAGATCATTAATGGTCACCATCTCATCAGAGCCAATGTTGATTGGCTGCCTGACATCGGATGCAATGAGCCGTTCCACCCCCTCGATGCACTCCTCGACGTATAAAAACGAACGTGTCTGCTTGCCGTCGCCCCAGATTTCAATGTAAGGGAGATTTTGTTGACGACCTCCTTCCCACATTTCCATACAATAACCGTGTTTGGCTTCAGCGACCTTTCGCGAGATTGCGGCTGGAGCCTTTTCGCGACCGCCAGCCCACGTACCTTCAGGGCCAAAGATATTGTGAAAACGAGCGATACGGATGTCTAACCCCTTGTTTCGGTGAAATGCACTGTACAGACGCTCGCTAAATATCTTCTCCCACCCATATTCACTGTCGGGTGCAGCGGGGTATGCCGACTCTTCACTGCAGTTCGGATTATCGGGATCCATCTGATTGCGTTCTGGGTAGATGCATGCGGATGAAGAATAGAAAAGAACACCGACACCCACCTCGGTAGCGCGCTGTGCGATATTGAGATTGATGGTTGCGGAATTATGCATTACGTCCGCATCGTTCTCGCCGGTAAAAATAAAACCCGCCCCACCCATATCGGCAGCATATTGATAGACGCGGTCGAATGGCTCATTGAGAACAGCCGCAACTACCTGGGGATCTCGCAGGTCGCCTATTACGAATTCATCAGCGGCACTCTCCGAAAAGAGTGGCTTTTTTAGGTCCACCACACGTACCCACCAACCCTCCTTTTTCAGGCGTTTGACATGATGGCTGCCAATGAAGCCTCCACCCCCGCATACAAGAGCCTTTTTCATAGTTGTTGGGTCATAGTAAGCGAAATGGATGCCATATGCATCCTTGATTTTTAGATATTTTGTAGTGAAATCTACCACGGAAACATGGTCCGGAATGGATTTCGTTTGTAGCGTTTGAACTGTGGCAGATCGGGTCGATTCAGATTTTGAAAGGATATGGCCTCATGCGAAAGTTTTTCCAGGATTGGTATATGTGCCCAGGCGGCGTCAGGGATGTTTCTAAGTATTGGTTTGAATGGACGGAGCGCGCGGTAGAGTTCAGTGTAATAAAGATCGCCCCAGCTTGCTTGCGCGCGCATATCGTTACGCGCCTTATCACAGTAAGTATAAAATTCATTTTTCCGGGCGGTGCTCTGTGCGGTCGGTAGCTTACGATACGCGCCGAGGATGGTGTTGAGATGGTAGAGTTTAGCCGCAAAGAAGAACTTTCTCCAAAGGCCAAGGTCGAATGCCCAGGGAAATTCTGGATCAAATTGTGCACCAGTGCGCTCCCACAGTGATCGTCGCCAGAATGTCGATTCGTGCTGCATATTCCAAGGCACCTTGATCATGTGCTCATAGAAATCCCGGCGGACGGGAAGAACGCCAGTGATAATGCCATCTGCATCGAGAAGCAGCCCGATCCCTGTGAGCCACTCAATGTCGGGAAAGCGTGAAAAGACCTTTGCGACGGCGAAGAGACTTTTCGGCATGTATTTATTCTTGTCGTTGAGCGTTGCCATTATTTCGCCTGTCGTTTTAGAAAGTGCGTAATTATATGCTTCGATAGGTGATGAGCGGGTTCCTGCGAGTCGCTCAGCATGTGTGATTTTATCCTTATAGCGCTGTATGATCTCCCAGCTTCTGTCAGATGAATTGTCATCGATAACGATATATTCGAGATTAGGGTAGCCTTGAGAAATCACAGACTCAATAGTCTCCGCGATATACTCCTCGCGATTAAAACACTGGGTGACGATGGAAATCTTAGGGTATTGCACATCCATATAGTGCCTCATTTTCCGTCCGTTGCAAAAGGTCTGATAAACATTCAGAATAACGAGCATGCGCGTGCTATATCTGTTTACCGGCACCCGGTCGCAGACACTCGAGGCTGTAAAGCGCGGGGATGATCTTGGGAATGGCTTTTGGGGCATGCTCAGATTACCGAAATTCGGTGTCGAAGCTGAGTTTCTCGAGCTTGAGCAGTTCCTCCCGCTCCCGTTGTGTCGATTTCTGCGTCGATGGGTATTGAGTTCATATGTTGCGCACTTACCGTTTTTCTTTAATTTTTTCTCTTACGACGTCATCTACACTGCAGGTGCTTTTGGCAGCCAACTTTTTTTCACGATGGCACAGTCGGTCTTTCGATTCAGGCGGCCGATATGGGTGATGTTCGATTTCAGCATCATGGGACTTCTTGGGAAGGAGGAGACACTCCGACAGAAAATATTCAGCTTCATGGTGGCGCGGTGCGGCGGTATCGTGACGCTCGATATCGGCGAAGCGGAGCGCCTGAAGAAGCGTTTCCCGCATCTCGCGAAGCGCATTGCGTTCATCCCGTATGGTCTTGATACTAATTTTTTCAAACCATTGGACGAGCCGGAAATAAAACAGATATTCGTGCCGGGGACTGATCCAGATCGTGACTACAGAACACTTTTCGCCGCATGCGAAGGGCTTGATGTGACAGTTCGATTCACTACCTATGAACATCGCGTGCAAGGCATGGGCCCACTACCGTCATATGTCGTGCACAAGCGCTTAACTAACGAAGAGATGCGGCGCGAATATGCGCGCTCCATGATTGTAGCGATCCCGCTCGACACTTCGAGTGGACTTAACGATGCAATGGGGGTCTCTGTCGTTCAGGAGGCGCTCGCGATGGGAAAGCCCGTTGTCGCATCGCACACGAGCGCGATGGCTTCGTTCATCGAAAACGGAAAGACAGGATTGCTGGTGCCCGAGAAGGATGTCCCAGCAATGCGTGCAGCAATCGAAGAATTGTTGGCAAATGGCGAGAAACGCCTTCGGCTTGGAAAAGCAGCGCGGGTATATGCCGTGGAACATCTTGATGCAGAGAAGATGGCGGGGGAACTCGCAGCTTATATCAAGCGTCTCTTCGAACAAAAATAGAATCTTCGTAGATGCGCTCGCCTGTTTTCGAGGAAAAATGTTCGCCGCAGTTGCCGCGATAGACGAATCCTAGCTTGCGCAATTGATCGTGAATGTCGCCGAAGAGAGGTTGATGCTCATAGAGTGTGACAAATGCTGTTTCCGAAATAATCACCTCTGCTCTTTTGAAGGTTTCCAATCCGCCGGCAATTACTTTATCCTCAAAGCCCTGTACGTCCATTTTGATGAGAACACCTGGAGTGAGATTCATTTCTTCCTGCACTGAGTCGAGGCGGCGCAGCACAATGCGCTCATGCGTGATATGTTTGCTTTTTGGATAGAGTTCTTTATGTAATGCCGACATCTGGAGCATCGACGAGCTCGGGTGAAATGAACTGCGTTCAATATCGGTGATCGAGTCGGTGTCACTGAGGCCGACATTGTAGCCACAGAATTTTTTGTCGCCCTCAAATGTTTGTACCATACGCTCAAAACAGTCTTTGAGTGGCTCAAACGCATAAATTTGCGCTCGCGGGAACAACATGCGCATGTCGTGCGACCAGTGCCCATCATTTGCACCGATATCCAGAATGGTTTGAATCTGGTGATGCCTCAGTACCGTTTCATATAGCGAATGATGCCGACGGACATCATAGCCGAATGAGCGTAGGATTTTTTTAATGCGCATGAACATGTTCGTTAATGATGCAGCACGAAAGATTGCATGACGCGCTTCACTGGCTTTGCATTTTCGAACGTGATGTATTCGCGCGGGTGGTGAGGAAAGAAAACGGGGTAGAGTTTTTCCATGAAAGGTTTCAGCGCTGCGGGTACTAAGTGAAAGTACGGATAGAAGTAGAATCGGGGCATCCATGCGATGAGAGGGCGTTTGTTTCTCCGCACTTCCCACATCTGCTTTCGGCAACGTGCAGCGTTTACGACGCTGTCTTGCCCGGGCTGTTTGCGATACAAACTTACAGTAGCATCTATTGTCCAGAGCTGCGCGTATTTTGCGAACGATGTCCAAAGCCAATAGTCGCCCATACTTTTGAATGTCGGAGGAAATGGACCACCCTTTTTCCAGAGCGATGAACGCCAGAAAACGCTTGGCTGGTCGACATGATATGCCTCCATGCCGTATATGCCGGCACGAATCCATGGTTGATAGAATAACTGACAGCGACCCGTATGGATGACATGGCTGCTTTCGTCAATAATTGCCGTATTGCCCCGCAGCCATTCAATATGCGGGTATGCTGTAAAGACGTTCGCAACGGCTTGAAATGAGGCGGGCTCGTACTTATCGTCCGCAGGAATCCACGCTTGTATCTCGCCAGTAGTGCGCGCAAAACCCGCATTTAGAGCTGTATACATGCCGGCGCGCGTTTCTGGGCGGAAGACCTGCATCGTCACTTTTTGCGCATGGATAGGATAGGTTCCAGAAAGAACGCGCCGCTCATATTCTTTTGCGATATCTTCTGTTTTATCATCGGAAGGATCGACGACAAAGATGTATTCGATCTCAAAATCGCCCGCCTGCGAGATCACTGATTCAATGGTTTCGGCGACCCACTGTTCGGCTTTGTATGCAGGAGTAACGATAGAGAATTTCATATCACATATTTCGCGTAGTCAGTATATTCTGCATTTTGTGCTTTAACGTCCCATAAGTAAAGCGGCAAACGGAATGACCAGCTGTTTTTAAGTTCATGCGCGACACGAAAAACGAAATCGCGCCCGCTACCACGTCCACTTGGTACCCCCCATGTACGTTCATTGCGATGACGCAGATAGATGCCGGCATCACGAACACTTTTGTGGAAGAACATTGCGTTGTCTGCGCCCGGATAGGGAGGTGTATCACGATAGAATAGTTTTCGCGTGTAGGGAAACCATTTGATAGGGAAAGGGATGAGTCGATGCACGGGCTCTATCATCAGCGGCCCGCGGATGTCGTGTGCGAGCCTCGTGATTTCTTCGGGTCGTATCACGACTGCTTCCTCGCCTCGTTCTCTGAAGATGCGTTCGACATGGAGTTGCTTCGTCAACAGCTCGTCACGCAATTGATACCACTGAATGGTTACCAAAGTTGCGTTGTATTTTTCAGCAAGTTTGTATTGTGTCTCGACACGGTTCAGGAATGATGCGTCGTCGGAATCCTGTGTTGTTAACCACTCACCTTTTGCAATTTTAAAACCATAATTGCGCGCGGCATATCCGGCATTGATGTCATATCCGCGCCAGTTCTTTCGCTGTTCTTTCACGTCGTGGTGATAATGATATTGCACGCGCGGGTCTTCTTTGGCGATGGCTTCGATGATGGCTTTTGTGCCGTCGGTTGAACCGTCGTCGACCACGATGATCTCCAGATTTTTATATGTCTGGACCCGCATAGAATTCACTGCCCGTGCGATATGTTCTTCGTCATTCCATACCGGAATTACTACAGAAATGAGGGGATTGTTCATGGTCGTTTTTTGTATGCGTCCTCCAGCATATCAACAAAGCCTTCAAATGCAGATGTAAATTTTTCACGGGTGTGATGTTCGCGCGCATATGTCCACGTCGCCACCGCTTTCGATTTGAGCGCCTCTGGCGAGGTGGAAGACAGCTCTCGCACTGCTGTTTGTATTGCTTGGATCGTATTTTCGCGAAGTGTTATCCCGAATGATCCGGTATCAATGCCTGATTCTTTACTTACGATAGGAATGAGGCCCGCATGCATACACAATACGACACTACCAGCACACCCCTCAGCGCATGAGGGATAAACGATGCCGAGCGATTCCTCGCAGATTTTTTTGAACTGGACGCTACCGGGATCGGTCCAGCCGAGTGTTTGTATATTGGGCAGTTCATAGAGTTCGTGCATGTATGTCTGTACGAATGGATCGTGCGGGCTTACTTTGCCGCACACCATGAGATGATATTCAGGCATCGTGGCAAATGCCTCAAGTACGAGATCAAGTCCTTTGTGTGCGAGGCCCGCGCCGCCGAACCAGATGAAACGTGCGCGTGCTTTTTCAAAATTCTTCGATTCAGGCGACGGGTACACATGCGTGGTCGAAAGAGGAATGGACGTGATTGGTTTACCTGCAAATGCATAGGTGCCAATCGAAGCGTCATTACCGAGTGAAGCCGCGGCGTCACATAACTCGATCGCATGTTCCGGAGGAAGTTCTCGTGTAGGAGGTATGCGAATGCCGCGACGCTTTTCAATATTGTCCAAACGTGCGCGCTCGGCTTCGTTTTGGAAATGCCAGTGTGAATGTGTGTTGAAAAATACCTTCACGCAATCTGAATTCAAATGCGGAGCGACACGATCCATATTGGTACCGACATCAATAAAATAGGCGTATGCTTTTTTGGGCACGAACGTCTTGTCTGTTGAATCAATGACATCGACCGCATATCCGCGATCGAGAAATGTTTGTGCCATCTGCATGCATTCCCAGCGGTTGGTGTGCGCATCCAAGACCCTAGCCCGCCGATCTATATAGGGAAGCGTCGTGTAGGATACCAACACTGATCCGCGGGGCGCGTGTTGCGGTGAGAGATGTACAACATTGCCGCGCATTTCATGGAGGATCCTGCGGACAAGATAGCGGATATCAAACATAGTTATAGTGAATACTGACCTTCATGTTCCCGCATCCAGAGTTCGAGCGCGAAGAGGACCCAGAGCTTATACGAAACCGGCTCCCCCGCATAGAACGCGTTAATATAACTGTGCACAGCTTCCATTCGCAAAAAACCGCCCACACGCGCATCGCTTCCGAACATTTCTCGCAGTAACTTTTCAAGAGCAGGTTCTTTGAGCCAATGCTTCACTGGCGCGCCGAAGCCCTGTTTTTTTCGATGGAACACCGGGCGGGGTAGGAGGTCGCCGCATGCTTTCTCGAGAATGAGTTTGCCGCGGCCGCGGTCTGTTTTGAACTCATCAGGCAGATTAAACGCGAACTGCGCCAATTCGGGATTCAGAAACGGACTGCGCACTTCAAGTGAGTGCATCATGGATGAACGGTCCACTTTCGTCAGCATGTTGCCAGGAAGTTTCAAATATATGTCCAATAGATTTATTTTCTGAAGAGGAGTTTCTGCTGCGGAAAGATCTACGCGCGTTGTCGGATCGGTCTCAATCGCGCCCGCATCCCTGAAAAGGCGTGCGCGCTCCGCAGGCCGGAACATCGTGATGCCGCTCCTCGTATACAGCGCATGCGGATCATACCGTAGGAGAAGCGCAAAGAGCTTCTTCATCTTAGGCAAATGCCAGTGCGCGCGATAGTGACCGTAGCCGAAAAATAATTCATCGCCGCCATCGCCAGAGAGTGCGACCTTCACTTTTTCGCGCGCAAGTTTTGATATGAGAGCAGTTGGTACATTAGATGAATCACCCATCGGCTCGTCGTAATAGCGCGTGACAGCGCGGATGTCATCGAGGAGGACGGGCACATTACGTTCGTAATGATCGGTGCCAACATGCTCCGCAACCTCGCGCGCATAGGGCAGTTCGTTGATATGCTCATCAAACCCCGCAGAGAATGATTTAAGTTTGCCCTTCGCGTGTGATTGGGCGAGCGCGGTCACAATACTCGAATCAATACCGCCGGAAAGGAACACGCCCACTTCGACATCAGCGACCATCCTGCTTTCTGCGGATTGCGAAAGGAGTTCCCGCACGCGAAATGCCGCGTCGTCATAGGAAATAGCGAATGGTTTGCGTTCAAGTTTCCAATAGCGTTCTATTTTCAATGTGCCGTTTTCGTATACAGCGCGGTGTGCAGGCAAGAGCGGTGTGATATCGCGATAGATACTGCGCCATGGCGGGATGAAATAAAGGGCAAGATAGTTGTCGAGCGATGTGCGGTCGAGCGTTGTGTTGACCAATCCTGTCGCAAGCAGCGCCTTGATCTCAGATGCAAAGAGAAACATGCTCCCGCTCTGGCTGTAGAAAAGCGGTTTTTCTCCGAAGCGGTCGCGAGCCATAAACAGACGCTGTCGCGCATCATCCCAGATGGCAAACGCAAACTGACCATCCAGATGTTCCGGACAACTATCCCCGTATTCGGCATAGCACTTGAGAATCACCTCGGTGTCAGAAGTGGTGGCAAACGCATGCCCTTTATGTTCAAGTTTAGTGCGGAGTGCTTTATAGTTATAGATTTCGCCATTGAAAATGATCGTATTTGCGGTCGCGCGGTCTTTCATCGGTTGCCCGCCAGTTGAAATGTCGATGATAGAAAGTCTTGTATGACCAAGTGTTGAGTTTGGGAAATCAACCACGCCGTGTGCGTCAGGTCCGCGCCGCGCAAGTGCAGAAAGCGCATGGGAGACGGCACTCTCGCGCGTTTCAGGATTGCCCCCAATCAGGCCGATAATGCCGCACATGAAGGCAGTATAGCGCTGACTACAATGAGGCGATAGCCCGCGAGGGTGAGGTAATCGACACTCCCGACGGGAAAGCGGTGGCGTCTATGCATAAATCCGCTACGATGTGGGCGACATCATCCGCTGAAGCAGTGCTGCCATCGCTCTGTCTTGAAAGGAGATTGCGGACGGGTTCAGGCAGGCTGTTGTTGAGTCCGCCGGGGAGGACAGGTGGCGCTACCGCGTAGACACGTATCCGTTTCGAGACGAGTTCAGTCGCGAGTACACGTAGCAGGGTGCGGAGCGCTTGCTTCGCTGGCAGATATGCGCCGATGCGGCTGTCAGGCTTTTCTTTTTCAATCGACACTGTGGTAATACCGATGAATGTCGAATCCTTCGGCATGTGTGGCACGGCATATTTGGCGAGTAAAAATGCGCCACGCACCGAGACGGAAAATTCATTTTCGAATGCTTCCGAAGGCGTATCGAGGAGCGCTGTTCTCGTTGTTGCCGCGACCGCGGCATGTATGCAGGCATCGATGTGCCCATGCGTACCCACGATGCCTTCTATAATCGATTCAAGCGCGCGCTCATTGCTAATGTTACATGAACGAGTCTCGGCACCATCGAATGCGATCGGGTTTCGTGAGAGAAGTATAGGAAGAAAGTTGCGGCGGATGAGCTCTTGCGCGATAGCGGTGCCGACATAGCCGGAACCACCAGTGAGAAGCGCAATCGGTTTCCGTTCCTTTTTCATAATACTTTTGTGTGTACGATACCCTCAGCAACGAGTTCATCCGCGCGCATTGCGGATACACTAATCTCAAGGAGCTGGAGCGCCTCGCTTTTGTGCACAATAGTACCTATGATACGCACGGTATCTCCTGGGAATATTGGATGGTGGAACGATAGTGACATTTTGACGATAAGGCAGCGCTTGCCAGGGATGTGCATGCCGACCATCTCGGAAACCAGTGCACCCAAGAGCATGCCGTGAGCAACGGGTCTCTTGAGTGGTGTCGTTGCCGCGTAGCTTTCATCGGTGTGGAGGGGATTTTTATCACCTGAGAGTTCGGCAAACGCCGCAACCATACGCTCATCTATATGATGTTCTTCCGCGTGAGTCTCTCCGACCATGAGCGACTCGAACGAACGATCGGCGGCGTTCATACAGTCACTCCTTTTCCCTGCACGATGGTGCGTACTGCGCCCAATGATTGAGCAGACAACACTTCGTCCATTGTGAACGAGATGCTATATTCTTTTTCGAGTTCCGCGATGAAGAGTAGATAATTCATGGAGTCCCAATTCTCTACGTCACTAGGGGTCAAAGTATCTTGAATCTCCTCCTTGGGGATATGGAGTTGTTCGAAAACGATATCGTTGAAGCTTTTCATACTTGTAGTGTAATCCATGGAGGGAGCTCTGTCTCCGAAGTAATTAATTTTTCATCGGTAAAAGTGCTTTCAATAAAAGTTCGCGCTGGGGCATTTTTCTCAGTGGGCGTGAATGTGATGGTGATAGTATGCACACCTTCTTTTTCAGCGGCAGTGGCAATGGCTCGCATGAACGACTGTTCGATGCCGCGCCCGAGGACTCGACAACTCATCAAGAGGGTGTCGATATGCCACCGATTTCCAAGTTTTTCGATGAATGCGACTGCCGTGATACCGTAGTCGCCGAACCGATCGGTCACTCGGGCGTGGAACACATCATGTGTGGCGCTCTCGACGATAGTTCGGACCTCGTCAACAGATAAGGGGCGCTTGTTGGTATTAAATTGGTTCGTTTTTTCGGTGAGTTGCGCAAGGCGTTCAAGCGATTCGTTGTCGTTGCGAAAGACATGTACTTCGAGACCGAGGCTTTTCAAAAACTCCTCGTGACTTGAAAAGTTTCCCTGCGCTTCTTTGCGGAGCCTCTCAGTCACGTAGAGGTTGCCACGCATCTTGTCCTCATCGGTGATGGCTTTGCCTGTGAAATAGGGAAGCCCAAGCAAAGTTTTCGTATAGAGGGCTGGATCTTCAGGTAATTCCGGAACCTCGACTTCCAGCAGGAGTCCGCGCACTGCGTGGCGATTTGTAGGACTATCGTCAAAAAATACCATTGAATCGAGACCGATGTTCAGCTCTTTTGCGAGTTCCCGCATATTTGTCGCCTTATCGTTCCAATTGATGCGATGTGCAGCAAAATGCTTTTCCTTAAGAATCATGTTCGGATTTGTGCGAATGACATCAAGTGCGTCGTCAGGGTTGTTGTTGCTGTTAATGGCAAGGATGATCCCGCGGTCATACATATCAAGAAGCGCTTGTTGGAAAGCGACGAAATCAGCACCTTTCCCTTTGTGGGAAAGGGCGATGCCAGCAGGCCCATCTTCCCCAATTATGCCGCCCCAAAGGGTGTTGTCTAAATCAAGAACAATACATTTTTTCATACATCATTGTGCGAGCGCTATCGCGCAGGCGATTGTATCCGTGTGAGTGATCGAGATCAATATGGAAGATACGCGACGGCCACGGGCCCATATCTCTGGTCGTCCGTCTTTTCTTCGGCGCACCTCCAGCTCGGCGAAAGCGGGGTAGTGAGATGTGGCCTTGCGCACGGCCTCCTTGGCGGCAAATGTCCCGGCAAAGTGGGGCGCAGGATCTTTATGTGAAAAACAATATGCGCGCTCCAGTGGGCTAAAGGTATTCGCTAAGAAGCGCTCGCGCTTTTCTCGGACGACGCGACGCATCCGCGAGATAGCAACCATGTCAACCCCGACACCCTTGATGTCATCTTTCACCATGACGTTATTTTGCGTTCAAATGCGGCAGGAGTAAAGGGATGAGACGCCTTGTATATTCATCCCGCCCCGCGCTTGTCAGGTGTGAGGAGTGGTCAAGAAACAGTTCGTCATTAAGAATGAAATCGTCCACGTTTCCGATTACGTTGTCGCGCCCGAGTCGCTCAACAATCTCTTTATTGCGTTCCTGCACAGGATCCAATTTTTGGTCGTAAAACACCTTCGCATATGCGGGCCACAAAACGAATACACGTACGCCACGGTCGTTAAGTGATCTAATCATTTCGGCGAGTAGACTTAGGGTACGGGGATCAGTCCCGCGGTCTCCGATACGACCAATGTCGCTTTTCAGAACCTCTTCTGTGGAGAGGTGCTTGTCTCCCGCAACGGTGGAGTCTACGTCTCCGTAGGCGTTGAAGTTGTAAACGTTATAAAGACGTTCGCTTAAGGTGGGCTCCGGTTCGTATATGAGCGACTCTATTTTTCGAATATAGAGACCGCGTGTTTGTTGTTGTAGATATGTAGGGAATTTGCGGACCATGTCTACAATCGTGTGTGCTGTAAATACATCAACATCACGGAGTATCGTGAGCGCATAACTAGGGCTGGGGTGGAGGGTGGCAAACAGCGCCGCGCCGTCGGCGTAGAGTGGTTGCTGTACGACAGTTGATTCCATGAAATAGAGGACGACGTCTCCATCACGAAGTTCATCCTCGATCGACCTGAACATGAATCGCAACCCCAAGCCTGCGCTTACGCCCATGTTTAGCGTGTTGTACCCAGTCTCTTCTTGGATGAGTTCCGAATCGATGCTGATGCCTGCTCCCGAACCTCCGATGACAAAAAGACGAGGATGTGGTGCGGCGGCGAGACGCACCTCTTTGGCCATCATATTGTAGTAGGAAGCGGGATTGTAGCTGAGCAACATCACGAGGCTGCATAATAGTGCGATTATCACTCCGCAAATCGCTATATCGCGCCCGTAGCGCATGAACTCTTTTTGTTCAGGAGTAATCATAGGTTTGTCAGAATTGGAAATAAATGAATTGCTGTGGAGTGGCAAATCCGCCGAAAGTCATAATAGTGAATCCGCCCACAGCAAAGAGCACTAGGCGCCAACGGTATGGGATAAGCGCGAGTCGTTTCGAGAGATTGCCGTGTGCGTGGAGCCACTCAATTAACTCCATGAACAGGATGCCAAGTATGGCGACTACGATACCTGGCAAGAGCATCGATCCCCATTGTCCTGAAAGGGACACATCCATCCCCAGTACGTGTTTGATCCCCTCGATGCTCCACAGTCCCTGGAGAAATTCAGCGCCACCCTGAGGAATCCGCTCGATGATGAATAGTGCGTCTGCCGTTGTTTCCGCGCGAAAGAATATATACGAAAAACAAACCATTGCGAATACGGTCAGAGTCTTTAGGAATGTTGGAGGCGCCATCCTACCGAACGGCTTCCAGAATCTACGATAGGCGAGGTTGCGCATCCCAAGCGTCGCCGTGCCGACGACGAGATACACTCCGTGGATAGCACCGAACAGGACATACGTCCAATTGGCGCCGTGCCAGAGACCAATGAGTACCAGGGTGATAAAAACGCTCGAATAGATACGAATCCTCGAATGGTTCTTTCCACGCAGAGCAAGCGGATAATACAGATAATCGCGTAGCCAAGTTGAAAGCGAAATATGCCACCGGTTCCAAAAATCGGTGAGGGATGTCGCATGAAAAGGACGATTGAAGTTGAGCATGAGATCGTAGCCGAGTATGCGCGCCGAACCCCGCGCGATATCGGTGTAACCGGAGAAGTCGCAGTAGATCTGATAGGCGAAAAGCACCGTTGCGAACGCGAGCGTGGGGCCGGGAAAATTTTCTGGCGAAGCGTACGCAGCGTTTACCAGCGGCGCTAGATTATCAGCGATTACAAGTTTTTTAAAGAAACCCCAAAACATGAGTTTGGTCCCGCTCTTTGCTTTTGCGAGATCAAATGCACGACCTTCCATGATCTGCTTTAGAAGCCCTTGTGGACGTTCGATAGGACCAGCGACCAATTGCGGGAAAAAACTGACATAGAGAGCGAATTTACCAAGATGCCTGACGGGTTCGACGCGTCGTCGGTACACATCGATTGTGTAGCTCATGCTTTGAAAAATGTGGAATGAAATACCTATAGGCAGGAGTATGTTGAGCACGGGGAATGAGATGTCGTTGCCCGCAAACGCCAACACTTCCTGGAACGAAGAGAGGACAAAATTGAGGTATTTAAAGTAAAAAAGGAGACCGAGATTTGCAACGAGGCTTGCGATAAGAAATATACGGCGCTGTACCTCAGTGTGTGCGCGCCCGATAAGAATCGCTGCGGTAAAGTCTATGACGGTTATGAGAGCGAGAAGGAGCCCATATTCTGGGCGCCACAGCATGTAGAAGAAATAACTTGCAACGAGCAGAAACATCCAGCGGTAGCGTTGCGGTAGCAGCACATACAGCGCGGTGACGACGGGAAAAAAAACAAGAAAGCGTACATCCGCGAAGCTCATGAGCTTCAAAAATATCACAGTACCCCCTTTTTTCCAAAGGTAGGGATTTGCTGCCCCTACGGTGTCTTCTGCTGTAACTGAGGAACTAATCTCTTCAGTTCTTCGAGAATTGTTTGCGCGGCGACCGTGTGGCCGTATGGATTCCAATGCGCGTCATATGGCCAGTGTACGGGTTTTTGTGTGTGTGCCGCAGAGATGGCGGGGAACAGGCTTATATAAGTGACGTCTTCTTTTTCTGCAAAAGTACGCAGATGCTTGTCAGCCTGTGCCAGGTCATATTTTTCCGGCTCGGTCACTCGTTCAGGCTCGAGCTCCTCTACTCCTGGGATATCCACGAGTATGAAACGCGCGCCGTCACTCTTCACGTTGGCGATCAGTCTGCGCATCAGTGCGTCAGTCAGATCCCAGGCATTGAGCCACTCCTGCGTGTATTCTTTAAGATATATCTTGTTGGTTCCTTCTACGATCGTACTGCCAAGTTGACGCTCGCCTTGTATGGTCTGCACACGGTCGTAGAGATACTGAAGCGCCTTCGAGTTCTCCTTCGCCCAATAGATGGGTCCCCACGGAAGCGATGAGCGGCGCTTCTGCTGTGCGGCGATGTTCGTCCTGAATGCCTCGTTAAGTGAAAGTGTTCCGCTTGCAAGTTCAAACTGTGGCGAAAAGGCATCACGCCTGAAGTAGTTGTCCACAGGGTCATTCGCATTGGTGAAATTGAGGATAACCATGTCGGGCTTAAATTCTCGGCCGTAGCATTCGTATGTCATGAGCGCTTGATGAGTCCCATAACTCGACACGCCCATGGACATGATCTCGACTTTAAGACCCTCTTCTTCCAGCTGCTTCTGCATCTTACGCCAGAAGGCTTCCTCAAGATTCACCTGGAGTGCTTCAGTAAACGAATCGCCTAGCATGAGAATGCGATAGGTATCCGGAGCTTTTGCGACCGCATGCTCAACGTCGCGGTAGCCGGCGCTGTTTATAGAAACAGTGACGGGACCATCAGGAGTTTCGAAGACAGTTTGTGTCCCCGGCTTATCTTTGAAGCCGACACATGTGTTGAGGGCTATTATCTTGTCAGACCTCATCCCCATAGTCCGTACATAGATCTCTCCTGCGGCGAAAAGGACGGCGAGTGTACTGAGAAGCACGGCACCGTTGATTAGAAGACCTTTCGATCTCTGTAACATAATTTCGCATCATACCCCATGCTCGTTACTGTGTACACCAATTTTTTGTGGTAGTGTGATCCGCATGACTGAAAAGTGGATACGTGACACAGGTCTTGTATTCTCGTTATTGTTCCTTCTCCTTGGCGCCTACGGCAATACACTTTTTCTTTGGCTGTGCGGTTTTTTCCTTATCGCACTCGTGTTCTATCCGAGCGCGCTTAAGCCGGTGGCGTTTCTGTGGTTGAAGATCGCGGACCTTCTGGGGAGCGTGATGAATCGAGTATTTTTTGGGCTCATATTTTTTACGGTCATCACTTCCATTGGGTACCTGCGTCGAATGCTCGTGGGGGATCAGAGATATGAATCACACAACAACAAAGATTCGACGGCCTTCGTTACTCGTGATCAAATGATCGACCCTATGGATATGGAGCGTCCCTATTAGTATACTCACCTGTATGGAATTTTTACGCGACATATGGGGTTTCCTTCGGGATCGCAAGAAGTTCTGGCTCTTGCCAGCACTTATCGTGATCCTTGCTGTGGGCACCTTGATCGTGGCAGGTAGCACAAGCGCCATTTCGCCCTTTATTTACACCATCTTCTGACATGACGGGGAATATGGATCAAAGGGGTAGGAAGATCCTCGGCGTTTCGGCGTATTTTCACGATGCCGCCGCCGCACTTCTCGTAAATGGAAAGATTGTTGCGGCGGCTCACGAGGAGCGCTTCACGAGGCGCAAGCATGACGATTCTTTTCCTGAGCACGCTACTCGCTATGTGCTCTCCGAGTGCGGTCTCAAGCCGTCGGATCTCGATGCCATAGTCTTTTATGACAAGCCGCTTCTGAAGTTCGAGCGTCTTCTGGAGACGTATCATCGATATGCTCCAAAAGGTCTCGCGGGATTCGCGAGGTCGATGCCGATATGGATCAAGGACAAACTCTTCATTCGTAGCGTGCTCCTTAAAGAGCTCGAGAAGATCGAAGGAAAGAAATTCGTCAGAAAACCACGACTTCTCTTTCCCGAACATCACATATCGCATGCGGCGAGTGCTTTTTACCCCTCGCCGTTCGAAGAGGCCGCGATTCTTACGGTCGATGGTGTGGGCGAGTGGGCGACCACGACCATCGGGCGCGGGCATGACAAAGAAGTCACCATCATCAAGGAGATGCAGTTTCCGCATTCGCTCGGACTTTTATATTCGGCTTTTACATACTATTGCGGTTTTGCGATCAATGATGGCGAATACAAACTCATGGGACTCGCACCATATGGAAACCGAGGAAGCATGCGCGTAAAAGAATACAAAAAGAAAATTTTCGATGAGCTCATTGATCTCAAGGAAGATGGCTCGTTCTTTCTGAACATGTCCTATTTCCTGTTCGCGACCTCGCTACGCACCGTGAATGACGAGAAATGGACAAAGCTCTTCGGTCTCCCACCCCGCATGGCAGGAGATGAACTGTCGAGCGAGTATATGGATCTCGCGCTTGCCATACAGGAAGTGACCGAAGAAGTGTTACTGCGTCTCGTCCGCACTGCACGGACGCTTACGGGCGCTAATAATTTGGTTTTGGCTGGTGGTGTCGCACTTAATTGCGTTGCGAACGAAAAGATACTTGACGCCAAGATATTCGATCGGGTGTGGGTACAGCCGGCTGCGGGCGATGCTGGGGGTGCGCTGGGTGCGGCACTGGTAGCTCATCACATATATTTCGATGGCGCCCGCACCCTCGATAGGCATGCGACAGACAGCATGCAGGGCTCATATCTCGGTCCTTCTTTTTCTGACGATGAGACGCTTAAGGACTTACGACGATTTGGTGCATCATACACACAATTCGATAGCATGGAAAAACTGTATGAACGTGCGGCGGAGCTCCTTAGTGAAGGTAACATCGTTGGTTGGATGCAGGGAAGGGCAGAGTGGGGACCGCGAGCTTTGGGTAATCGCAGCATCCTGGCTGACGCGCGTAATCCGGTCATGCAAAAGAAGCTGAACCTAAAGATAAAATACCGAGAAGGATTCCGTCCATTCGCTCCGGCTGTCTTGGAGGAAGATGCGAATGAATATTTCGAAGTAGGATCTCCATCGCCTTACATGCTCTTCACCGCGCCGGTCAAGCAAGAGCGACGATTGGCTGCACCCGCGAGAGGAACCATACAAGAGCGTCTCAATGCAGTGCGCTCCGATATCCCGGCGGTCACCCACCTCGACTATTCAGCTCGTTTGCAGACGGTTTCGCGCAAGACGAACGAGCGTTTCTGGAGTCTACTCGACGCATTCAAGAAAAAGACTGGCTACGGACTTCTCGTGAACACCAGTTTTAATGTCCGCGATGAGCCGATAGTTCTCACGCCGAGCGATGCCTACCAGTGCTTTATGAAAACGGAAATGGACGCACTGGTTATTGGCAATGTCCTCCTACTCAAGAGTGAGCAGTACAGGATCGAACCGTCGAGAGCACCCAAAGACGATGGCATGATACCCGCGCCGCTCCTGGACTGCCTGAAGGTTCCAGGCGAATCCAAGAGCATCCCAGTGTTGCGTACGCAGGGGGCATTTACGACCGCGAAGGGACCCTACGTTGATAAAGATGGCGTTCCATCTCTTCTCTCGGGTGTAGAATCGGCAGAAAAGGATCCGGTGACAGGCAAGATAAAAGCATTCTATGAGGAGAATCCGTTCCCGAATTACGACGGCGTGCAGAATTTCGGTGATTTGGTCGTTCGGGGAGAGAAGAATCCGTTTGCGAAAGGGCTCCTGGACTCCATTGGCTTCAATAAGCTGATTCTCGAATGTGGATGCGGGACTGGGCAGATGTCGCACTTCCTTTCTCTCAACAATAATCACGTGCTCGGAGTCGACCTCTCACTCTCGAGCCTCAAGCTAGCCGTTGATCATAAGAAGAAAAACAGCGTTAATCGTGTCGGCTTTGTGCAGATGAATATCTTTGAGCTCGGCATACAGGACAATAGCTTTGATGTTGTAATATCGACCGGCGTCCTGCATCACACGCGCGATGCGCGCGTGGCGTTTGCGGAGATCGTAAAGAAGGTGAAACCAGGCGGCCTCATCGTTGTTGGTCTCTACAACAACTACGCGCGAATCCCCACCTGGATACGCTCGAAGTTGATCAAGGTTTTCGGGACTCGCATCGACTATGTCGTTCGCAATCGCATTCGCGATGCGCGCAAGGCGGATATTTGGGTGAAAGACCAGTATTACAATCCACACGAGACATGGCATTCGCTCGGCGAAGTACTCGAGTGGTTTAAGGAAAATGACGTTGAGTACTTGAATTCACATCCAGCTATCATCGGCACTGGTGGGAGCAAGACAGGGGCAAATCTATTTGAGGAAACCAGTTCCGGATCCGGTCTCATGCGCGCCCTGACCCAGATCTCGTGGCTTGGGAACATTGCTTCAGAGGGTGCTTTGTTCGTCGTGACCGGTCGGCGTAGAGAATAAATCGTCTCACTGCCCAGACTTCCCCCGCTCACTCTTGAAGTCGGGGTCCCAGCACTATATAGTGTGACCTACTTATGGTTGTTGTACTTGCGCGTCCCCCAAAAGAAAAAGAGAAGCCACCTCACGATCCTTATGCATGGTATGGCAGAGCCCTCAAAGAGGGATATGGGATACTAGCGCCGCTCCCAGACACAGACGAGGATGCCTTTGATCGTCTAATGGGGCTTTTCGTGTACTTTCTCGGGCGGCGGATGGAGTATGATACGTTCTTTGCTGTACATACAACAAAAAACACTTCTGAAATGGTCCGTGCGCATGCAATTGAAATGCTCGCTTTGTTCCCCCAAGCAACGCTACTTATAGAAAAGGAAAAAACAGATGCCTGTCTTTGGCTTGAGGTGGAAGAAAGAACGGCATCTAGCGATACTCTTTTTGCCGAGCTAGAACAGGCCATTACAAATGCAAGACATCAAAACCAAAAAGTCGTCGTCTCCTATAATACGCAACAGCACGAACCGGACGAAACCTTCAAGCGAGCGGTACAAGCAATTCTCACCCTAGAACCAGATTTTTTTGTGACCGATCGTCCACGGCAGGTCCGCACAGCTGTTGATGCTGTAAAAAAAGAGCCAAGGATGCGCGTTTTTCGACGCTGGAAGCCGATATACTATCTGCGCAATCGGATCGGCCTTTTGCGCTTCAAGATACGCACGCTACCGCTCTACACGCTCATCTATGTGCTCGAGAGTATTACTGGCCAGCTTATATCGCTTCACATGCGGCCACTCTACGCACGCGACTACACACTTGAAGCCGATGTGCTCAAAGAGTACCCACGGTGCGCCATTATGATGCAGGGCCCCATCATGCATAAGCGTAACTTTACGCTCGAAACAATCCGCCTCTATCGAAAAGTGTTTCCGGAGGTTCAGCTTGTGGTTTCCACCTGGGACGATGAAGACGCGCAGGTACTTGAACAGTTACGCAATGCCGGAGCGGAGGTTGTGACAAGCAGGAAGCCCGAGTACGGTGGTCCAGGCAACACAAACATGCAGCTCGCCTCGGGGCTCGCCGGGGTTAAGAGAGCGAAAGAATTGGGTGCGCAGTATATCGTGAAGCAGAGAACTGACATCCGTATTTATAATGCGCGAGCAATGGAGACGATGTGCAATCTGCTGAAATATTTCCCGCCAAGCAGTCGCTCGAAGCAAAAGGCGCGCATACTATTCGGTACGGGAAGCAATACGTATCAGCCATATCAGTATGGCGAATTCTTATTTGGTGCGGCTGAAGATATTGTCGACTACTATAGCGCCCCACCCATCGCCAAGGGACAAGAATATGAGCATTACCTGGTTGAAATGTACATCCCTACGGCATTCCTAAAAAAGAGGGGTTGGGATCTGAAATGGACCATAGCGCACGGGTGGGAGGTATACCGCGAATGCTTCATTGCACTTGATTGGTCGGCGCTCGATATATATTGGTACAAATATTACAATCTCCGGTTCTGGGAATATCAAAATCAACGGCAGTACACCCGCAGCCCCCTTCTTTCGCAAGAAATCGTAGCATTCGATGAGTGGTTTAACATCTTTGTTGCGCAGGAAAACAAAATCTTACGGCCCAATCAAAGACTGTTTACGAAATTGGTGCCGAGGACCGAGGATTTATGAAGACGCATCATTCCGTACCCTTATTGCGGGGCGCAGTCTGGTCATGTATAAAGTGAACGTATGCGTGTAGGAATCATCGGCGTCGGGCTTGTGGGGACAGCTGTGCGGCACGGCATAACGCGCATAGGTCACGATGTCTCTATTTTTGATGTGAAAATGCCCGAGACATCTCTTAATGACGTGCTTGGCACAGAATTGGTTTTTATCTGTGTTCCTACTCCGTTGGGGCAGGATGGTGCATGCGATGTGTCGATCGTGGAAAAAGTGGCGGAAAGCTTGGCGCAGGAAAAATATCGCGGTTTGGTCACCATTAAATCGACTGTTGAACCCGGTACGACCGACCGATTGGCGAAAAGGCATCCGGCACTGCGATTCGCTTTCTGTCCAGAGTTTTTGCGTGAGCGAGCCATGTATGTCGATTTCATTGAAAATCACGATGTGTGCATCATCGGGGCATACACGCCGGAAGATGCGGATATGTTGAAACAAGTGCACGAACCTCTGCCGAAACAGTTTTCGATCGTAACGCCGCTCGAAGCAGAATTTTCGAAATATTTTCTCAATGTATTCAATGCGTTGCGTGTGGTATATGCGAATCAATTCTATGATGTGTGCGAGGCTGCAGGAGCGGACTATAGAAAGATCAAGAATGCCATTGTTAAGCACCGTAATGTGCAGGATGTATATCTCGATTGCAACAAGCACTTCCGGGGTTTTGGCGGCTCATGCCTTCCGAAAGATACCGCAGCTTTCGCTGCTCTTGCAAACAAGCTGCTTGGTCAGGATAAGGGGCTGTCGCTTTTTGAGGGAATCGTTGAGATTAACCAGCGCTACAAGACGACGGTACTTTAAACAGTCATGACTCGCGTTCTCATTACTGGTGGGGCGGGGTTTGTCGGGTATCACCTTGGCAAAAGGCTCGCAGATCAGAATAAATACAACATCACCATCGCCGATAACTTTTTCCGTGGCAGACACGACGATGATTTCAAAGCACTTATTGCACGCCCAAACGTCACGTTCATCAAGGCAGATCTGACAGACCCGCGCTCGTGGAAGAAGATCGGTGGCGGATATGATCATGTGTACCATCTGGTCGGGATCAATGGTACGCGACTTTTTTACGAGATACCGCATGAAGTGTTGCGTATCGGTGTCTCGACGACAATGAACGCATTGGATTGGTTCCGCACGCAGAATAAGAAGAAAGGAGCAAAAATTCTCTATACATCCTCAAACGAAGCGTATGGCAGCGCTCTTGAGGCATTTGGAACACTGCCACTTCCGACACCGGAGAATGTGCCGTTGGTGATCGCGGATACCTACAATCCACGCTGGTCATATGGCGGACAGAAACTGATAGGCGAGTTGTTCTTCATTCACTACGCGAATGCATACAACTTCCGTATGTCGATTGTGCGTCCGCACAATTTCTATGGTCCGCGCGCAGGCTATGAGCATGTAATTCCAGAGATCATCGGGCGTGTGAGTGCGCAGACAAATCCGTTTACTATTTTCGGCGCGGATGACACTCGCTCATTTTGCTACATCGATGATGCGGTGGAAGCAATTCAGCGTGTTATGGAATCAGAAAAGACCGATGGCGGAACATATCATATTGGTACGAAAGAAGAAACACTGATTCGGGATCTTGTCGAAGATATTTTTGAACTGATGCAATGGCACCCCAAGAAACGCACAGTAAAAAAATCTCCCAAGGGGAGTGTAAAGCGTCGTCTCGCTGATGTTTCAAAAATAAAGAAAGATACGGGATGGGAAGCAAAAATTCCCCTGAGGAAAGGTTTGCAGCAGACTCTCACGTGGTATTTGCAAAATCCAAAGAAATAAGAGATCAAAAATCAGAAAGGAAGTTTGGTCCAACGCCCTGGTACCAGGTCGGTCGATTCGAATTTTGCCGCCCAATGTGTCGGCGCTATCTTCAATCCTTTTTTTTCGAATTCCGATAACCACGCGCCCCACCAGCCGAAGGTGCTGTTTGAAAGAACATGGTGTGTGCAGAGCCGCATCAGCTCCAGATCCTCATAATTCTTTGCAGGTCCTTGGCCTATGAATTCGGTCGGGAATCCGGTTTTGATGTTCTCCCTCGCCCATGCGATGTCGTCCGAGAATATGAAATAATGCGGATCGGACACTTTTTCGCGGACGATGTCCATCGCGTGTTCATAGTAGGCGAGGGGACGTGCGCCGTGGGTGATCTTGAATCGCGGATGATGCGCAAAATCACCGCGCCGTATATGCAACGAGACAGGATGCTCTGTGGCAGCGATCTTTTTGGCAATGCCCTGCGAATACTCTCCCAGAGGCTCTTTTAAAGTGAATTCCTTTTGCAACGTATCTTTGATATCCAAAAAATATTTCTCTGACTGCCAATACCCGTCGACATAACAAGGATCTTTCAATGCAAGCATCTCGGGCACGAATGTATACCGCGGCTCCTGCACATAGAGCTTCGGATCATGGAAAAGCGGATTAAGAATCCGACGTCCGATGCGACCGCCGCGTGGACGCTTACGTAAGAATGGCTTAAGTTCATGTGGCGTTGCGGGACGTGCAGCGATTTTGAGATGGTCCATCGTATAGAGATGGAATTCGTATGTCTCGAATATGGTGATATCGAGAAGCAATTCAGTTTTGTTGCGCTGTGCAAGCGCGCGTCCAAATGCATATTGGAACATCTGGTTTCCGAGGCCACCGGCGATTTTAGTGATGATCATGGAAATATCGCATCATATAGATCGAGGAGGACTGGGTGGCATTTTTCGCGCACCAAGCGATCGCGGTCATACGATTGCAGACCGAAATCAGCGTCATATTCACTCGGCACAAGTCCTTTCACAACACGGTCACGTTCTTCGGGCGTGATCTCCAATTTAAAAGTGAAAGAAATATTTTTTCCTGCACCACCTTGTGCAATGCGCAACCATGAATAATACGCGACCATGACGAAAACAAGGCGTGACTCATCGATATCAATGCCCGTTTCCCGCTTTATCGTGCGCACCATTGCCGCCTCGAGCGTGTCGTCGTTAAAATAGATGCGCCCGCCGATGACCCAGGGCTCTGCCGCAGGGAAAACACTTCGACGCGCAAGGTGCAGGACATTTTCTCCCGGCATCGTGAATACGACATCGACCGTGGGGATGGGGAACGAACGAACCACGCGTGTGTAAAAATCATCGTCCACGTGCGGTTGCTCAATCCCAATAATCTTGTCGGGGTCCTGCGGGTCGCGATACGATCGAAGAGGGCTCATACGGGTATATTTTGTACGGTAGCACAAAAAGTTTTTTATGCTATGGTTAGCACACAGCAAAAAATATTATGGCAAAGAAGAAAGGACCCCATCTTCCTAAGATTGTCGGACCACAAAAGAAGGTGCTCTTCACTCCCGGCAAGCATGGCAAGCGAAAGTCGGCCGTCATTACAGGAGTCACGGGACAGGACGGGTCATACATGGCGGAACTACTTCTCGATAAGGGTTACGATGTTTATGGCATCATGCGGCGCACCTCGACTTGGACATCGAGTCGCATTGATCGTCTTTTTGAGCATCCGCATTTTCACAAATACTATGGCGATCTTGACGATCATGCGTCGATCGTTTCCCTTGTTGCCGAGATCCAACCCGACGAATTTTACAATTTCGGCGCGATGTCGCAGGTGCGGATTTCCTTCGAGGTGCCTCGCTACACCATGATGACAAACACACTTGGTGTCTTGACAGTTCTTGACGCAATCCGACGTTTTTCCCCGCATACACGCTTCTATCAAGCGTCGAGTTCAGAAATGTTCGGTGCGCCCGGTGTACCGACACCCTTTAACGAGCAAACGCCCATGATTCCGCAGAGCCCCTATGGTGTTTCCAAACTCGCCGCATATCATTTGACCCAGCAGTATCGACATGGGTATGGACTTTTTGCGACAACTGGTATTCTCTTCAACCACGAGAGTCCGCGTCGAGGGGAAAACTTCGTGACAAAGAAAGTCACGAGAGCTGTCGCTCGCATCAAAAAGGGTCTTCAAGATTCACTAATGCTGGGAAATCTTGATGCCAAGCGCGACTGGGGCTGGGCACCGGAATTTGTTGATGCCATACATAGGATCATGCAACTCGAGAAGCCTGACGTGTTCGTTGTTGCCACGGGTGAGACTCATTCTATCAAAGAGTTCGTCGAAGCGGCGTTTGGCGTTGTGGGGCTTGACTGGAAAAAGTATGTCAGGACAAACGATGCCCTCAAACGTCCAAATGAGGTACCGTTACTCTTGGGTGATGCATCAAAAATGCGTAAACATACCGGCTGGAAACCGAAGATGAAATTTGAGGATATTGTGCGCGCGATGGTGGAATACGATCTGGAACATGAGCGGTAGACTCTTGGTACGCGGGATCAAGGAGATTCGGATGGGCCGAAAGGTTATCGGTCTTATCGTTGATGCGCGCCACTTTCCTCGCGGCGCGCATCCGTCCACCGATCCGTCATGGCCATTACAACTTCTCACAATGAATCGTCAAAAAGGACATACGGTGCCCAAACACATGCATAAGCGTATCAAGAAGACGACGACACAGCCCCAGGAGGCGATGGTGGTGGTGCGGGGGGAAATACGCGTCCTAATATGCGATCGGAAGAAGAAAACGATCGGCGTTCATATAGTGCGAGCGGGGCAGTGTCTTTTCCTTGCTGATGGGGGCCATGAAGTTACCTTCACTAAAGATACACTTGCTTATGAGTTCAAAACGGGACCACATGTCGCCGACAAGATCTCTCTAACTGATTCGCGAGACTATTGAGGTAATGCCGTCGCGTACGACGACGATGTCGCCGCTCCGGTACTCCGCATCCCCATTAATGATTGAGCGCACCAATCCGGCGACTTCTTGTGGGTCTTGCGCGCGACCAATTTCGCCACCGATTTTTCCCCACATCGCAGTATCAGTTGGTCCAGGGCACACAGCGAAGAACTTTTTTTCTGGACGATTTCTGGCAAGTGCCTGCATGAAACTGTTTACTGCAGCTTTTGATGCAGAATACGCCGCATAACGTCCATTCGCGTTGACGCCAGCAGTCGAAGAGATCGCAATGATGCCCCCGTCGGAGGAAAGAGACGAGAGCAACTGTTGGGAAAGGTACACGATTGAAAGCGTGTTGGTATCGAAAGTGCGGCGCACGTTTTCAACCGCCTGCTTTTCGATGTCAGTTTCTGCATCGATCCACCCGTGCGAAAAAATGATCCAATCGAGTACTGGCGCATCCTTCTTAACCCGTTGGGCGAGCGAGGCGATAGCGGCGGGATCAGAGAGGTCTGCATCCGCGCGAGTTAAACCGTTTACCGCGTGTTTGTCCGCGGTAAGCGCCTCGTTGACAGCCTTTCCGATTCCGCCATTCGCGCCGGTGATCAGGATTGTTTTCATTGCTCAAGTATGCCATACTCATCCCCACATATGAACGTCACGAGGTGCCATTTCTGCGGGTCCCATGAGCTTTCGGAGGTGCTTGATCTGGGCTTTCACCCGCTGGCCGATTTCTTTCTGAAAAAAGAGCAGATTTCCGAACGTGAGCGCCGGTATCCACTCACGGTGCTTTTGTGCAAAAACTGTGGCCTTGCAATGAACAGTTATGTGGTGTCGAAAGAGGAACGCTATCAAGAAAACGACTACAGCTACGACTCAAGTAATTCAAAGATTGCTATCAAGCACTTTACCGACATGGCGGCGGATATCGCAACGATCGTGGGTGTCCAGAAAGGTGATTTGGTTGTCGACATAGGGAGCAATGTCGGCACGCTCCTTTCGGCGTTCAAAACACACGGGGCGGAAATTCAAGGAGTCGAGCCAGCGCCGAATATTGCCGCGATTGCGCAAAAGGATGGCGTTCCGACGGTAAATAACTTTTTCGGTTTCGAGGCGTGTACGGAGATTCTTAAGCGAGGAAGGGCGAAAGTCATAACGGCAACAAATTGTTTCAATCACATCGCCTATCCGGATGAATTCATGTGGGGTATCGCATCTATTCTGCGCGATGACGGTGTGTTCGTCATCGAATTCCCGTATTTCTTGCAACTATTGAAGCGGCGTCACTTCGATACAATCTATCTCGAACACGTTACGTATCCAGCCGCGAAATCACTTGCAACGTTTGTACAGAAATTCGGTCTGACGCTCGTGCATGTTGAGGAGAACGACTATATGAGTGGCTCGGTGCGCTATTTCATAGGGCGGGGACAGGCGAGCGAAAGCGTTGCCGCACACATTGCCGCGGAAGAAGCCGCAGGGTTGTTCAGTGAACAAACGTTCAAGGTGTTTGCACAGCAGATTCGACAATGCAAACTTGATCTATTGAAAGAGCTCGTTGCAGCGCGAACTACGGGGGGCAAAATAGTCGCGATTGGTGCTGCAGCGAAAGGGAATACACTGCTCAATTATTGCGGCATCGACAAGACGCTTGTTGATTTCGCGACCGATGCCTCGCCCTTAAAGATCGGCAAATATACGCCGGGCTCACATCTTCCCATCCTTTCGGACGATGCGATAGATAGCAGTGTGACGCACGCACTCATTCTTGCTTGGAACATCGCAGATTTTCTCAAAAACAAGATTGGTCCGAAACATCCACACCTCAAGTTCATTACCCCGCATGTAGTAGAATGAATATATGAAGCGTGAAAAACGAAAGGTGGACTTTAAGGATACTCGCGGCACCATCATGGACATTTTTGTCTCTGAACCATATCAACATTGCGTCATCGTGAAATCGAAGAAAGGGTCAGTGCGCGGCAACCACTTCCATAAAAAATCACAGCAGACGGATTTTATGCTCTGGGGTACCATGCGCGCATATAGTCGCAAAAAAGGTAGCAGTAAGATTGAAACGTATGTCGTAAAACCCAATGACGTTACGCACTGGGATAAGGGAGAGGCACACGAGTTCATCGCGCTTGAAGACTGCGCATTTCTGAGTTTCGTAAATGGACCTCGCGGAGGAGACAATTATGAAAGCGACACATACCGCCTTAAGATTCCATTGCACGAGCAGCTCAAGAGAAGGCTCGCGGATTGGACTCTCCAAGCTAAGAAGTAGCCCCTCACCTTGACGCTATTTGTTCGTCGCCCATTCGCCACCGTCGATGCGAAAGTTTAAGACGTCGGGCATCTTAAAGAAAAGCTCCAGGAGATGAAAACATGCTTCCGCGACTGCACCGCTACCACCACCTGCCTGTGTTACAAAGTCAGCATGCGCGCGCACCATTGCTGAGGCATTTGCTGGTGCAATCGCATAACCGACTTTCGCAAACACCATTGCATCGAAAATGCCATCGCCCATGTAGACGACCTCATCGGGTTTAAAGCGTTTGGCTATCCAATTCGCGCGCTCGAACGTGCTGACTTGGAAAAGAGGAAGCCCCATATCGTCTGCGACGCGTTTCTTTGTGATGGGAAATCCGCGCTTGTCACCGGAGATAGCCAAGACCTCGAGATACGGCTTGATGAGATGTATCGCATCGGCGTCGTCTGGGCCGAATCTCTTGAGGACCTTGCCCTTCGACGAATACCAAAAAGTACCGTCGGTAAGGACCCCGTCCACATCGAGAATCAGGTGACTTATGCGTTTTTTTGTAGCGCGCGCCATAGATGCAATTTACCAAAGTAGTAGAGAAAAAGATTGAATGGGTGGTGATGGAGAGGTGCCATGTTGAGCCAGATGAGTGCCGTTAGCACGTCCACGCGATGAGTGTCGTACTCGTATCTCTTCACGAAGTCTGCAAAGACAGCCTGGCATTCAACCAGTGTGTTCGGGCGCATAATTTCGCAACGGATATTCGCGTCCTGCACGGAGACCGAAAACAGGTTTTTATTAATCACGGCGTGGTTGATGGTGAGGTTGTGGTTGAGTTTGGCAAGATCGTAATAGCGGTCGCCAATGGTGAGATGCCCGCCAAAGTCTTGCCGCCAATCGACGAGGCTGAAACCGTTTTTGGTGCGGATTATGTTGTCCAGTATTAGATCACCATGAAAACGCGACTGCAAACCTTTGGAGAGCGCAACGAAATCAACTTTTTCGAGCAAATCATTCAATGAGGGTACGGATTCGCCGTTGATAATGTGTGCCATGTCGCGGATGCCGTTCTCTTGGAAAAATTTTTCAATGCGCGCGCGAGTCTTGTTTTCATAAAAAGAGCGGCACATCTGTGAGAATTTTCTAGCAGGCATTTTATTCGCGGGCTCTTTCCAAAAATGTTTTTGTGCCCAGTCAAGGAATTGTCCGAAGTCTTTTGGGTTCACCACATCCGGGTACACTTCTCCGGGAACAAATCGATATCGGTAAAAATTTCCGCGAGCACCCTCAATCTGCGGAGCGAACCCCTTAAGTGCCCGCCCGCGTTGGGCGCGGTTCGCTACCACCTGCGTGTCGGCGAAAAATTTAATAACGAATTCTTTGAAAAGAAATATGGCCTCACCCACTTTGTCCAAGACCTCGGCAGACTTACCGACCCTCTCACGCGCTTGCTGGAGCGCGGCCACGTTGCCTATATCCTGCCATGTGGGTAGCTCCACAGTCTTGGCCTTCGCACCTGCCTTGAGCATATGCGCCAGCACCTGACAATCATTCAGTGTGCTGTTGTTTGGGTCAGTCTTGCGCAGGTGAGCGAGGGTCTGCCAGAATTTTTTGTAGTCGCGTACTCCGATCAAGCCGATGTGAATAAAATCAGAGCCAATAGCACCTTTTTCGTGGAATTGCAGGACCCCTTCGTGCAGTGTCCACGACGCATATTGCGAAGTGTCAGCGCCGCGGAATACGCCTATCCAATTTTTGCGTGGCAATGGTATGCGGTTGGTCACCAATGTGTCACAGGCGTGGTAAATAAAAGGGCATTGTAGCAGGCGGCTGGCCTTCAGCATGGAATAACCAAGGCTTGAGCCGGGCCCCATGAAGGGGTCAACGGTAACGTATTCAATGTCGCGGTCGGGATACGCAAGCTTGAGAAAATCCTTCACATGGTCGCCAAAGTATCCTAGCGTTACGACAAATCGCGTTTTCTTGGGATATGACTCGATAATGTGTGATATGACCGGCTTGTCGCCGATGCGCACAAGCGCTTTGTTGGTGTGTTGGGTCAGGTCGCCGAGGCGGGAACCGATACCCGATGTGGTAACGAGGACGGTGTGCCTCATACAGTTTGAAAGTTGATAGGCAATTGCAAGCCGCGTTCAACAAAGGTACGGAACTCGGGTATCTTCTTCGAGAGTGGAACGTCCTTCTTATATATAGACGAGGTGCCACAGACGAGGATATCTGCGCCGAGCGCGACCATACGTGCGGCGCTGTCCGGCGATACACCGCCGTCGATCTCGATCTTTACGCGCGGATACTTTTCGAGCATCGTGCGCGCCTCGCCGATCTTGGGAAGCATCTGCGGAATCAGTCTGTGACCGACGATGCCCGGATTGATGGCCATGAGGACGAGAAGGTCGATGTCCGGCAGGACATGTTCGATTACAGAGTGTACTTTCCCCATTTCTTTGAACACTGAACTTGTGTAGTTAATGATGCCGTTTTTTCTGCAA